>JBIPMY010000178.1:0-11490 GCA_044376335.1 Bryobacter sp.
CTGTTGCCTCAATCCAGCCAGCAATCGTTGCAGCCCGCGCAAGTCCACCGCTTCATCCTGATACTTCGTCCTCTGCCCAAGTGGCAGCAGGTAAAGCTGCGTTCCCGCAATCCGCCGAAAGCAATCCGGCAAATCCTCCCGGTGCGCACGCGTCGCCTCACACAGTCCTCTGGCCTCACTCAGCCCAAGTTGTAGATCCAGATCCGGCCGGCTCGTCTTGGCATCGATCAGAAGCACTTTTGTGTCCTCCATCGCCGCCAGAGCAAAGGCCAGATTTCCAGCCAGGCCCTTCCTCGGTCGCTGCCCATTCATGCTCAGCAGCGACACCACCTGAATGCCCGATTTCTCCCGTGTCTTCACTTCATCGTCAAAGTGCGTCAATCGGTTCCGCAACTGCCTCACCTGTTGCTTCCAGCTCACCGGATACTTGGGGTCTGTACACGTAAAGGCTTTCTCGGCATCCCCAAGTTTGATTTGTGGCACCAGGTGCAAGTCGAGAATCCGCTGCTTGCGAGCTTTATGCGCAGCCCGCAAACTTTCTACAGGCTCCTCATTCCAGGCATCCTGCAACGCCGCCAGAGCTTCAGGCGCTTCCAGTCCTACGTCTTCCCCAAGCCTTGAGATCATGTGTTCTTCTCCTTCCGGCTTTTCTGCCTGACACTGGCCAGCAGTTTCTCTATACGCGGTTTCTCCGAACCCGGGAGATAGCTCAGCATTTCCTCGTAAACTGCCTCAGCGCTACGAAGCATCGACAGCCGCGTATAAGCTTCCGCCAAAGTGCCATCTACTTCGCGAGACTGCCTTACCGTCCGCTTCGCCCGTTGCGCCAAATCGAGTGCACGCTGCGTATCGGTTCCATTCTTCAGCAACAACCAGGCCAGATTGTTCAGCGCATAAGTATTCTCACGATCCCGCCGCAGAGCCTCCTCGTAAGCCTGACGAGCCTGCTGGTCTCGCCTCATCTCACCAAGCAAACTTGCCGGCTGCAACCACACCCTCAAATCGCTATCGTGGCTTTTCTGCAGTTCGGCATACACTTTGAGCGCCGCCTCACGCTCCCCGGCCAGTGCCATCGCCCCAGCCCTGCCCATTTGAAACTCAAGACTCTTTGCGTCCTTGGCAAGCAACCGCTCAAACGTCTTTTTCGCGCCAGCCCCATCGTTCAACTGAAGCTGCAAATCAGCCAGACGCTCCAGCAGCAACTCACTCTGTCCACCATTCTCGATCGCCGCCTCAAGCGTCTTTTTGGCCGTATCGAGTTTGCCTTCACGCGATTGCACCGCCACAAGCGCCAGCGTCCATCGCGGATCCTTCTCTTCCAACCCCTTACCGGCTTCCAGTTGCCCGATCGCATCGCTGGTTCGCCCTTGCCGCGCCTGCGCAATCGCAAGGCCAAATCGCGCATCGGCATTCTTCGGCTCAGCCGCGATCACAGTCTCAAACGAGCTCTGCGCCTCAGCCAGCTTACCCCTCTGCACCATCGCCCGCCCGCGCACCATCATCGCCCTCATCTGCCGCGGGTTCATTCGCAAAACATTGTCCGCCCGCTGCTCTGCTGCCCCGGCATTGCCTTGCGCAAGATCCAGCTCTGCCAGCGCCAGCCACCCTGCCGTGTAATTGGCATCCAGTTTCACCGACCGTTCAAACTGATCTGCCGCAGGCTGCGCTTTGCCTTCAAGCAAATAAGCCCGTCCCAGGTGATAGCGCACAAAGGGCGAGTCCGGCATCCGCTGCAAGATCGCCTCCAGTCGCTTACGTTCTTCCATCCTTCGCTCAGCCGGCACTTCACCCAGCCGCACCGCAGCCAGATATGCCTCAAGCACAACGCTCTGATTATTCTGCTTGTACTCCGCCTCAACCAGACTCTGCGCTTCTTTGTTCTGCCCCTGTGCCAGATGCCATTCCGCCAGCCGCCCAACATAGTCTCCACGACGCGATGCTTCTGCCTCTCGCCCCGTCATATATGCATCCCAGGCAGCCTTCCATTCTGCCCGTTGCATCCAAAAATCTCCAATCTTCGCCATCCCCAGCACTTTACGCAACGCCAGGGGCTTCAATTCAGCCAGCATCTTCGATGCTGCCTCGCGCTGTCCCCGGGCATCGTCGTGCGCAGTCAGCTGCAACGCCGGCTCCAGTTCCCCGCTCTTTTCCCACTTCAATACCAATACTTCCCGCGCCTTCTCACTCTGCCTGCTTTGCATCCGCTGCAAGTACAGAAGGTCATACGCATCCAGATATCCCGGGTGCTCTTCAATCAGGTTCTCCAGCGTTGCCTCGGCCTCCTCGGCACGTCCTACACGAAACATTGCCGCCGCCATCTGCGCTCGCAGTGTCTGGTTGCGTTTCACTTTGCCGCTAGCGTCTGCCAGCAACACAATGGCCTCATCCGTTCGATGGCGCTCCATCAACACCTGAGACAAAATCCGGTAGCCATCCGGACTACCAGGCCACTTCGCCTTCAGTCTTGTCCCAAACTCCTCCACCTCTCGCAGCAAAACAGTCGGCCGGCCAGGATCGCCAAAGTAGATCTTGTAACTGGTTTCAGCAAGATCTTTCAACAGCTTTTCGTTGTCGGGCCGCAACTCCACCGCGCGCGCCAAAGACTCCCTGGCAGGCATCAATTCACCCATTTGCAAGGCTAGCCTTCCCAATGCCTCATGCGCTTCAGCACACTTGGCGTCCCGCTCCAGTGCCATGCGAAATTGCAGAAGAGCTGCCTGATACTGTCCCGCCTTCTCCGCCTTGATTCCCTCGCGCACCAGCCCTGCCGCATCTTGCCTCAACAATCCGCAACCACTGGCAAACACCAAAGCCAGACACGTCAAAGCCGCAGCACCACCCCGGCCCAGTTTCCGTCGACCCTGCCCTTCTACAGCAAAGCTGGCCAACACTTCGATTCCAGCCCAATTCTCCAAATGCCCCGCATGCAGCACCTTCGGATCCCGCAAAGCAAGCAGCAAACAACTGATCGCACTCACCACAACCCCAAGCCCGGCAGCAATCGCTACGCGCATCCACCAGGTCGGCTTTTCGGCATCGGTCGGCCTCGATGCAGCCTCCAGCGTCTCCACGCTTTCCCCCTGCCCCCGGCGCTCCATCTCAGAGGCAGAACGCGACTCTTCATGCTTCTTCTGCAGTTCATTGTGATGTTCTTTTGCCGCCTCATATTCTCGCTTGGCCACCAGTAACTCCACTTCCTGTCCCGCTGGTGCAACCTGTTGCTCTCTCAATTTTTGCGATTCGGCTCGGAGTTCAGACTCTTCACGAATCTGCTCACTGGCCTCTTTGTCCAGAGCCTGCAATTCCAACTTTGCCAGAGCAATCTTCGCCGCATTCCCCTCCAGATCGCGATTCCTCAGGCGATACCCTCGCTCTTTATGAAATCGCTCGACAGATGCCTCGGCTTCCTTCACGTCGTTTTGCGCAGATACGACTTCGGGCATCGAAGAGTTGTATCTCTCTTTCAATCTCTCAAGCCGAGACTTCGCTGTGGTCACACCAGCACGCAAGTGCCAGTAATGTTGCATTCCTTCAAACTCAGGGATATAAAATTCCACCGGACGGGTTTCAATTCGCTTCTGCAACAACTCAAGCTGCTCCCACTCTGCCTTCTTCACCGCCTTGCGCTCTTCCTGCAACCTCCGGTCATGCCGTAAATCTCTCAGTCGCGAATCCACCACATAGCTGCGAGAGGTTGCCTGCCCCATCCGCGTCTGCGAAACTGTCAAACCAATCGAGTCCTGTATTTCCCCCAGTCGCTGCTCAGTCTCCAGCACCTTTTCCTCAGCAGCAGTCAGTTGCTCAAGCAGAAACTCCGTCGTCCCAAGCGACTGATCTCCGCGATATTTGCGGTTCTCCTCATAAATCTGCTCAACTACCTTCTGCACTACTTTCTGCGCTTTTTCTGCGTCCGGGTAATAGAAAGCAATTCGTAGCGTGGGCACGGAACGGTGATCCTCGCCCTGGGCATTGCCCATTTGCGTGATGTGCAAATTCGTGGTCAACTTCGACGTCAGGTCTTCAATCGTTTGAAACCGTCGTCTCTCCGGATACAGTGAGTACGCCTCAATCAGCTTTGCTGCTGTCATGCGGCTGCTCAAGAGCTGCGACAACGCAAACATCCGCTGTCCTACTTCCATTGAAAAGTTCGGATTTACGAAGCGCCCAGCCACCTGTGGAGGCAGAAATCTCACCGTAGCCTGCGACACAAACAGGGGCGGAAAAAAATACGCCCAACCCACACCAAGCAACCCGGACAGGACTCCACTCAGCGCAATCCACACCCAGTACTTTCGGGCAAACCATTTCAGGTCACGAACTTCGGCAATCTCGAAAAAATTACTAACTCCAGGAAGCTGCGGCGGCCATTCAGGCGCCGGTAAGTTCATTTCACTCCACCCATCCGTCGGCGCCGGCTCAGCCATCCAAGCAACACTAATCCACCACCCAGCAGACTCATCGTCGTGGCTTCTGGAGTCTGATTCCCAAGCGCCCCTAAATTGAAGCTCAACTGCGACCCTTGTGCAGACCCGCCGCTTCCCTGCAGCCCGCTAAACCGGATCGTTCCCGCCAAAAACCAGCTCCCGCCATTAGCCGCAGCATCAATCACCAGCGGTGCAGACAAACTCGCACTGGTATCCAGTCCGGGGGACCCAATCACTCCAATCGTCGTTGGCAAGGTCCCGCTCACCAGAGCAACATTGGACGAAAGCGTTAAGCCTTCGATGATGATCGAGGAAGGGTCTTGCTTCCCAGTCGCGCTGACATTGAAGCTGGACGCAGGCAACGTCCAGATCGTATTCCCCGGAAAAGCAGCCCCGGAATTCGCAACTGTTGCCGTCGTCCAGTTCCCTTGCGCATCCCTCACTCTGGTAAAGGCCGTATTCGTACCGGCGTCATAGCCAACCTCAAACTGCTGGCTCAGCCCGCCTCCGCGCCAGTGATTGTTCGATGGCGTTGCGTTGTAGGCAAATTGCGCGTCCGTCCAGGTCGCATTGGAATAGCCAGGAGTCGTTCCCGTCCCCAATTCCCAGCCATTGCCTGCAGCCGCCCCATTACCGTTGCGTCCTGCCCGTAGCGTGGAATAAAAAGAAAAGCTCTGAGCCGATGCTCCGATCGCACTCACGATTATCAAGATCCCTAGGAAAACTGAGTTCCTTCTCATTTGGCTCTCCTGCCGCATCCACCATCCACAACGGAATGGCTTTTGCTTTTCACCTTAGATTGGTTTGTATCTAATCTCTCGGCAGAATTGCTTAGCTCCTTTAGACCAAAGTCCTAGGCCAAAAGATTTTTTCGGGCTAAGGCCAACATCAGGAAACCTGCCCCAAGCATGCTCAAAGTGGAAGCTTCCGGGGTCGGATTGCTGGTCGCACCAAAATTGAATTGCAGTCTCGATCCTGTTGCAGTCCCAAACCCGCTCAAAGTCACTGTCCCGGCCAGAAACCACGAGCCCCCATTGGCCGCAGCGTTAATCACCAATGGAGCCGGCAAATTGCTCACCACTCCGCTTCCGCTTTGCGAAGCAGCAAGGCTTGTAGGCAAACTGCCGCTGATCAGGCTCAAGTTCGGAGAAAGGGTGAGACTGGCCAAACTGATGCTTGAGGCCGTGTTTTGCCCTGAGGCACCCAACCAAAAACTGGATGCAGGTATATTCCAGTTCGTATCAGCAGCGATCGGAGCACCCGTATTGGCGAGAGTCGCTTCTGTCCAGGCCCCGGCAGAATTCCTGACCCTTGTATAGCCGACATTCCTCGCTGCATCGAAACCGATCTCAAAGTCTTGGCTCAACCCGCCGCCACGCCACGAAGAATCAGCCGGGCTATAGGAAAAGTACCTCGTATTCCAGGTCGCTGCGCTCTGTGCTGCGCTGGGCCCTACCCCAACCTGCCAATCCGCTCCGGGCCGCCCAGACCTCAAAGTGGAATAAAAAGAAAAGCTCTGCGCTGATGCTTCTGTGACACAAAAAGCCATCAACACGCCCTGCAGCATTAAACAATGCCTTAGCTTCACCTGAGTTCCCCCTCTAGGAGATCCTCGGCAGAATTGCTTAGTTCCTTTAGGTCGGAGGCCTATAAAAAACTATTTCCCGCATCAGCCCTCAAGCGCCGTTACAATAAGAAAAGTTTGGCCCGGGTGGCGAAATCGGCAGACGCAACGGACTTAAAATCCGTTTTCTCGAAAGGGAAGTGCGGGTTCAAGTCCCGCCCCGGGCACCACAAAACAAACGATTTGGGCGTTGCCAGAATACCCCTGCCTCACATCAAATTCGGCTGTGTGGGGACTTTTGTGCGGCCCCCAACTACACTTCGCCTCAAATTAAGGGCTTCCACGTCCTCATACCTTGGCATAGTGTTGACACGGGCAAAGCTCCAGCGGCTGGGGGACAAGCTCGCCAGCCGAATGCCGATTCCAGAATACGGCCGCCAACATTTCGTATCGCAGCTGCCAATGGCAGCCGGTAAGCCGATGCCCCAGAAAGTCCCAAAAGCCATCGCCCAAGGCAAGACCAGCGGGCGGCGAATGAAAGAGACGCGCAAGGCAACGAACATGCAAGCTATCGAGCGGAGCGGGATTCGTATAGCTCTGGACCAGACCCTTCGCGTGTTCGACAAAGCCAACGCGGAAGAAAAGGATCTTATCCGACCCTATGCCGAGAAAAAGCTTAAAGGGCTTGAAAAGCGGCCAGATTGCGAACAGCGTAGATTACGTCCGCGGGCTGAGAATGCTTTAGCTCAATAGTAATGCTTCCCATTGGTGGGTTCGGTGGCATAGGTTAGACAGTCGGTGACTTCTTGGCGGGCTTGACCTCAGCTTTTACTTCACTTGAAACTCGGTTAGGAATTTGCTCAACGATGGATGCCCATGTCTGTAGGGTTCGTGGCGTTCTATTCGGGAAAATAAATTCGCAGTTGATAAACGTCACATTGATGAGCTGAAACGGCCCACCTTCATAGAGAATCTTCGTTTTTTCGAAAGTAATATTTTGATACATGGCCCCATCCAAGGGTATAATCCCATTCACAATTTTCGTTTCCGAAGACCCAGTAGACACTGTTAGTGGGAGACGGCCGAATAAAGCAGGTAGGCGGTACAAAGACTTTCCTGGGATCAATGGATTGTCTCGTTCGTAAAACTTTATCTCAGGCATCCCAAACTTCTTGTATGCTTCTCTAATGTTTTCCGTAGCTTCTGGTACTTCTGGCATTAACTTCCAGCCCTGAGGATCTGGTACTGAAAAAGTGGCGTAGCGAGCAACAACAGGCAGCAGGTCCCACACTGAATCTTTTGCATCAAAAGATTCTGACTTGACACTGGTGGCAAATCCTTTGATTGCTTCAACCGGCGGAGGAATATGGCGCTGAAGTGAACTTTCAATGAACCCCTTCATTTCAGCTGTGTAGGCGGGCCTCGCACCAGCTTCTTTCGGTGGGCCTTTTCGTAGTTCTGCTGTTTGCTTTGCGATGTCCAGTTTGTCTACTCGGCCTTCGATCTTCTCTAGCCGAGAAGTAATTGGAGCAATCTTCAAGTCAAGTACGTAAGTACACACCATGACCATCCCGATGGCGGTTCCAACAAGGGCAACCCATTCTCGACGTGCACTAGCAGCACGTAGCTTTTCGGCCTCGACCGCAAACGCGTCCTGAATAGACCTGACCAATTTGGCCTCAAGGTCCTTGAACTCCTGCTTTAGCTCCGCCAATTCAGACTTCACCACTGCGTTGACCGCAATCGTTATTTGGTTATGAAGGTTCTGTGAGGGGGGCGCTTCTGCATTGCCCTTCTGTTCCGAGCCTTTTGATTTCTGTCTTCCGTCGGCCATGCAGATAGTTTCTCCAATTTAATGTTCTGAGCCGGTCAGTTCTATCAGAAAGGTCATTTGCTACAACGATCATTTGCTTGCCTCAAAACAAGTACAGCTAATTCACTATTGTTGTGATCACGGATTCGGACAAGCCTTGCGCCGCCACGCCAGCAGTCCAAACGCGCCAGCAGCGAGGGCGAAGGTGGAGGGCTCTGGAAGATCAGCCACATTGATCACGGTATCGCGGCCGCCAATGTCAAACAGGTTTACATCTACTCTTTGCTCAGTTGGACCGGGCCCATTGTAGTAGTACGCATTAAATCGAAAGGTTGATAAAGATGCAAAGGAATTGCCGCTTAATAATTTCCAGGCATCTGCAGTCACATGAAAGCGAATCGGTGTGCCAATCACATAAGGAACTAAGTACGCACACTCACTGTTGCATTTTTGAAATGGAAGCAGGTCTTCTATTCCGATGTAAGTGTTTCGGATATCGCCAAAATCTCGACCAATAACTTGAAGGAACCCATTCTTACCAATAGATTCATCGGTTTGCTGAGTAGTCAATACGTCGAACATGTCAACGTGGCAAAAGGTCGACATGGATGGAGGCAAGCTGCCTGCGTAATACACCTGAAGAGTACTTGCATAGTTTGTTGTCGGAGTGGTGGATTGAATCGCAAATGGAATACACGGGTCTGGGCCATTGAGGGTCAGATAGAATTCTGCACCACTCAGTGATACGGTAGAAAACAATGAAATCAGAAAAACAAGCGAAACTTTCATAATTACTTTCTGGGACGGGAATGGATTGTTGGTTTGGCATTTTTACTCGCCGGGATTAGGCTTTAAGCTTGGCCTTGCGCTACGGATTTAGGAACCTCATCTCTCATCACCTTTGCAACGCTTTTCAACTACCTTTCGCCGCTGTACCCTGTGGTAGCATGCTAATCTTCCTGAGATTCCTCAACTGCTGATCAAGATGATATCGCTGAAATCACCGTTGCCACATCTCCACCATGCAATCCATGCTCTCCATGTGGGGATTTTTGTGGGGCCCCCAACCAACGAAGGAACTCTAAATGAGCATTTGTGATTACGAGGAAATCTCAAAGAAGGCCCGTATTTATTGCCCAGCAGTGATCCGGCGCAATCGTTCGAAATCACCTAAGGGGCGGCTTAAAATCCGTTTTCTCGAAAGGGAAGTGCGGGTTCAAGTCCCGCCCCGGGCACCACTCCTACTGCTTCTTGCCCGTTAGATTCCCCCCATACGTCGCCCAACTCCAGGTACCCTTCAGCGTCCCGTTTTCCAACTTGGCTGACACCTTGAACGCCGCCTGATATCCCGCCTCACTCGAAGTCAGAGGAAAGTCCAGTTCCAGCTTCCCTTCCTTGAGCGTCCCCTTCACCTCCGAGCTATCCCACTTGCCCGTCACCGTCTCTCCGTCCAACACAAAAGTTGGCGTCGCCGTCCGCTCTCCACCAGGCGTCTCCATCGTCATATTCCACTTGCCGCTCAAGCCATCAGCACCAACGGCAAGCGCCACCAAAAACAACCCGCAAATCCAGACAAATCGTGTCATCGCTTCTCCTTTTCCCTTCCAGCATAACTTCGATCAATACTCCAAAAATTACAGCTCCATTTCAGTGCTCCGGGTGTATTCTGGAATCGAAAAGAGGTCGCCAAGATGCGGTACCTTCCATTCGTTTTGATTCTCTCCCTCTCGGCATTCGCCGCAGATCCCCCTGAACAAGCCAAACGCGGAAAAGAACTATTCGCCCTGAAAAGCGCCACCGGTTTCGCCTGCTCCACCTGCCACCAACTCGAAGACCAGGGCCTGGCCGTTGGCCCAGACCTGAAGACAATGGGGCGCCTCCACCCTCGCGCCATTGTGATGGGCATCCTCGCCACGCGCACCCAGTACGTCAAGGAAATCTCACCCACCATGGGCAAATCCTTCCCGGCCATTAAATCTGGCGAGGTCTATTTTGACTTGTCCAAAAATCCCCCCGCTAAGGTAGAACTTACACCCTCTGAGATCAAGAGCGCCCGGGACAATGGGAATTGGAAGCACCCCCCGGAATCACGCGGTCTCAAGCGAGAACAACTCGCCGACTTGATCGCCTACATCCGCTTCGCCACCTTCGGCGATACAAAAGGTGTACCAGTCTCAGATATCCCCTAGTACTAAGCCGGGACCTCATCGCCTAAGGCGAAGGAGTCCCGGCTCCCTTTTTTCTCACCAGCTATTGCGTTGTAAAAAAACAACATTTTTCTTCGATCTAAGATTCAGTACTAGGACTTTTTAAAAATCGATCCTAGTACTAGATAAACTTTTCACTCATGGTACTAGTCCCGGCCTATTCCTACTATCAGGTTGTGAACTACATGAGACAAACATTCCTTGCGATCTTCGCTCTCGCTACCTCCCTCTCCGCCACAACCATCAAAGTCCAATTCATCGGTGCCCCAAACAACGGCTCGGCCGAGCGCACCGTCGACGGCGGCGCTAACTGGACCAGCCCCGGCTTCAGCATGCTCAACATGCGAATCGCCAATAGCTTCAACTACCTCACCTTCTGCCTCGAACCACTGCAGATGGTTTCCTCATCGATCTTGGACTACAACGTTGTGTCTCTCGATCAGGCCGCTACCAACATTGGTGGCATGGGCGTAGCCAAAGCCAACTTCGTCCGGGAATTGATCGGTCGTTTTTACCCGAACCTGAATGTACCTCTCCCCGATCTCCAGGCCGGCGCGATGCAAATGGCACTCTGGGAGATCATCCGCGAAGATAGAGCCGCCAATGGCTTCAACGTTTTAACCGGTCTGGTCCGCTATAGAAACGAAAACATCGGAATGATGGCACTGGCGCAGACCTACCTCAACGCCCTTGATGGTACCGGCCCCAAAGCAATGAACCTCATCGCATTCACCAATGCCGACCAACAGGACGTTCTCTTCCAAACCCCCGAACCTGCCACTTTTGCCCTCATCGGAGGAGCTTTAATCAGCCTCGGCGCACTTCGCCGTCGTCAAAAAAACTAAGACCAACCACCTACATAGCGTAAGTTCTACCTTCGAGGGAAGTCTTTACAGGCTTCCCTCTTTTCTTTCCCCACACTCATTCCCATTTCGAATCAACACTTTAACAACATTTCCCACTTTGGCACACAACATGCATACTTCCCTTATGCAATGACTTCGCTTCTATTCACGCTCGGAGGCAGCAATCGGCAACAAAATGCCGATAGCGTGAGTAGAGCCTCCGGCAGTGTCTACACACCAGCCACTGCCGGAGCCTTTGCCTCAGACGAACATCAGAGCGCCATACACTTAAGGAGCAACAAAATGACCAACACAATCCTTCGTAGCACTTCCATCGCGGCCCTGGCGCTGGCGCCATTCATCACCGGCTGCGCAACCAAGAAATACGTAAAGGCTACCGTCACCCCGATCGAACAACGAGTCGGAGATCTTGACGGCACCACCAAGGCACAGGCCAAGTCCATCGAAGAACTTGAGCGCGGCGTAGCACGAGCCGACGAGCGCGCACAGGGTGCTCAAGGAAAAGCCGACGCCGCAGGCGAACAAGCCGCCCTCGCACGCAAAGAAGCCGCCGACGGCAAGAACCTCGCCGAACAGGGCCTCGTACGCGCCGATCAATTGGGCAAAGACATGAACT
>JBIPMY010000179.1:0-11468 GCA_044376335.1 Bryobacter sp.
GAGTCTGGTGCCGGCGTTGCGGGCAGCTCGTTATGATCCGGTGAAGGCGCTGCAACTGGATTGAGTTGCGAAGGAGAAGTAGAGTTTCCTCCTCAAATCAATACTTGACGCGTCATCTATTGTTATGTAGAGTACAGATATGGCCGCTTCCAGAATTCTTGCCGAGATCAAGCAGAGCAAACCGTTTGCTTCGCTTGAGCAGGAATCGATTGTCGCCTTTATGAAGACGGCGGATCATTTGCGGAGAATTCAGTCTGCTGCGTTTGAGCCTCATGATCTGACCGAGCAGCAGTTTAATGTGTTGCGGATCTTGCGTGGTGCGGGGCCGGATGGGTTGCCTACGCTTACTGTGGCAGACCGGCTGATTGAGCATACGCCGGGGATCACTCGGTTGATTGACCGGCTGGAGGCTAAGGGGCTGGTGAGACGGGAACGTCCCGATCAGGACCGGCGGCAGGTGTATTGCTTCATTACCAAGGCGGGACTTGAGCTGCTCTTGAAGTTGGACCCGGAAGTGGAGAAGAGCGCCAAGCGGCTGCTCAAGAACCTTTCGAAATCTGAAATGCAAAATTTACTCGCGGTGATGGAAAAAATCCGCGACGTAAGCTGATATTTTTTATCTCAATAGTTGACTGGTCAATATTCTGTTTGACGATTAAAGGAGATCACAATGGCAAATGTTGCTGAACTGAACAAGAAGCTCGATGACGCCGTGCTTGCGGGCAAGGCGCTTGAGGCTTTTGATGAACTGTACGCCGAAGATGTGGTGATGCAGGAGAATTCTGACGCTCCCTTTGTGGGGAAGGCGTTTAACCGTAACCGCGAGATCGAGTTCTTCAGCTCGATTGGGGAGATTCATTCGGCGGCGGTTTTGTCGAGTGCGTCGGGGGACGATATTTCGTTCTCTGAGTGGGAGATGGACCTGACTTTCAAAAATGGCTACCGTGCGAAACTAAGCCAAACAGCAGTACGTCGCTGGAAGAATGGGCAGATTGTCCATGAACGTTTTTACTACAGCAAAGGGTAATATTATGAGCAAACTTTTTCTTAGTCTCGCGCTTGGCGCAGTGGGTGTTTTTGCCCAGAGTTATGACATCGATACGGCCCATTCGGGAGCGAGCTTCAGCGTGAAGCACATGATGGTGAGCAATGTTTCCGGACGTTTTTCTAACGTACAGGGAAAGATTGCCGTTGACGAGAAGAACCTCGGGAAGTCGAGCATTGAAGCGACGATCGATGTATCAACCATCAACACAAACGAGCCGAAGCGCGATGGGCATTTGAAGAGCCCGGACTTCTTTGACGTTGCCAAGTATCCGACGATGACGTTTAAGTCATCGAAGATTTACAAGGCGGGCGGGAAGTATCTGGTGGACGGTACGCTGACCCTGCATGGGGTGTCCAAACCAGTGACGCTGACGATTGACGAGTTTAGCCCTGAAGTGACACCGGCGCCCGGCAAGATTGTGCGCGGGGCAGTGGCCAAGACCAAAATCAGCCGTAAGGAGTTTGGGTTGACCTGGAACAAGACCATCGAAGCGGGTGGTGTGGTGGTTGGCGATGAGATCGCGATCACGCTTGAGATCGAGGCGACACGGAAGCCTGCTTAAGGTTTTTGGACGATTTTGGTTAACCAGAAATCGTTGCCCTGAACGTTTACATCAGCGGTAATTTTTGCGCCGGGTTTGAGCTTCTCAAACTCGGCTTTTTCTTTGATGGGGAAGCCCATTGTCATGGCATCCATCCAGCCCTTGATCTCTTCGTGTTTGATGGTGACAACCTGGGTGGGGGCGTCCATGGCGGTGATCTCGCCGGTGAGCTGGTAGGTCTTGATGGGCTCGTTGCTCATGGCTTCCTGGCGGGGGGTCTGAGTGCAGGCGGAGAGGAGGAGGACAACAAAGAGGAGAGCGGACTTCATGATCATTACGATTTCTAGAATATCAACCCCTAAGGCTGGTTATTTGCGAGCCCGGAATTCGCTGAGGCAGACTCGTAGCGGATTACCGTTCTTGTAGATGCAATCACAGAAGGTTTGGCAGGCTTCGCCGGGCTTGCAGCCGTTTCTGCATTCTGCTTCTTCATTGCCGGGACGGATGTCGAAGAGGTAGTCATTGAAGGCGATTACGGAAATTGCAATGGCGGCTACCATGGCGAAGAAGCGTGTAGGAAATTTGCCTGCGAGACTGCGCCGGGGGAGCGGAGAAGGCTGGTGGAAGGGCAGGATGTGTTTGAGGCGGTCATAATCCCAAATCAGAAGGAAGAGATTCGCGAGCAGCATCAGGGTGACGATACGGGTGCCGTTGAAGCGAGTTGCGTGAGTGAGGACCACGATGTTCAGGATGATGGGGAAGTAGAAGACAGCGCCGGTAAGTGCGGTTCTGGGAATCAGGAGAAGGAGAGCCGTGAGCAATTGGGCGAGACCAATGAAGGTGTAGTAGGAATCGGTAAGCAAGAGGGCATCGAAGTAGTGGCCCAAAGGGTTGTTGGATGGGAGGCCGGTGAAGCGTTCTCCCTGCAGCTTTACGAGGCCAGAGGGAATGAAGCCGAGAGCCAGTGCGATGCGGCAGAAGATGGCGAAGCGGTGGAGCCATGGATTGGACCGCAATTCACCGTATACGTCAGCTAGTTGCGGAAGAAGATTCATGGCTGGAAGCTCACATCAGTTTAGCGGGTGCTGGTGGGTCTGAGGTTTGTTTTGTTGGGAAGGAGTTTTTGGGTGAGGTAGAGAGCGAGCTTTCGGGCCGCGGGAGCGCGCCGCCGCGGTGGGTGATGACGGCATGGACCGGAGGGAAGCGGGTTCCCTCCGGCTGGAGTGGGGCTGGCTTATCGAGCGCGGCGAAGGAGGGCCAGGGCAGCGAGGGCTGCGGCGGAGAGAGCGAAGGTGGCGGGCTCGGGGACTTCCGGGGTGGTGTCATCGATCAGGAAGGCCAGAGGGGTTGAGTCGTAGGAGCCGAATTTGGCGACCCCGAGTCTCACGGTGGCCGGCTCGAAATTCGTGAAAGTCTTCGAAATCGATTGCGGCAGATCGAAAAGGAGGGTAATGGACCGGAAAGACATTTCAGAGGCGGGGAACGCTGCAGCGGCTCTGATGCGACCCTGGGTGTCGTAACTGAAGGCGAATTCAATGGGGACGGGAGTGGGGATGGTAAGTCCTTCAAATTGAATCGAGCTACCTGGAGTGGGTATTTCATTCAAAAACGGGTCAGTCCACCAGTCCGCGAAGAGGACGTAGTCGTCTGGCAGGCCTGACGTGGGTTCAATTTTGAATTTCTTGCCCACTGGAGCTGAGTAAACGAGCCGGAACTGGTCGCCTGGATTCAAAGTGCCCGTGAGTTTGGGAGTGGCACCAACGGGAGTAAAGCTGGTTATCGTGGTGCTTCCGTATTGGGTTTGGGGATTGCCGAGGACGGCCTTGTATTCCAGGATGGCTGCAGGAGAGGAGATAGAGAGCAGGGCGAGGCCCATGATTGTTAGAGAGGAACGGAGTTGTTTGATTTTCATAGTCCACCCTCAATCACGTGAAGGGTGAAAAAAGTAGGCCAGGATTATGGCATGCGTTTGTACTAGTACGAGAGGAAGTTAGCGGAGAAGGTCGAGTGGGTTGTCGGTGAGGATGCCGTCGACGCCGAGGGCGGTGAGTTGTTTCCAGACTGCGGGGTCGCTGGTGGTGCCGGAGAAGACCTTGAGGCCAGCGGCGTGGAGGGCGTCGACGTCGCGCTTTTCGATGATTCGGAAGTTGATGAACTGGATGTGAGCGCCGAGGGCTTTGGCGGGGGCGACGTAGTCGGGGAGGCGGGTGCGGGGGTTCAACATACAGAGGCGGACCTGGGGGTTGAGCTTGCGCATCTCGACCAGAGTTTGGTGGTCGAAGCTTTGCAGGATGATCTGGGGACCGACTTTGTATTTGCGGATTAGGGCATCGATCTTTTTGACGACGTGGGCGGGCTCTACGTAGTCTTTGTCGCCGGGCTTGGCCATCTTGGTTTCGAGCATCACCGATAGCTGCTTGCCTTTGATGAGGGCGAGGAGGTCTTCGAGGGCGGGGCGATTGAGGTCTGCAAATTTGTTGAGGCGGATGGGGCCTTTGGGGGTGTTGAGATCGTGGTTGAGGGCTACGCGATCATCACTGGTGAGGACGGCATCGGTTTCGATGATCTTGACGCCTGCGGCGATGGCAGACTGGAAGGCCTGCATGGAATTCTCGGGCCAATGGGCGGCACCGCCGCGGTGGGCGATGACCTCTGGCTGGAGGGTGAGCAGGACGAGGCTAAGCCAGTTCACTCAGGCCTTTGAGTTCGCCGTTTGAGTCTCCGATGGATTCGGCTTTGACGCCGAAGTTGGTGAGCATGGAGAGATAGAAGTTGGTCATGGGCGTGTCTTTTTCGTAGACGATGTGGCGGCCTGGGTGGATGGTGCCGTTCATCTTGCCTGCTACGAGGACGGGCAGATCGTGGTGGAGGTGCTTGTTGCCGTCGGAGATGCCGCTGCCGTAGACGATGCCGCTGTGATCGAGGAGAGTACCGTCGCCGTCTTCGATGGTGGCGAGTTTCTGGATCCATTCGCTGAAGAGCGAGAAGTGATAGCAGTTGATCTGGGCTACCTTTTCCATCATTTCGGGGTTGTTGCGGTGATGGGTGAGAGGATGGTGGCCATCGGGGACTCCGATTTCGCGGTAGGGGCGGGCGCTGCCTTCCCTAGCCATCATGAAGGTGG
The DNA here is from genome assembly GCA_044376335.1 of Bryobacter sp. Classification (GTDB taxonomy): domain Bacteria; phylum Acidobacteriota; class Terriglobia; order Bryobacterales; family Bryobacteraceae; genus Bryobacter. The sequence goes on from JBIPMY010000179.1 coordinate 4,714, forward strand.
CGACGCGGGTGGAATTGGTGCGGAAGGCGGCCGTCATCAGATCGAACATGAGGCGGACGTGCTCGCGGTAATCGGCGGGGGTGCCTTCGGGCTGATCCATCTTGAAGCCGCCGTCGACTTCGCCTTTGCTGGCACGTTCGATGCGGGCTTCGATGTCGCGGATGGAGTAGAGGTATTCGTCGAGCTTGCGCTGGTCGGTGGTGCCGAGGTCGGAGCGGAGGCTTTTGGCATCGTCGAGAACGAAGTCGAGAATGCTGCGGCGGTTGCGCTCGCGACGCTTGATCATGTCGGGGCTTTCGCCGGCAGCACCGTTGCCGAAGAGGCGGGCGAAGACGTTGCGCGGGTTGATCTCGGGCGGCATGGCGCTGGTTTCGCTGCGCCAGGAGATGTTGTTGGAGTAGGCGCAACTGTAGCCGGAATCGCAACTGCCGACCTGGCGGCCGTCTTCGATTCCTAGCTCTAGAGAGGCGAGGCGGGATTGCTTGCCGGCGCTTAGGGCGGCGATTTGATCGACGCTGATGCCGTTCTTGATGTCGGCACCGGCGGTCTTGCGGGGGTGTGCGCCGGTGAGATAGCTGGCGGCGGCGCGGGCGTGATCTCCGGGGCCGTCGCCGAGTGCGCGGCCACCGTTGTGGGTGAGGCCGGTGAGGAGTGTCAGGTTGTGGCGCTGGTCTTTGAGGGGCTCAAGGATGCGGGTGATTTCGAAATTCTTGCCAGAAGTCTGGGGCGTCCAGTGGGCCATGTTGATGCCGTTGGGGACGTAGACGAAGGCGAGGCGCGTGGGGGATTTTGGGGCTTTCGCCAAGGGGGCCATTGCGTCGAGCATCGGCAGTGAGAGGCTGACTCCAAGACCTCTAAGCAGCGTGCGGCGATCGAGTTGTTTCATGATTTGGGAGCCTCCGGACGGCGCTTCTGGAAGGGCGCGCTTTTTACTATCTCTAATATAAATGCTTGCAACTTGTATTGCTGGAGCGATGCGGCTTTGACGATGGCGGCGAGGTTGATGCGGTCTGTGCGTTCGACTCCGCGGCCGAGGGCGAAGGTGAGGAGTTTTTCGGCGAAGCAGTCGGCGAAGGGCTTGGGGTTGGCGGCGAGGATTTTCTTGAGTTGCTCGGGGCCGGAGAAGGTTTCTCCGCTGGGGAGAGTGCCGGAGGAGTCGAGATCGAAGTTGCCGTCTTTGGTGCGCCATGCGCCGATGGCATCGTAGTTTTCGAGGCCAAAGCCGAGGACGTCCATGCGGGCGTGGCAGGAGGCGCAGGTGGCGTTGCTCCGGTGGAGCTTGAGTTGTTCGCGCATGCTCATTTTGGTGCCGACGGTTTTCTCGTCTAAGAGCTGGACGTCTGGTGGTGGGGGTGGTGGGGGCGCGTTGAGAACGTTTTCGAGGACCCACTTGCCGCGCAGGACGGGCGAGGTGCGGGTGGCATAGCTTGATACCGTGAGGACGCTGGCCATCGAGAGGATGCCGCCGCGTTTGCCGTCGGGGAGGTTGACTTTGCGGAAGTCCTGCCCCATGACGCCGGGGATGCCGTAGTGTTTCGCCAAGGTTTCGTTGAGGTAGGTGTAGGGGGCATCGATCATGTTGAGGATGCTTGTATTGTTGCGGGTGAGATCGAGGAAGAAGCGGCGGGTTTCTTCCTGCATCGCGGATTTCAGTTGGGGGTTCCAAGTGGGGAAGCGTTCGGGGTCTGGACGGGCGAGGTCGAGATTGCGGTATTCGAGCCATTGGCCGGCGAAGCCATCGGCGAGGGCGTCGGCTTTGGGATCGGCGATCATGCGTTTGACTTGAGCTTCGAGGATGCCCGGTTTGCGGAGCTGGTTTCGCTCGGCTAGCGAGAGAAGGGTTTCGTCAGGGGTGCTGCTCCAGAGGAAGTAGCTGAGGCGGCTGGCGAGTTCGATATCGGTGATGGCTTCGAGGCCGTCGGGACCTGGCTTGCGGGTGGCTCGCTCGACGCGGAAGAGGAAGTTGGGGCTGACGAGGATGGCTTGCATCGCGGCCTGGATGCTTTGCTCGAAGGTGTCGCCGGCCTCGCGGGCACGTGTTGCGACGCGGGTGATGGCGGCGAGCTCAGTGGCTGTGACGGGGCGGCGCCAGGCTTTGCGGGCCAGGGTTGAGAGGACCTTTTGTTCGCAGCCGGGTTCGGTGGCGGCACAGGGGATGAGTTGCTTTTGCGAGGCGGGGATGTTGCGGAAGGGCTCGAAGGGGCCGCGGATTTCGAGACGATCCATGAGCATGACGAAGTTGTTGATGGTCTTGTCGTTGACTTCTTCTTTTGCGTTGGGGATGAGAGTTTCGTCGAATTCTACGCGGACTTTGTGGATGCCGGGTGTGGCGATGATGGCGCGGTGGGTGGAGTTGCGCGGGCGGTCTGTACCCATGGTGGTTTCGATTGAAACGGGAGTACCGCCGTCGAGACTGAAGCGGAGCGGGGTCTTCCATTCGGGGCCGCCGGCCTTGGGGCCGGTGACGGAGCCTTGCAGCTCGTAGATGCCGGGGCTTGGGAAATTGTGCGTGATCTCGAGGTAGTTGGCGAAGCGACCTTTCATGCGGTTGGCACCGAAGGCGATCTTGGTGGTGGCGGGGAGGGGCTCGGTGTTGATGGCTTTGCGGGAGATTTGCTCGGCGGCGTTGAGGTACTTTTCCATCAGTACGGGCGAGAGGCTGAGGACGTCGCCGATGTTGTCGAAGCCATAGCCGGAATCGTCTGAGGGGAAGTCATCGGCTGGTTTGAAGTCGATGCCGAGGAGGTCGCGGATGGTGTTGTTGTATTCCATCCGATTGAGACGTCGGGCGGTGACGCGGCCGGGGTCTGGCTTGGTGTTCTTGTCGATTGCAGCGAAGTGCTTCTCTACCCAGTCGGTGACTTGTTTGGACTGGGCGGCGGGAGGCTTCGGCATTGGCGCGGGAGGCATCTCGCCGGTTTCGATTTTGCGGAGGACGGTTTCCCAGATATCGCGCTTGGCGGTGACGTCTTTTGCCGACTGGAACTGGAGGAGATTGACGCTGCCTTCCTGCTTGCGTGTGTTGTGGCACATGGCACAGTTCTTCTTGAGATAGGGCGCGACGGTGGATTCAAACGAGGTTGCCAGCGGCAGCAGTAGGAGAAGGTAAAGGGGCATCCGGGATGCCCCTTAGTTTAATTCAATCTACGGTCTCGCCACATCGTGAACAATGCGGCGGAGACGACGAGGATGTTGGCGATGATGACGGGAGTTGCGCCGATGACGACGCCGTAGCTGAGCCAGAGGCAGGCAGCGACGGCCTGGATGGCGCGGATCTGGAAGGGGTTGCGGACAAAGTAGGAGCTGGTGAAGGTGGCAGTGGCTACCCAGCCGATCCAGTCTGGCTTCATTGGGTCACCACGGGGGAATCGATCGAACTCATGGGTTCGATTGTAAGCCAATCGGTCTTGACCTTGTCCCACTCCTGAACGGTGAAGCCGTGAGCTTCAAAGAGGGCGCGGATGCGAGGGGAATGCCAGCCGGCGAGTTCTTCGAGGATGGGCACGAGGACGCTGAGCGCGTCTTCGCTCAAGACGGTGCGCTTGGCGATTTGCGAGATGTACTTGGCTTCAGAGACGGCAATGGTGAGGCCGTCGTAGCGATTGACGTGGAGCATGACGTGGATGTCGCTTGAGCCATCGCCGATGTAGACCACCTGATCGCGACCGAGTTTGAGGCCGCTTTGTAGTTCATCGAGAACGGCGACTTTACCGAAGCCGGCGCAGACACGATCGATGCCGGAGATCTCGCCCTGATCGTTGTAGCGGAGTTTGGTGCCATAGATGTTCTCTGGAGGGACGATGCCTTCGAGGGCGCTCTGGATGACTTCTTCCGGTGCGGCGCTGATGACGTAGAAGGAGAAGCGGTAGCCGTCGAGGCTGTTGAGCAGGTGCGAGACAAGGCGGATGTTGGCCTTGAGGCGGATCTTCTTGCCCACTTCGACCAGATGATGGGAGCGGACCTGTTTGTATTCGGGATCGTGCAGGAGCAGGTAGGACAACTCGCCGCCTTGCTGGATGAAATTTTTGCGAGAGATTTCGGCAATTTTGGCCTGGAAACCTTCGATGCCGAGCAGTTCACTCAGGACAACGCCGGAGTCGTTAAAGCTCAACGTGTGATCGAAATCACTGGCCAACAAATAATGTTTGGAAATGCGTCTTTCTTCAGCCATAGGAACCTCACTTTCAGATTAGGGAATAAAGATGTCAAAAGAACTACAACAAGGTGAAAGAAAAATTCAGGCAGGGAACTATTTGATATGATAACAAGATTTTCGTTTTTTCTAATCTAGGTGAATTCCTTAGATCGTTGGGAATCGAGGGGGAGAGAGATGGCGCTAGGCGGATAGCCGGGCAGGCCATTCCCGTTTGAGATCTACCTACTAGCGTATTTTGAACTCGTCGACTTCGATAGCCCATTCACTTGCTCCGTGATAGCCAAATCCGTTTTTCAATTCCCGGCGGAAGCCATCGGCGTGGCGAAGCACGCCGGTGAGGGTGACAGAGCTCTCTCCTGGTGGAAGGATTGCGGCGGGAGCGAATGGCAAGTCCAACCAGCAATGCGCCGGATATGGGCCCGGGGGACGCAGTGCAAGTCCGTGATAGTGGCGAAGGAGAATGGCGTTTAAGGTCACGCGCGAGCCCGCGGTCAACGCCTCGGAGAAACAACCCGCTAGCACCGGAGGGGCAGACGGCGGCCGCGGCCCCTCGCGCAAGGCCCGCGCACGAATGGCGTGAAGCCAACGGTAGCGAATCAGGGAACTGACGGGATAGATCAGGCGCCAGTAAAGGGCGAAGCGGTCACGTTTCGCGGTGGCGTAAACGCGGGTTTCGGTAATCACGCGGCTGCGCTCAGGCGCGATACTGACGACACGAAAGCTCATTACTTCAAGCGTGGCCTCAAACCAGTTGCCACGAATAAACTGCCTTGGGGTGAGGCGATTGGGACTGCCCATGGCCAGGCCCAATACAATCTCGCGGCCGGGATCTTCGGCTAGCCTGGTATAGGTGGTTTGCATAGCCACTTCGAGGAGCGGCTTTGAGCCCGGCGAGTCGATGGAGCTTTCCGGCCCTTGCCCGCCGAGGCGCCAGATCCAGATTAGAGCGCGGAAGAGTGCGATTTCGTTGGCGGTGGAATTCAGGATCGCCGAGTAAACTCGATCAGGGGTGGTTTCAATCTCGATCTCATGGCGTTGCTGGAATTGATAGGCAGGAGCGAATTGATCCAGCAGAGTTTCGGCGACAGGCGTACGGATGCCTTGAGGTGGAAGCAGCAGGCCCACGATAAGGATCGCCGCACCGGCGAGGCCGACACGTCGACCTAGCCGCAGAGCGGCGAGCATAAGGAAGGCACCGGCGTAAATGAGCCCGCTCGCGATAGGCTCCATCGGCTTTATGAACCGTGCCTGCCATCGCAGGGCAAGTGGAAAAGAGGATTAGCGATACGGTGAGCGCAGCCGGAGTCAGCGGCGTCCAAGGGCAAGAGGCAAAGGATCGCCGCAAGAGCGGCAGGTCGAGGCATTTCGACTCTAAGTATATGATGCTTGCGCGGATGGCCTAGAATGAAAGCATGCAGCCGGTACCATCACTGAGTCGCCCTGGCCTGTTTGGCGCAGACTAGCTGCGTCCCCTCCCTTTCTCCTTCCCTTTTCTAAATCTTAAAAACCTGGAGCATCGTATGAGCACACCTACGCTCAACCGGATGGACCTGCCGCATTTGGTTACCGCATTGCCGGGACCGAAGGCGGCGCAACTCATTGCCCGTGACAACGCTGTGATGTCACCCAGCTATACCCGCGGATACCCGTTGACGGTAGCTCGCGCTGAAGGATCGATCATTGAAGACCTGGACGGGAATCGCTTTCTCGACTGCAATGCGGGGATCGCGGTTTGCGCCACGGGGCATTGCCATCCAAAGGTGGTAGCGGCGATTCAAGCACAGGCGGCGAAGCTGATCCACTATTCAGGCACCGACTTCTATTACGAGAACATGGTGGAGTTGGCGGAGAAGTTGCAGAGCCTGGTGCCGGGTGGAGGCCCGAGACGGGTTTACTTTGGGAACTCGGGGACTGAGGCGATTGAGGCTTCACTCAAGATGGCTCGTTATCACACGGGGCGTGAGCGGTTTATTGCGTTTCTTGGTGCTTTTCATGGCCGGACGATGGGATCGCTTTCGCTCACTGGATCGAAGAGTGTGCAGAAGAAGGGCTTTGGCTCGCTGCTGTCTGGTGTGTCGCATATCCCTTATGCCAATTGCTATCGCTGCAGCTACGGCAAGCAGGTTGAGACCTGCAATGTCGAGTGTGTGAAGGTGATTGAGGATCAACTGATTCGACATATCCTGCCTGCTGATGACATTGCCGGCATTATTGTGGAGCCGGTGCAGGGCGAGGGCGGCTATGTGGTGCCGCCGCAGAAGTTTATCGATGAGCTGCAGACTGTCGCCGCGAAGTACAAGATTCCGATTATCTGGGATGAGGTGCAGGCGGGGATGGGACGGACTGGCAAGACTTTTGCCGTGGAACACTTTGGGGTGAACCCGGATATTCTGGCGCTGGCCAAGGGCATTGCCAGCGGGATGCCGTTGAGTGCTGTGGTGACCAAGCCGGAGTGGATGCAGTGGACGCCAGGGGCGCATGCGTCGACGTTTGGCGGGAACCCTGTGGCGATCGCTTCGTCGCTGGCGACGATTGAATTGCTTGAGGCCGAGTTGCTTGAGAATGCGAATCAGGTGGGCAATTACATGTTGGGCCGGAT
>JBIPMY010000180.1:0-11461 GCA_044376335.1 Bryobacter sp.
AACGCGCAACAGGTCGCGAAAGCCAAAACCCCAGGAGACGTAATCGAGCGAAGAGGCACTGGCCACCTCAAAAAGGCGCTCGGCGGTAGGAGCCGTTTTGGCCCGAAGCCCCGCAATGTAATAAAGGCAACCGACACTCCCCCCGGAAACACTGCTGGTGAGAATCAGGTGCTTTGAAAACGCAGGTGCACGTTTGGAAATTTCACCCAGCAGAGCCGCAGCCCAGGCGGCGGCATGAATACCTCCTCCGCTCGCACAAACCACAATCGCCTTACCTCCCGATCGCAAAAGCAGATCGGAAGGTGTGGGTCGGGTCAGGTTAAGGCGATCCTGCGGGATGCGATAGGCGCGGTAAGTGTGGTGTTCCACAATACGGCCCCCAAGCGTACGAAACCAGACAACAGTGAGAATTGCCACAGCAGGCAAAAGAGCGATATGGAACTTGTCGAAATAAAAGCTCAAGGCATTCAGCACCAGCACCCCAAGCAGCAAAATCGCCAGCACCCAACCGAGTGCAGGAATCGGAAGTGTGCCCCCGGAGCGTATCCGGCAGCCTGTCCAATACCCCACCGCCAGATAAGCCAAAACGTAGAAGACAGCCACATAGAAGAGGACAACGTGCTCCAGAACCGGCTGGCCCCCCTCGCTAAGAAAACCCTCAGGAGACAGCGCAAAGGCACGCGTCAGCAAAGCATGGATCGGAATGGAATCCCGTAAGCTAACCCCAAGCACTCCCAGCACCGGGCCAAGCAAAACACCGGTCCAGACAGGCACAACCGTCTTGGCCCGAGAAATCGCTTCGCGGATCAGTCGCAGCGATAGAGCCACCACTCCAGCAATGGCAATGGCGGCGATTCCGTAGATAGCCCAACCAGGAATCGGCTCAATCTCAAAGCGCCTGGGAGCGTACCGCAGCACCATGTTGGAGGTGAGGATCAGAAAGCAGGCCACCATCGAGCCTGCCGCAGCCACAGCGCCGGCACGCTTGGGGCTGAGTTCGAACATGCCGCCAAACATCGGATCGAGAAATCGCCCAGGGCGGCTGGCCCAGATCAAAACCCAAAATGCACCGAGCAGGATCAGGTTGTAGCGGAGCAGAAACAGATACTCCAGGGTCAAGATCACAGAATGGTAGAGCTCTTCCATCGTTCATCCATCATGAGGGATTTGAGGGCCTCTTCAAAGTGAATTTAGAGACAAAATCTATGGCGAAGAAAAAGCGAATCTGCTACAACAACAGTATGCCGTTTGTAGCTTTGCGGAATCACTCGTTTTACTCGCTTTTGGATAGTACACTCTCGCCGGAGGCCTTGGTTGCACGAGCAGTGGCCTGCAATATGCCAGCGGTTGCGCTCACCGATACCGACACCCTCGGAGGGGCGGTCTTGTTCTACAAAGCGGCCCGCGCGGCAGGAATTCACCCGGTGATTGGCTGCGAAGTAACGCTGGCCAACCGGACGCGGTTAACACTCCTGGTCGAAAGCGCCGAAGGCTACCGCAATCTCTGCCGGCTGCTCAGCGTGCGAGCAAAAAAGCATACCCGGTTTCAGGATGAAGAGGGCCTGGGCCCGGAGGATCTGGCAAGACATGCACGAGGCCTCATCTGCATTGCGGGAGTAGACGCAGATCCGAATTGTGATTTGTATCGAGAGATTTACGGGCGAAATCTCCTGTTTGGCTTGAGCTTCGGAAACGAGGCCGAACGACGCAAATCTCGCGTATTGCTCAATGGAGCCCGGCGGCTCAAGGTGCCCACCGTGGTCGCCAATGACGTGCACTACGGCATGCGCGATCCCGAGGAGGCCCTGCGCTGGGAAGTGCTGGCCAGTATGCGTACTTTAACCATGATGGGCCAGGAACATCCATTCAAAAAGTCCCCTGGAAACTATCACTTCCCCGCCCTATCTGAAGTAATGACAGAGATGGGCGAACTCAAGCAGGCGATCGAAAACACCTGGGCAGTGGCCGAGCGGTGCCGTTTTGATTTTGAGCTGGGGGATATCTGCTTTCCCAGGTATGAAAGTGCGCGGCCGGCAATGGAAGAACTGCGGGCGATGTCCGTAGAAGGGATGCGCGCTCGCTACGGAGATCAGTTGCCCGAGGGCGGCATGGAGCGGCTAGACCGGGAGCTAAGCGTGATCGGCGATGTCGGTTACGCCGAGTACTTCTTGATCTTTGCCGACATCGTCCGCTGGGCCAATGGGCGCGGAATTGCCACTCTGGCCCGCGGCTCAGCAGCGGGCAGTCTGGTTTGCTACACACTCGGGATCGGGAACATCTGCCCCTTCCGCTTCAACCTCTGTTTTGAGCGATTTCTGAACCGCGAGCGGATGCAGTTTCAGAAGCTGGCCGACATTGACCTTGATCTTCCCTGGGATAAACGCGAGGAAGTGGTGCGATATGTCTTCGAGAAGTATGGCGAAGAACATGTAGCGATGATCGGGGCCTACAACACGTTTCAGGGCCGGGCGGCGATTGGGGATATCGCGAAGGTCTACGGGATTCCAGAACGCGAGGTACGGCGCTTTACCGAACACATCCCGCACTTCTCGGGCGATGCGGCAATGGCAGTGCAGACCAATCCAGAGTGTGCGCATTTGCCCGTAAACGAGGAACCCTACAAGACGATCCTCGCAATGGCCGGACGCTTCGACGGCATCCCCCGCCACCGCACAATGCATCCCTGCGGCCTCGTGATTGGGGCTGATGCCATTGCAGACCGTATGCCCCTATTCCGCAGCGCAAAGAACATCCTGACAACGCACTATGCAATGGATGATGTAGAAGAACTGGGCCTCCTGAAGATGGACCTGCTCGGCCAGGCCGGCCTGAGCGTCTTGCGGGAGGCACGAGAGAACATTCGTGTGAATACCGGTCATGAGCCAGAGCCGGTAGATGAAGAAGACGCAGTGACGTGGGAGAAAATCTCACGTGGCGAGTCGCGCGGAGTCTTTCATATCGAGAGCCCGAACATGGTGAATCTGCTGGTGCTCACCAATTGCCGCGACATCAACTGCCTGACGGCGATTGAATCGGTAATCCGCCCGGGCGCAGCCAATGAAGGCCGCAAGGGGATGTTTGCGAGGAGGCATCAAGGGCTTGAGCCCGTAACCTATGTCCATCCTACGCTTGAACCGCTGCTGGCCGAGACCTATGGCCTGCTCGTGTACGAGGAGCATATCCTTCTGGTAGCAAATGGCTTTGCAGGGATGAACTGGGGGCGGGCTGATACATTGCGGCGCTTGCTTGTAAAGAATCGCGACCACCGCAAGATTGACGCCATGGGAGAGGAGTTTCGCGAGTGTGCCCGGCAGCGAGGGCACAGCGAAGGAGCGATTGAGGCCGTATGGGCGATGCTGCGCGAATTCGCCGGCTACATGTTCAACAAGGCGCATTCAGCGGCCTATGCAGTAGAGGCCTATGAAGGCGCGTTCTTGAAGATGCGCTATCCGGTAGAGTTTTTGGGGGCAGTGCTGACCTGCCGGCGTGGCTTCTATTCGCAGATTGTGTATGTACTCGAGGCCTTGCGCAACGGGGCCAAATTCATAACGCCTTGCGTGAATGCAAGTGATGCGGAGAAGTTCCTGGTGAGCGGGGTATCGATTCGTTTACCGCTGAATCAGGTGAAGGGCTTGAGTGAGGCAGTAGTGCTACGGATTGCAGCGGGGCAACCCTATCGCGACGCTGGGGATTTTTACCGTCGCGCGCAGCCATCGCAGAGTGAGTGGCTGAGTTTGTTGAAAGTAGGAGCGCTCGATGGCTTGGGCGAAACACGCGGGCGGCTCTTCTGGCGCCTGTCACGAATGAGCTTGCGTGGCAGCCAGCCAAGTGACCCCTTGTTTGTAAGCGAGGAGCCAGATTTCGGCGGAGGTGGCGTGAATGTGCGGTGGGAGGCAGAGCTACTGGGCTTCCCCGTAACGGTACATCCGCTGGATTATTACGCGCCAGATCTCGACTGGGGCCGCTATGTCACCGCACAGGAATTGCGCGAGCAGCCAGCAAAGTTTTTCGGAAAGACCGTCGCAGTGGCCGGAATGATTGTCGCAGACCGCATCCATCCCACCAGCAAGGGGCCGATGAAGTTTGTAACGCTGGCCGACAGAACAGGCTTCAGCGAAGTGAGCCTCTTCTCCGATGCCTATCAACAATATGGGCACATGACAACGCGGCCGGTAGTGGTGGTGGAAGGCGTGGCAGAACCCTTTGATAACTTCCGCGGGGTGCAACTGAACGGTCAGAGGGTAGGGCTGGGCCGGAGAGTGGAGGCCGGGCGCGGGGTGGCGGTGGGAGCCTGATCCTGACGCCCACGGTCGGGACGCAGATGGGCAGCCTACTCTCGTAAAGCTGCCCTAATGACTATTCGACACTGCCTAGATTGGCCATAGCAAGGCTGTAGCCGTTGTGCCATTTACTTCACACTGAGCCAGGATGATTCCATCGTCATTAATCGCATGAGCCGACAGAACCTTGGTTACTGGTCCGCCGGGTTGCAATAAATCGTTCAGGTCGATCATTTGAGCCCCGTCTTGGGCAGCGTAGACAAAAGCCGAAGTTTCATTAGCTGCATTCTGGTATCCGCCTACAATGACTCCGTAGACATTTACGCCGAAAGCGTAGCTGCGAACAGCAGCAGGAAGATTTTGAATGCTTTGAGCCGGCTGACCAGGCTGGGTGACTTGAAAAAGAACTGCCTCCGTTTCAGAGCCGGGGCCGCGGTCACTCTCACCAACCAGATAACCAGAACTCACACCTGCACGAGGTTCACTAGAGCTGTTCATTGCCAGACCGGGCACTTCCACCGGAGACGTATTCCAGAGGACAGTCAATTGCCGATTCTGAGAATTGCTAAAAGCCACTCCAGCAGGAGCATTATTGTAAGTCACAACCTTGGCAACAGAATAGAGCCAGTCCGAGTCATGAGGAAGCGCGAAGATTTGTAACTGTTGCCAATAAACCGCCCGATTGCTCCCGCCAGCAAGCTCGGAAGCACCATAAACAATCGGATCCGTTGATTCGGTTAGAGCATAGGCTGTGGACTGGGAGCCTAATCCAGCCAGCGACCCCAAGTTACGAATTCGCCCGTTCTGCCAGAGAGCAGCCTGTTGCACACCTGAGTTGAGCGTTGCCACTCCGCAAATCTGGTTGTAATTGTTAGTTGCGTTGGCGTCAGATGGAGTCGAACCGAAATCACCCAGATCGAATGCGCTTGCGGCGAGCCAGCGGCAGGCAGTGTATTCCCCATCGGCACGGACCGATTGGCCCACTACCATAGCAGAGTTGTTAAGAGAGCGCCCAACTACTACATCGTGCGCTGCATCCAGGGAGTTAAGAAGGATTGGAACGTAGGTTCCAGACAAAGATCGAGTTAGTGCTTTAAATCGAAATCCTGAGTTTAGCGGTGCCATAACGTTCCTGACGTACCGATGACTGAATCGGATGCACACTTTTTCGTAAATTGATGCAGAGAGTCATGCTTCGCTCGTCCACTACACGGCCAAGTGATAGTCTCATCTGAGTATGCAACGGCGAGCTTTTCTCCAAGGGGCTGTTATGGCAGCTCAATCCCAAACGGTGCGGCGTCCCAACGTCGTTTTTATTCTGGTCGACCAGTGGCGTGCCCAGGCGTTTGGCTATCGTGGCGACCCCAATGCACAGACACCGCATATCGACGCTCTATCGCGTGAGTCTTTTGACTTTGTCAATGCCGTGTCTGGTTTTCCGGTTTGTAGCCCTTATCGCGGCTCCCTCATGACGGGCCAGTACGCAGTGCGGCACGGTTTGGTTGTAAATGATGTGGAATTGAAGCCACAGGGAGAGACCCTCGGCGGGGCCTTTCGCAAGGCTGGCTATGCCACCGGCTATATCGGCAAATGGCACATCTACGGCAGCCCACAAGGCAAGGCCGAACGGCGGCTGTCGCACATTCCACAGTCTTCGCATTTTGGCTTCGATTACTGGAAAGTGTGTGAATGCACACACAATTACAATCGCTCGCTCTATTACGAAGGCAACGACCCCACACCTCGCTACTGGGAAGGTTATGACGGCATCGCCCAGACGCGTGACGCCTGCGAGTATATCCGCCAGCGTGGTCGCGCGAGCGACCCCTACTTTCTCGTGCTCTCGCTCGGGCCGCCGCATGATCCTTATGGGACGGCACCTGAGAATTACCAGGCTCTTTATCGCAACCGGGAATTGAAGCTACGTGACAACGTGCCGCAGTCGCATCGCGAAGAGGCCATCAAAAATCTCCGCGGCTACTACGCGCATATGGCGGCGCTGGACGATTGCGTCAAGCAACTCAAAGATGCCGTTGAGGCAACAGGCCAGGCCGAGGATACGATCTTTGTTTTCACCTCCGACCATGGGGACATGCTGCAGAGCCAGGGGCCCACCACAAGCAGCAGCCGTGGGATGAATCAATCCGCGTGCCGATGTTGATCCGCTATCCGCGGGTGCTTGGGCGGCAGAGGAGAACATCGATTACGCCGATTGATGTCCCGGACATCATGCCGACCCTGCTGGGCCTGGCGGGCTTGCCAAAGGTGGAATCGGCTCAAGGTGCCGATTACTCGGCGTTGATCCGCGGCAAAAGCCAGGATGAGAAAGAGCCAGCTGCGCTGCTCAATCTGCCTGCTTCTTTTGCTGTGGCTCGACGACGGGGCTTTGCCGAGTATCGCGGGGTACGCACTCCGAGACATACTTACGTGCGCTCCATCCATGGGCCCTGGCTGCTCTATGACAACCAGAAGGATCCCTATCAGATGCGGAATCTGATCGGTAAGGATAATCGTTTGCAGTCGCGTATGGAGCGCAGGCTGGACGCGCTATTGAAGGCGGCAGGGGACGAGTTTTTACCGGGTGCGCGTTATATTGAGCGAGCGCAGGCGTCGCACTATCGCGAGGTGAATACAGAGGTGGGAAAGGTCAAAAGCCCGTGGGAGGACTGGGAGTCGACCTGGCGCTAAGGCCCTGCCAGGCTTGCCCCTGGAATGTAGTAAATGTGAATGGAATCCCCAATCGAGTACTCCGGTTGAAACTGGTTTAGCCAACAAAATTTGCCGCTTTTGAGGCATTCCAGCCGCCGGATATAAGAACTGACTACGACGTAGCCGGGCGTAGGCCTCATAGGGTCGACACCAGCAGTGGCCTTGGGAAAGTCAAAAACTCCAGAGTTCACGCTTCCAAAGTAAAAGAGACCCAGTTTCTCAATTTTTTCCTCTTTCAAATACTTCGAAAGCCGGTAGATGTTCTGGCCCCAATCGAGATCAGAATCCACTGTCACGAAGTCTCGGGGCTCGGGGGCCAATACGTTAAACCAGGGCAAGGGGTCGGTGAATGCAGTCGCCGATTCTACAAGTCCTACCATCAGCGAAAGGCCAAGGACAGCCCGCAGAGCGGATGCTGGAATTCTCCGTGGCACTAAAGTCAACGCCAGGGCTCCGGCCAGGGCCAGCATCGGATAAACCGGCAAAACATGCCTAAGTCCAATGTTGATCGACGACATCATACAGGCAGCAACAATTGCCGGTGCGGCCCACAATGCAATTTTTACTGGCACTGCCCAGGTCTTCCAACGAAAAAGCAAACCTGCATACCCGGCTACGACTAAAGTCAGAATCCCCAATGGCGTCTTGAGTAACAGCATTACCGGGAAAAACAGCTTAGAGCCAAACCGGTGGTATTCTCCCCAAAACACAGCTTCATGTCCGTCCTTGTTATGAGCCATTAGTTGGAGCAATCCAAGCTTAAGTCCATTCAGCGGCAGTGGCAGATTCCCCAGCCGGGCAGCAGGCGTTAGTTCAAAACGATAAAGCGCCGACAATAAAAATACAGCCACCGCTAGAAAGACAGCCGCATGGCTTAACGAGCGAAGCAACTGCTGCCGGGTCCACGTTCGAGGCAGCCCTAAAGTGAACAAGAAGGGTACCACCGTCAGAGGGATAAACAAGAACAGCGACATTTTCGAGCCGAATGCTACCGCGAGGGCCACACCGCTAAGCGACGCATTCCCGAAGCCTGGTTCGCTCCAATAGCGGGAGAAAGAGTAAAGGATAAAAATCAATGCCGCTGTAGCGGCCATATCGTTTGTCGCCATGCCGGCATGAGTAAGCACGGAAGGTAGCAGGCTAAACAAGAACACGGCCAGCAAGGCTACCACGCCTCCGCACCAGCGCCGCGCAAAGAGAAACAAGAACGTACAAGCAAGAAAAAACCAAAATAGCGTCGCCACTCTTGCCGAGATCAGGGTTTCCCAGTAGTCCCCGGCTTTATGAAAGATGTCATTGCCTTCGTTCAAGTTCTTCAAGTTCGGATCAAAGCGAGCACCTCGAAGATATGGGCCGATGGCCATCAACACCCTTGGCAGCGGTGGGTGTTGAGGTTCGGTCTTGAAAGTACCCTGGCTCAGCCATTCGAGACCGCAGTTGACATGGGCGGGTTCGTCGATGCTTTGGTTGTAGAAGTGGTAAGTTCGGACAATCCGCAGCGAGGCCACGCCGACGATCAGTAGGAATAGAACCGCTTGCCACTTACTGGAATGCAGTACGTCCTCAACGAGTTTCTGCATGCTTCTGCTTCCAGCCACCATGGGCACAGGTTAATGTCGCGACAACAGGCATCACTGGCTTTTGCTCTTCCTTGAATGCGGCGATTTCCTAATTGGGCTTCTGGCAATCGATGTTGAGGCCAAGAAACCAGCGGCGCTGAAAGCCCTTGCCATCAGGTTTCAGGTACTCAGCCTTCGCTGAATCAGACTTGAGATTCAGGTCTAGAAAAGCAGTGATGTAGTGCTGGTTAATGGCTGTAATCCGGTCCTTGCGCCAAACGGGTTCCTCAAACGATTCCCTTCCCTGGAAGTCGAGAGGCACATTTGCGGGTGCGGGATTGCCACCAACATTATGCCGTGCATTCTGATAAGTCAGCAGGCAACGGTCAGAATTGGTAGCCCAGTTGTAGAGCTTCTTGACCCCCTTCTCATATCCCGACACGTCGTCGTTGTCTCCAACGATAAACAGCGAAGGCAGCTTGAAGTTCTTCACTGCCTCCGCTTCCCAGGCTTCCACTGGAGGCTGTGCGCCCCATGGAGCAATAGCGACAATCGCTTTGAGATTTGCAGGTGGACTCACCTTCGGCAAAGGGAGTTGCTTGAGCATGCCACTAGCGGCATTGTAGGAGGCCCCGCCACTGGCCATCGCACCATAGCCTCCCATCGAATAACCCACGATGGCCACCTTGTCTGTATCCACGATTTTGTTCAGAAAGTGGCCGCCCTGCCTGGAGAGTCGGGCCAATTCCTGGATCGTGAAGAGTTGATCCGGAGCTCGGTGAATCAGGGTGCTCTGAAAGCCTCTGACCTCTCCAAATACAGAATCTGTATGGTCAATGGCAGCAACTACATAGCCCTTCGAGGCGAGATTCTCTGTCAGGTAGCTGAGAAAGGTTCGGGATCCCGGGTAGCCATGCGAAACGACAACCAGCGGATAAGCCGCACCTTGCTTCGGCTCTGCATCCCGCGCCGCCTTGCCTGGGATTTCAAAGGTCTTGGGGCTGTCGGGACGCGGAGCGCGTCCGGCCATGGCGCTCACATACACGGTGTGAGCCTGCTCGTTGGCCTTGAGCTGGGCGGGATACCAGATTTCAATCTTTAGCGTTCGGTCTGCAAGACCAGACTTGAGGATATCCACCTGCTGCGGATTGGTGATCTCGATCGTCCGGACACCAACATCGTGACTGCCAAATCGGGCAAGCTCGGGAGCATCTACTTGAGGAACACTAAAGTATTGAGCTTGCAATAAAAGAGCGAGAACCAGCATGCCGCTATCGTCTCATGGAATCAGGCTTGGAGTTTCAAAGAGGTTCTGGCGGAAGAGGAAGCGGACAAGCCCGTTCACATCAGGCACTTCTCTCCGACCGCTGGCAAGGAATTCGCTGGCCTGGGACAGTGTTGCCAGAGCAATCAAAAGACTGGGCTGGTCTAACTGGGCGAAGGCTGCCATGTACGCATGTGGGTTCTCTGGCAGCGTAGGAACGATCTGTCTGGCAATATCGTGCCGGTACACAGACACAAGCTCATTTTCGAACGCAGCGCGGATCAGTTGCCCGTTCGAATTGTTCGGGACGCTCTGGTCACCGACAGCGTATTGAAAGAGAACCCGCTTGATTGGGTTGCCATATAGAGTCGCCTGTTTTAGAAAGGGTGCAAAGGAAGCTGGTGCTCCTGTGGTCTCAGCAATCGAGAGGCGATCGAGCAACTCCAGGTATTGACCTTGAGCAGTTGTGATTCGCCGCGCTGGCACATGGCGTGGAATCAGAGGATCATTCGGGACACCTACGATCTGCTCAAGCAAAGGCTTCAGCAAAGTGCTGGTGCGAGCTGTCTCGATCGCGCTACCCCCTCCGACATTCAATACAGCAGCATCGATACCAGGCTCAATTGCCATCAGGATCGTGCCATACATCGCGCCAAGAGACTGCCCGAGGTATTGGATGCTGTTGGGGTTCAGGTCTGGTTGGCGGTCACCATCGAGATCGATGTTGGCCTGGATCTCGCGTACCAGCTTCTGGTAGTCAAGAGCAGTTTCGCGCAGACACGTCGAGATGAAGTCAGCCAGGATGCAGCCTTCGGCAGGATCGATTCGTCCGTCGCTGTTGATGTCCCTGCCACGCCCGTTCATAGGAGCATCGACAGTAGAGCCATCGTTCTTCTGAAATCGAAGGATAGAGCCATCCCCATAACCATGCCCCACGGCATCGATTGACATCACGACCGAATTGGCAATGAAGGCGGAGGCAAACAGGGTGGGCCCGGAGAAGCGGCTGTCAAAGAGTCCGTGACCAATGAGCTTGACCGGCCAGCCCGCAGCAGGCTTGGGGCTATTTGGCAGCCATGCGTGGACCGCTACCCGGTCGCCTCTGGAGGACTCGAAGCTGAGAAAGACCAGGCGGCGGAGACCGAGTTGGGTTAGGAAGGAAACATCAACCGGGAAGCCGGTATCGGTGAGAGGTCTGGTGGAATCAGCTGCCGTCTGACTGAGGGTTTGAATCGATTTGACCTCAGCCAGATCAATCGCAGTCGATCGGCGGATCGAAGCAGCCGGCCCAAGGCGACGGGCAAGGATCGTCTGTGTGACGTTGCGGGTATGGAAGCGAGATGCTTCGAGTGTGTTGTAGACGATGGAGTAGTCCCGATCATGATCGAGCGGCTCATCGGGTTTGGCATAGGCAGTGTTCGTTGCGGGGTCCCAGGCAAGGTTGTTGATGGGCATCCGGTAGCCCTCGGGGTATGTTGTGAAGCCGTCCTGCTGGCGTGTTGCGCCCCAGACGATGAAGACCGAGTTTCGCAGCGAGTCTGGATTGATCGGCCCGTCAAAGCGCAGCTTGATCAGTGGCTCGAGAGCAAATCCGCCCGTGTCTCCGGCGGGGGAGACTGAAATCAGGGACTGAGCAGACAGTGATATTG
>JBIPMY010000015.1:0-33903 GCA_044376335.1 Bryobacter sp.
GGTTCTCGACAATTTAGCGTTTTGCTGTATTGTCTGCAACCGTTTCAAGGGCTCGGATGTTGCTTCTCTTGACTCGCAAGGACGGGCAATACGCTTTTTTAACCCTAGATCTGATCGATGGGAAGATCACTTTGAAATCTCTGGGTCGCACATCTTCCCGCGAACAGAAACAGGGGAGGCAACGATTCGCATACTTCAGATGAACAGCATCGAACGAATCGAAGAACGTCAAAGCTTGCAAATCCTGGGAACTTATCCGCGACAATGGGAAAGCATGCTTGACCCGATAGCCTTGACGCGCCGGTTGGTGGATATCGAATCCATCACCGGCAACGAGATGCCTGTCTCGATTGTTCTTGAAGAGATCCTCAGAGAACTGGCCGAACCCTTCGGTGGCGTTGTAGAACGCATTCCGGTCGAGCCAAACCGCGACAACCTCTTCTGCTACTTCGGTCAGTCACTGGTCACTCTATCCACTCACCAGGACACCGTCCCTCCCTTCATTCCCTCCTCAGAAGACGACGACTTCATCTGGGGCCGCGGCGCTTGCGACGTAAAAGGAATCATCGCCGCCATGCTCTGCGCCGGCGAAAAACTACTGCTCGAAGGCAAACGCAACTTCGGCTTCCTCTTCGTCGTCGGCGAAGAACGCAACAGCGTCGGGGCCTATCATGCCGGCCGCAATCCGCGCGGCTCACAATTCATCATCAACGGCGAACCCACCGAAAACCGCCTCTCTCTCGGCTCAAAAGGCGCTCTGCGCCTCGAGCTGACGGCCAAAGGCAAGATGGCGCACTCTGCCTATCCAGAACTCGGCGAGTCTGCAATCGAAAAGCTCCTCGACGCAATGGAGAAAGTACGCAAAATCCACTTGCCCGTCCACGAGATCCTCGGCCCCTCCACCATGAACATCGGCCTGATTTCCGGTGGCAGAGCTCCAAATGTAATCCCCGATGCAGCCAAAGCAGAGTTGCTCATCCGGCTGGTCGAAGATGGCGATTCCACCGTTGCCGCCATACGCGAGGCCTGCGGCCACACCGTCGAAGTCACTGAAGTCCTGCGAATTCCACCAGTTCTGCTGGGTGGGATGGACGGTTTTGATACCATGGTAGCTTCCTATACCACTGACATCCCGGCATTTCAGGGCGCCTGGGGACAACCATACCTGTTAGGTCCCGGCACGATTCACGTCGCACATACCAGCGAAGAACGTATCCCGAAGAAGCAATTGCTGGATGCAGTGGGAATTTATCAACAGATGGTAAGGACGTTGCTCGAAAGATGTCATCCCGTATTGAAGTAGGTGTACTTGGCGCCACCGGCATGGTGGGTCAGAATTTTGCCCGGCTCCTGGCCGATCATCCGATGTTTAAACTCACGTGGGTCGGTGCATCCGACCGCTCGGCGGGCAAAAAATATGGTGAGGCCACTAGCTGGCGGCTCGACGGCGTAATGCCAGAAAGCGTCGCAAACCTGACGGTAAGCGAATGCAAACCCGGCAATGCCCCCAAACTCGTCTTCTCTTCGATGGACGCAAATGTCGCCACCGAAATTGAACAGGCCTTTGCCGAAGCCGGCCACATTGTAGTTTCCAACTCAAAGAACTTCCGCATGGAAGCCGACGTGCCCCTCCTCGTGCCCGAAGTCAACGCAGACCACCTCGGCCTCATCGAGATTCAGCGCAAGAATCGCGGCTGGAAGGGCGCAATCGTCACTAATCCCAACTGCGTCGCAGTCCCGCTAGCCATGGCTCTGGCCCCCTTCAAGCAGTACGGCATCAAAAAGTTCATCACCACCAGCATGCAGGCCGTCAGCGGCGCAGGCTATCCCGGCGTTGCCTCGATGGACATCCTCGGCAACGTGATCCCCTACATCGGCGGCGAAGAGCCCAAGGTCGAAGAAGAGCCCCTCAAAATCCTGGGTGACCTCAAAAACGGCCTGGTTCATAACCTCGACGCCAAAGTCAGCGCCCACTGCAATCGCGTGCCAGTCATCGACGGGCACATGCTCACCGTCAGCGTAGAGCTCGATCAAAAGCCCACTAAAGAAGCACTGCTCGCCGCCATCAACTCCTTCCGCGGCCTGCCACAACAACGCAACCTGCCCAGCGCACCTCCCGTCCCCCTCGTCTATATGACCGAAGACAACCGCCCGCAGCCCCGTCGTGACGGCCCTCGTGATGGCGGCATGACCGTCTTCATGGGACGCTTGCGGCCCTGCTCCATCTTCGACTGGAAGTTTGTCTGCCTCGGCCACAACACCATTCGCGGCGCAGCCGGCGCGGCCGTCCTCAATGCCGAACTGATGCAGAGCGAAGGATTGCTCTAGCGCAATGATCGTTATGAAATTCGGCGGTACGAGCGTAGAATCGGCCGCCGCAATCGAACGTCTGGCTGGCATCGTCAACGCGCGCCTCGCAGAACAACCCGTCGTCGTAGTCTCGGCAATGGGCAAAACCACTAACCGCCTCCTCGAGGCTGCCAATCTCGCAGTGGCCGGCCAGCGCACCGAAGCTCTCGAGAAAGTCGAAGCCCTCCGTGCCTACCATCACGCCGAAGCAGACGGCTTTGGCGCAGCAACAACAATCGACGAGCATTTTGCCGAATTGACCGAACTCGTCCGCGGCCTCGCCATTCTCGGCGAGCTCACCCCACGAAGCATCGACGCCATCTCAAGCTTCGGCGAGCGCATCTCCTCTCAGGTGGTTGCCCTCGCCCTCAAGGCAAAACACGTCGACAGCCGAAGCGTAATCGTCACCGACGAGCGCCACACCATGGCCGCACCCAATTACGCCGAAACCAATCAGCGCCTCAAGGCCACCGTCTGGGGAGAAATCACCGTAATGGGCGGCTTCATCGGAGCAACCCCTTCCGGCGTCACCAGCACACTCGGCCGCGGTGGCAGCGACTTTACCGCCAGCATCGTCGGTGCAGGCATCGATGCCAAAGAAATCCAGATCTGGACCGACGTTGACGGCATGCTCACCTGCGACCCCACCGTCCTCCCCGGCGGGCGTCGCGTCAAAAGCCTCAGCTTTGCCGAAGCCGCAGAACTCGCCTACTTCGGCGCCAAAGTCCTGCACCCCTCAACCGTCGTGCCCGCGATTGAAAAGAATATTCCCGTCCTCATCCTCAACTCGCGCCGCCCCCAGGTCGACGGCACCCGCATCACCGCCGAAGGCCCCCAAACCACCAGCGTCGCCAAATCCATCGCCTGCAAGAAGAACATTGCCCTCGTCAACATTCAGTCCACCCGCATGCTGATGGCCCACGGCTTCCTGCGGCGTATCTTCGAAATCTTCGACCGTCACGAAACCCCAGTCGACATGATCGCCACCAGCGAGGTGAGCGTTTCGTTGACAATCGACAACTTCGGCAAGCTCGATACGATTGCCGCCGAGTTGCGAGACTTTGCTGAAGTCGAAATTGAGCAGGACAAAGCAGTACTCTGCCTCGTAGGGGACAATATCCGCTGGCAACCCGGCGTCGCCCATCGCGTCTTCCGCGCCCTCGACCCCGTCAACGTCCGCATGATCAGCCAGGGTGCCAGCCTCCGCAATCTCGGCTTGGTCGTCGCACAAGCCGACTTGCGCGAGGCCGTAGAGCGGCTGCACAAAGAATTCTTTACCGATGTCGACCCGGAGGTTTTTGAATGAAGATCGCACTGGTAGGCTACGGCAAAATGGGCAAGATGATTGAATCACTCGCCCACGAATACGGCGGCGAGGTCGTCTTGCGCCTCGACGAGTTCAACAACGCCGGTCAGGTCATGATGACCCCCGAACACTTTGCCGGCGTCGACGTCGCAATCGAATTCACCACTCCCCATACGGCAGTCAGCAACATTCTGAAGCTGGCTGAGCTCGGCATTCCAACCGTTGTCGGCACCACCGGGTGGCTCGACGAGTTGCCCCGCGTCGAAGCCTTTGTGCTCGAGAAGCAGGGCACTCTCGTCTGGAGCCCGAATTTTTCGATTGGTGTGAACCTCTTCTTTGCTGCCGTCAAGCAACTCTCCGCACGCATGCAGGACTTCCCCGAATACGGCGCCTGGGCCTGGGAAATCCATCACTCCGCCAAGAAAGATGCCCCCAGCGGCACACTCAAAATGGCTGTCGAGCAAATGCGCCGCGGCGGCTACACACGAGAAGTCAGCGAAAGCTCAAACCGCGCCGGCGCAGTACCCGGTACACACGAGATTGGTTTTGATTCCGCTGCCGACACCATCACCCTGCGGCACACCGCAAGAAGCCGTGAAGGATTTGCCCGTGGCGCCCTCAAGGCAGCACAGTGGGTCAAGGGCAAGTCGGGCGTTTACGAATTTGGCGAGATATTGTTTGGATAAGGATATAACCATGTTTCAAGGCTGTGGCACCGCGTTAATTACGCCTTTTCAGAAGAACGGTTCCCTCGATGAAGTCGCCATCAAGAAACTGGTGCGGCGTCAGATCGACGCTGGCATCCACTTCCTGGTCCCCTGCGGCACCACCGGCGAAAGCCCCACCATCTCCCTCGAAGAGCACCTGCGCGTGGTCGAACTCACCGTAGCCGCCGCAAAAGGCGAAGTACCCATACTCGCCGGCGCCGGTGGCTATTGGACCGAAGACGTCATCGACCTCATCCAGCGCATCGAAGCCCTCGGCGTCGACGGCATCCTCAGCGTAACGCCCTACTACAACAAGCCCACGCAGGAAGGCCTTTACCAGCACTACAAGGCCCTTGCCAAATCAACGAAGCTGCCCATCATCCTCTACAGCGTCCAGGGGCGCACCGGCGTCAACATCGAACCCGCCACCGTAGCCCGTCTGGCCGCCATCAAAAACATCATCGGCATCAAAGAAGCTTCAGGCAGCATGGCCCAGGTAGCCCGGGTGATTCAAGAAGTTCCCGAAGACTTCCTCGTTCTCAGCGGCGACGACAGCGTCACGATTCCCTTGATGGCCCTCGGCGGGCACGGTGTCATCTCCGTTGCCGGCAACGAAATTCCCGGCGAGATGGCAAACCTGGCCGAGGCCTGCCTCAATCAGGATTTCGCCACCGCACGCGCCATCCAGCGTCAATTTTTGCCGCTCATGGAAATGAACTTCATCGAGTCCAATCCCATCCCCGTCAAGGCCGCGATGGCCGCCATGGGCCTCTGCAAGCCGGTATGGCGTCTGCCTCTAGTGCCCCCATCCGAGGCAAGCATGGCCAAAATTCAGAGTGTCCTCAAGCAGGTAGGTCTCTAATGCAAACAGCAATTGAAGCGGCATTTCAGATTGCCGCCAGTGATTTGGGCGAAGCCGAACAGCGGCTCTTCCAGCAATTCAAAGCAGCCCTCAACCAGGGTAAATTTCGCGCCGCAGAGCCAGACGCCTCCACCTCCACCGGCTGGCGCGTCAATTCCTGGGTCAAAAAGGGAATCCTCCTCGGCTTCCGGCTCGGCCAGATTGTCGACATGAGCGCCGACGTGCAGCGGCAGCCATTCTTTGACAAAGCCACCTATCCGGTGAAAACCTTTACAGCCCAAAGCGGCGTAAGAATTGTCCCCGGCGGCTCCAGCATCCGCGACGGCTGCTTTGTCGGCCGCGGCGTCACCTGCATGCCCCCGATGTACATCAACGCCGGAGCATACGTCGATGATGGGACGATGGTAGACAGTCATGCGCTGGTTGGCAGTTGCGCGCAGATCGGCAAAAACTGCCATCTGTCAGCAGCCGCACAAATTGGCGGTGTCTTGGAACCTGTTGGCGCGCTGCCCGTCATTATTGAAGATGAAGTAATGGTCGGTGGCAACTGCGGTGTCTATGAAGGCACGGTAGTCAAACGCCGGGCTGTCCTCGGTAGCGGTGTCATTCTCAACCGTTCCACGCCAGTTTATGATCTGGTAAACGAGCGGGTTCTGGTTGCAACCGACGACGAGCCGCTGGTCATTCCAGCCGAAGCTGTTGTTGTTGCCGGTGCTCGCCAGGTGTCCAAAGGCATCGGCAAAGAATGGGGCGTTTCGCTTTATACGCCTGTAATTGTGAAGTATCGGGACCAAAAGACCGATGGCAAATTGCAGCTCGAAGATTTGTTGAGGTAAGAATGCGTTTTTCGTTGTGGATGACTTTATCTGTCGCCGGTAGCCTATTTGCCCAGGCACCGGGGCGCTTTGGTGCCCAGATTCCGGTATCAACCGATTACCTTGCCAAGGCCGTACAGCTAACCACCGACGGACAAAGCGGCAAGCCGCATTGGTCCGGCGATGGCAAATCCTTGCTTCTCCTCTCAACCGAAAAGGGCAAGTGCCAGCAGGCCTATTGGCTCGATCCTGTAACGAAAGAAAGAAAGCTGGCCAGTTCCGGTAAAGGCAGCGTCCGCTCTGCCGCCCCGCTCGTCAAGGCCAAGAGCTGGGTTTACGATTCAACGCAGGATTCCGGCGAAGCCTGTGCCCCAACCATGCTCGGCAGTGTACCCGCCGAATTCAACATCTTCAGCAATAACGAAAAAGGCAAGATGCAGCGCCTCTCCAGCGCCACCGGCTATGACGCCGAACTCGATGTCAGCGTCTCTGAGAAACTCATCATCTACACCAGCCAGGCCAGTGGCGATATCGAAGTTTGGACCATGGAATGGGACGGCATGAACAAGCGCCAGTTAACCCACTCCCCCGGCTACGATGGAGACCCGAACGTCTCAAACGACGGCCGCCGCATTGTTTTCCGCAGTTCACGCGCCCGCACCGCAGACGCACAGAAACAGGTAAAGGATGAGCTCGCCTTTGGCCGAGCCGTCATGTCCCCGAGCGAAATCTATGTGATGAACCTCAAGGGCCTCGACGAAAAGCAGATCACCAGCTTCGGCTGCAGCATCCTCCATCCGGCCTGGACACCCGACAACCGGCGCATCGTATTCTCCTCCAACATGCCCAGTTGCCAGGGCAACAAATACGAGATGTTCATGATCAACCTCGACGGCTCGGGTCTCGTCCAGCTCACCACAGGCAGCAAATTTGTCGGCGAAGCCAGCTTCTCCCCCGACGGCCGCTCCATCGCCTACACCCGCGACGGCAATGTTTTCACTGCCGACTGGATGGCCCCAGCAGCACCCCCGGAAACCCTTTCGCCCCTCTCAAAGCCCTAGATTCGCTACTATCTGATGGAAGCGCTAGCAAATTACCAGAACTTCGATTTCCGATTGGCCTGAAGATCTTGCACCAGCATTGCGCCGATGTTTCCTGATGCGGCACCAGCCAGCGCGATAAATCCGTTGCGATTCGCCTTGAGTGCAAAATGATTGAGCGCCCGTGTCAGCGTGGTTGACGGCCCCAGGCCCCCATCGGGATAAATTACCGTCTCGCTTGGCGAAGAGGGCCAACCCGCCTCGCTGGCAGCTTGAGCAAAAACCGGTACCGCAGATGGACCGGCTACGGCATTGGGACCCAATTGAAAGTTCTTCAAGAAACCGGGCAGGCCACCCTGAATCTGCTTCAGCAGCGCGCTCACCAGGCAAGTGTCGCCACCGAGATTGGGGGAATTGAGACCGAAATTCGCCGATAGGTCGTAGTAAGGAACTTCCCTGATCGGGCCTTCTGCGGTTGCCTTCAAGCCCAGCCAGCCCGAATTCAGACACTTGCTCAGAGCCATATGACCGGGAAGATTGGTTAGGGTGAGCGCTCCACTGTTGGAGAAACTAAAGGTAGGGTTAACAAACTCCGCGGGAAAAAGGTTGCAATACTCCTTGTTCAGTTTCTTCATCAGCGATTGAGAGCCTTGGTGTGCGGGCAGTACAACAGGGCTTTGCAGAGCGGGCGACCCGCTCCACTTGAGCCACCATTGAATCCATTCTGCGCTTGGCGGAAGTCCGGCTTCGATTGCGGAGCGGCTTACCGAAGGGGGAGGGGTTGCCATCTTGCTGGCGGCCTTTTGGGCTAACTTGTTTGTCAAGAAGCCAAAGAGCTTGATATCCAGACTATGATTGGGCTGGCCTGGCCCGATTGGCCGGCCAAGGTCATAAAAAGGCAGCCACAGGATCGCCATGAGAAATCACCTCCATGTGCTACTGCGGAATTGGTGGAGACTTTTTTCTTGAGAATCTTGGGCCGATTACGAAATTCTGAGACCAGCGGTGGGGCTGAAGGGCCAGGGTGATCGCAGAGCGCTGGCTACAAAGGGTTGGGCCAAGGCCAGATTTCGTTTGATATTTTCAAGGTGCAGATCAGGGCATCCCATGAGCCTCTGTAGGTGCACTTTAGGCATTTGGTGAGAGGAATGAAAGGCGAGAGAAATAGGTTAGGGGCGGTAGGCGGAGAGCGATGCGCCTGGATGGGCTGCGTTGATTTGATACGCGATCGGCGGCTGTGCCGTGATGGCAAACATTGTGCCGCAATTGATGTTTATGCCCAAGCCCTCAGAGGTTGAGGAATGCGAGTCGAAATCCGTCGCCGCCCCTTTTCTGGTCAGGATCCATGAGGCCTCCTTAGCGTTAAAGGTTCAGCCGAGATTGGCTTTTGAAGTCCGTCACAAGCGGACTTTGATCTCTTTTGACTTCTCCTTTTGGCTTGATTCTGCGCCTGATTTTAGTGGTTGTCAAGGACTAGTTTTCAGGTATTTATTGGGGGCGGAATTGAGGATCGGGGAGAGTCTTCTACCGGGGGGATTTCTCATTCCCTACAGACTCTTGGAACAATCTGCGCCCTAGTCGCGTTCTTCGCGCGATGCGATCACGGCATCGGACAAGGAACCCTGGACCGAGGACAGAGCGAGGCGAACGTCTTGCAGAGTGACGTCGTCGTACTTAGACGCTGCCCATTCGGCAGCATCGAAGTAAGCGGCAATGTCATTGTCCACATCGGCGATGGTGACTTGCACATGCTGAACGTTGGCAAGCGGGAGTGGCACCAGCGGCCGAAGGACGCCATTCTCGTAAACCGCCTTAAACGTCTTCTGCATATGCTCCAAGTTTAGGGGAGATGTCTTGCGACTCGTAAGGCTTGGGCGCCTCCGATATCTCAGTCCACAAACAACAACGGATCCACCTGAAAGAAGGCTCCGAGCTTTTTTGCCATTCCCCGGCTGATGCCTCGTTTGCCGGAAAGCAGTTGGCTGACATAGGCGCGGCCGCCAGCCACTGGGGCGAGGTCAATGGGCTTTAAGCCACGGTCTTCGAGGAGTAGGGCGAGGACATCTGCCGCCCGTGCTTCCTCGCCAAAAAGAGGCTTCTCGCGGTCATAGGCTGCAAGTAGGGCGCCAAGCAATTCGCCATAGGCTCGAAGTTCACTGGTCGCATTCTTGTCGCTGTCGATCGCCTCCAGCTCACTGGCAAGCCGGTCGTATTCTGCATCGCTTGTAATCGCGCGAGGTACCCTAACCGCCAGCAGTTGGCCGTAAAGGGCATTATCCACAATCGTTAGCTGTTCCATTGCATCCACCCTTTCGTGTCATATTCGGCTGGTACCGGCGGCGAAGAACATTAGCCTCCGGCGATTTCGCGGTGCACTTTGCGCTCTTGTTCGAGATCTTCCCAAGTGTAGGCGAGATCGATGCCATGGTCTTTTAGGAATCTGTCCAGGGATAAACGGGTGAGCCCCAGGAATTGCCCGAGCTCGGCTTCTGTACAGAGGCCCTGCCGGTGGGCTTCGAGAACCAAGGCTTCGTCGAGTTGGATTTGAGTTATTTCGCTGGCTTTTCGGAGTTCATCGGGAGGCATGGTGGGGAGGCATTCTTCAAAGCGCTTTTGAATGCTCTGCTGTCTTTCAGTCGGCATCGCCTGGATGAGCTCGCTGAACTTGCGGGTTGGCATTGTGTGCTTCCTTCCATTTTCAATTCTTTCAGATCTTGATCAAATTCCTCGAGGGCAATTGGCACTAGCGGGGGAGATCGGGCGAAATGCAATTCGATCTGTCGGGTATTGGGGAGTTGATGGCGGGATTTCAATAGGCTAGGCTGAGAGTGTCTGACAAGGAGTACGAGTATGGCTTTAGTGATCAGCGAAAGATTGGAAAAGCGGATTCAGGCGGTTGTCGATGCGGGGGCATTCTCAACGCGGGAACTGGCGCTCGAAGCTGCAGTTGAGTTGGTAGAGGCCGCAGCGCAGAACGACTTCGACGGGAGTCCCGATGAGTTGGGAGCACTTCTGAAGCAGGGCCTCGATTCCAAGCTGATGAGTGAAGAAGAATTCTGGAAAGCAGCGGATGCTGAGATCGAGGAGATGTTTGCCGTTCGAGCTGCAGACCGGAAGGCGTGAAGGTTGTCTACCGGGAAGCCGCCCTCCAGGACTTGACTCGTCAGATCCGCTACTACCTGGTGGATCAAGATGTGCCGCTTGTCGCGATCCGTTTTAGGAAGTCATTTGCTACTACTTTGAATCGCATTCGAATCAGGCCAGCGATTGCGCCACCATGCTTGATTCGCGGTGTGGCCAAGGCGGGGGATCTTCGCTCATGGCCGTTGGATGGATTTCGATCCATTCGTGTTTACTTTTTGCTGTCGGAAGGACAGTTGGAGATCGTACGTATCCTTCATGGGAAACGTAACGTTCGGCGTATCTTGGGGCAGGAGTTGTCGAGGGGTTGAGGGCATTTTGCGGGTTGCAGATCAGGACGCCCCATAAGCGTAATCGCGGAGAAATGGGAGGAGTGGAATCGAAATGAAGAGAGCGAAAAAGGGGCTGCTCGGCAGCAAAGGCTGGGTGGTGGGGGATGCGGGTGATTTTCTTGGGTTGAGTGAGGAAGAACGGCGGTTTGTGGAATTGAAGTTGTCGCTGGCTCATGGAGTGAAAGAACTGCGGGAACGGCTGGGGCTAACGCAGATGGCGCTGGCTGAGAAGCTTGGGTCGAGCCAGTCCCGGGTGGCGAAGATGGAGGCTGGAGACCGGTCGGTATCGCTGGATCTGACGATGCGGTCCGTGTTGAGTATGGGGGCGACCACGACTGAGATTGCCAAGTGGATCCGGCGAGCGGAAGGGCGGCGCGCTGCCTAACTCCTTGAAGTCGAAACCATTTGTATCCCGTCGGCGCTGATGGTGCTGATATGTCTTGCCCAAGAGACGCTCGATTCGACACAGGCTCGTACTAGAGGGGCGAGCCGTTCTGGCGTTGCTGGATGGACCCGGAACAAGACAACACCAGAGAGCTTCAGTGGACTTTTGCGTTGGACGGCAATCTGCCAAAAGTCTTTATCCAGAGTGAGGACGATACGCTCTTCAAGCTCGGCGAGATCCAATAGGTAGTTGTCTTTTGCTCCGGGGAGGTTTGTGCGAGCCCAAAGCACATCGTGGCCGTCTTCACGAAGCGACTGTACCACTGACTTAGGAAAATTCTCGTCAGCCAGGAAGCGCATCTATGCAGGGATCGGAAACGCTTTGTATTCGTGCGCCAGATAGCTGGCGTAGGACAGACAGGCGAGGATGTCTTCCCGGCTCAAGCCAGGGTAGCTCGCGAGAAGTTCCTGCTCAGACTGGCCGGCGGCGAGTTGCTCGAGAATGAACTCGACGGCCAGGCGAGTTCCGCGGATGACAGGTTTTCCGGCCAGGATTTCGGGATCGACGGTAATGCGCTCAAAGGGCGGCATGTCCTCAGTCTAGCTTGCGGGGGATCGTTTGGGAATCGGTTGCGGCGCAGCAGCCGGTTGTCGTCACGCAATGGCAAGACTTCCTCTGCTGGCTGGCAGTATTGTGGGTGGATGGCTGGGTGATGGAGAAGAAAAATGCTCGACCTGTCCCTCGCGGAATTTTGCAAAATTTGACGTTTTTTGGGATTCGGGTGGGTGGTGCTTCAGTTGTTGATAAAGCAACAGATAGCAATCGTTTTGCTGCTTCACGGTCTCGAGGCTTCGTAGCGGGGAACAGGGAAAGGGCTTCGCTGGAGGCCTGATTTTATTGGGGATTTTGCAAGGTGCAGATCAGGCTGACCACTTGGTCAAGAGATAGCAATCGTTTTGCTGCTTCACGGCTTCGAGGTTTCTATGCGGGAAATAGGGAAGGGCTTTGCCGGAGGCCTGATTTTATTGGGGATTTTGCAAGGTGCAGATCAGGCTGACCACTTGGCGACCACTTGGCGTTGATTTTGTGAGGTGAAATCATGCAGGCGAGAATGCCCGCCAAGTGTTCCCTTACGGCGCGCGGAAGCCGTACGGCCTAGACCGCAGCCGCGTCTCGTGCAAAAGAACTGATATGGCGGACGTGGAAAAGAAAAGCCGAACCAGATGGAAT
Organism: Bryobacter sp.; assembly: GCA_044376335.1. Taxonomy (GTDB): domain Bacteria; phylum Acidobacteriota; class Terriglobia; order Bryobacterales; family Bryobacteraceae; genus Bryobacter. The sequence continues at coordinate 12,168 of JBIPMY010000015.1, forward strand.
ATTTTCAGTTGACAGAGGCAGCCGACTCACGGAAGGCTGACCACTTGGCAGAATCTAGGGCACAAGCCAATCGCGATCTGGTCTTGCAAGTTGCCTTGCGTTATTGTAAGCCATATCAAGTGTCAAGCAAGTGGCCGCGCGATAAAAGTCTGAGAACTTCTCTACAACTAACGCCAGATCGGCCCTCTTTGGATCTGTTAGGCTAAGAGGCAACAACAACTGGATAGATCCTTGATAGTATTGAGGAATAGCCGTTTTGTAGTTTCTACGTACACGTTCCAAAGCGGAATCAATTGCACCTTTGACCAAATTCTGCAATCCGAAAGGGTTCATTACTTGGAGCTCTTGCGGAAATCGAGCTAAATTGTCCGAAACCACATGTTCAACATTCAAACGAAGTTCTTTTCGAGTATCAAAAACCAAAACTGAAGGATCCTCAAAGTAATGTGCCATTTCGGGGAGCGAGGAGAATCGATTGAGCTCCCATTCACCCCTTCTTGCAAATTTCCAGAAATGCCAGTACGGCGTTGAACTGGCGAGCTTATTCTTCGTAAACAGCATATACAAGGGCTCTTGCTGCGCAGTGATTAGGCCAGTATTCCAACAACAATATTCCTCATCTGGGGTAACATTGATTTTCTTTTCCTCTGCTACCCTGCAATAAGAGTAAGTAATATAGTTACGCAGGATTGGATGGGCTTGAGTTGGATGGGTGTTGTTCATGTATCCCCAATCCTCAGCTTCTGCAAGTCCGCTCAGCGATTCGATATCACTGCCGAATTTCGGCATCATTGCAAAATCACGGAACAGTGTGGGGAAATCGTATGCTGTATTTTTGTCCATAAATTATCAACACTATTATCCACTGTCCGAATGTAAAACCCGGCTAGTCGTCGACTTTTTTCTAGAGCAACTCGCCACAATCCAGTCTCACCAGGAAGTTTTTAATGGCAGTGCCGATCGAGGTCGCTTTGTTTGCAATTATGAACGGTTGAGTCGAGGCGGCCGCGCTTGCCTACCGAGGATCTTTTGGTCGGTGGCAGATACGAGTTTCCCTGAGTTAGAGTGATAGGGAAGAATATGAGCGACAAAGATTCACTTGGATTGTACAGACTCTTGGGGGTTGCAACGGATGCTACCCAGGAGCAAATCAAGGCCGCTTATAGAACTAAAGTATTGGAGTTTCATCCGGATCGAAATTTGGATAGGGATACAACCTCGGAATTTCAGGCAATTCAAGCTGCATATGAGGTACTTTCTGATGAAGCTTTGCGGGAGCAGTACGATGCTGACAGCGCTGCATCGCAAAGTGCAGGCCGAGATGAAGCAGGGAACCCCAAACCACTTGAGCCAATCGTTTGTTCGCGGTGTAACGCGATCACTGCACAGCCAAGATTCAAGGTGTTTTACGTGGTTTATGGATACGTCTTCGGAGCCCACAAGGGAACCCGGCATGGCATATTTTGCGCAAACTGCGAAATCAAGGAAGCATTAAAGGCCTCTGCAACCACTCTCTTGCTTGGATGGTGGAGCATATGGGGTTTCATCTGGACAATTCAAGTTTTGATGCAAAATCTTGTTGGCGGTCGATTCGATGGGCAGAATGGCAGACTGCAAGGTTATCAAGCTTTATATTTTGCACAGAATGGAAAATTGGAGCTTGCGGGTGCGATAGCTGCTCAGGCGCTAAAACTAGCCAAGAAGGCACAGGCTGAAAGTGTTCGCAATGCTTTTGCACGTGGCCAGAATCTCCAAAATGATACGGCGCAACTTCATTCTCTAGTGGACGTTCTCACAGACTTTATTGGGGAGCTTCCAGCAGACAAACGGAATGGAAGATTAAAGCACACAGCAGAAGTCTTTAATAGACGGTTCGCATATCAATTACTGCTTCTGCTCATTTTTATTTCCGGAGTTTCGGGAATGATCTATTTGGACGAAATCAGAAAGCAGGACAATGAGCGTATCAGACTCGAAAAACTTGGCATGGAGAATGCCAAAGCTGAAGCGATTGCGTCGGCTCAAGCAGAGGAATTGAGGAAATTGGAAAAACCTCTACCCACGAACGGTCTTTTTCGAGTCGCAAACTTTATCCGCTATGATCCGGACAGAAGTCCCCCTCTGAAGTTAACTGGTTCCTCGGACTCGCATACATTGATGAAGCTCATTCGCGTGGTCGATGATTTAGAAGTCATCAGCATTTTCGTTCGGGCAGGCCAAACTGTTGAGGTTGGCATTCCAGTTGGAACTTATAAGGCAAAAATAGCGACAGGGCAGACGTGGTACGGAGATCAAGTTCGCTTTGGCCCAAAAACAGGATATGCAGTTCTGGACACTGTTCAAGAATTTACAATCGAGGGCAATCAGCTCCTTGGAAGGGAGATTCGATTGACTCTCGCGCGCGACGGCAATCTTACACAATCGTCCCTAAGCGCTTCAGAGTTTTGAGAGGTTGGGCAAATTGGAAAGCCGACCGTTAGTGTTTCCTTGTATGCCGTCATAAGACGGGATTCACAAATAAGGCGCTCCGTTGATCCGGAGCAACTGCTTATCGGATGTCGGTTTTCATGTCATCGTATTCCAGATGTGAGGCCCAATAATGATCAAAACAGGCGGAATAACATGATTGTACGCTTCGATTGTCTTTTCGATAAGATCCGAGATTTTTACCTTTACTTCCTCCTCTTCTGAGTGACGTAAAAAAGCACGCGAACAAATTTCCCAAGCGAAGGGAAGTGAAAACCCAATTTCTCCTGATTCGTTGCGCTGAAGTTCGATGCGCCCCTGGTCCGAATCATTGAGGTTTTGGACAACATATCGGCAAGCATCTTGCGAAAAGTGCCCGCCAAGGTCATTTCTTACACTTTGCCAGAATGTCTTGGAGTGGGCGAAGTATCTAACCGAATCTTCCCAAAGTGTTTGATCCTCAGCGCTAAACAATTTCCTGATTTGCTTGAACTCATTGGCTGAGTCAAGAAACCGAATGCATTCACTAAATTCACGAATTGTCCCGATAGACTTCCGCAGGAAATAGACTACTCTAGCGTTGCTCGCCATTCTATCGAATGGGTTCTGTTGGGCCTTAGGCAACGCATACTTTGGATCTGCACCCGTTAGCCCTGTGATCTCCAGTCGGAGGTCCTCATATAGAACATAAAGGCGTGCTAGGTTTGCCGAGTAGTTTAGCCCCTGATTGGGGTTGAAGTACTTTCGAAGTCGAATACTGCGCGAAATTGTATTAATCGGTCTGGACGTCGGATGAATCATATTCTCCCCATAAAGTTGGTGAACAAAAATTATCTTCAGGTTTAGAGTGAGTCGCAGCAACATTCTGCTGCGGAGCAAGACTAGGCGGCTAGAAACAAAAAAGGGCACTCCAAACGGAGCGCCCTTTGTTTTTCGGATGTCTAGAGAAAGACTACTTCAGCAAGAACGGGATCAAGTCGAGGACTCGGTTTGAGTAGCCCCACTCGTTGTCGTACCAGCTCACTACCTTCACCATGTTGCCATCGAGGACCTTGGTCATGCCGGCGTCGATGATGCTGGAGTTCGGGTTGCCCTGCATGTCGCTGGAAACCACTTCGTCTTCGGTGTAGGCCAGGATGCCCTTGAGGGGGCCTTCGGCTGCTGCCTTCAAGACTGCATTCACTTCAGCAGTGGTGGTGTTCTTCTCGGTCAATGCCACGAAGTCGACTACCGATACGTTCGGGGTGGGGACTCGCATAGCGTAGCCGTCGAGCTTGCCCTTGAGGGTGGGCAGGACGAGGCCGATGGCCTTGGCGGCGCCAGTCGAAGTCGGGATCATGTTGATCGCGGCGGCGCGGCTGCGGCGGAGGTCGGCGTGCGGGAAGTCCAGAATCACCTGATCGTTGGTGTAGCTGTGAATCGTCGTCATGCTGCCCTTGAGGATGCCGAAGTTGTCCATCAGGACTTTCGCGACAGGACCCAGGCAATTTGTGGTGCAGCTGGCGTTTGATACGACGTGGTGCTTCGAAGCATCGTACATGTCGTTGTTGACGCCGAGGACGATGGTGAGATCTTCGTTCTTGGCCGGGGCCGAGATGATGACCTTCTTGACAGTGCCCTGCAGGTGCTTGGCAGCGTCTGCGCGATCGGTGAAGCGGCCGGTGGATTCGACGACGACTTCTGCGCCGGTGCTGGACCAGTCGATCTGAGCGGGGTCTTTGGTTTCGAATACACGGATGCGCTTGCCGCCTACCGTGATGCTCTCGTCATCGTGGGTGACTTCCTGGCCGATGCCGCCGAGGATCGAGTCGTACTTGAGCAGGTGGGCGAGGGTCTTGTTGTTGGTGAGGTCGTTGGTTGCGACGATTTCGATGTTGGGGTTGCCAAGCGCCGCGCGAAATACATTGCGTCCAATACGGCCAAAGCCGTTGATCGCTACTTTAATTGCCACAGGGAAAATTTCTCCTTCAGAGTTAGGGGGTGCTCTTCTAGGATAACTGATCGTTAAGGATTGACGGGTCGGGGGCCCTGGACGGTCTGGCCGCCTAAACCGGCGAAACTCTCGCGGATTTTGGTGACCTTGTTCGATTGGAAGGTGAGGAAGGTGATCTTGCCGGGGGCGTTGCCGTAGACCCAGTCTTCGGTTTCGACGCCGTCGTTGGTTTCGCGGCTCTTCAGGCGCGGCTTGCCCATGGCGAGGATGACCTGGTCTTTATCCATGCCTTCGATGACGCGGTTCTCTTTGACGGCGGCTTTGATCTCGGGTGGGAGGGAATCGACGTAGGATTCGGTGGAGGTGCGCTTTTCGAAATCGAACAACGACTTCAAGAGCTTTTTCATTTCAGGCGTGTCCACCGGGGGGACGCCGGTGGGGAATTTTACGACGATGGCTGTGCCGAGGGTTGGCGTGCCGGAAGCATTGCCCATCGGGACACCTCGGTTGCCGGTGCCGACGGAGACGCCGTCGTACCATTTGCGGCCGGACTTCAAGCCACCGTTGATCTGGAAGGTGATTTGTTTGTCGTCGATTTCGACGTTGGTGATCTGGATGAGGTCTCCGGGGCGGGCGGCGGGGCCACGTTCTTTAGCGGCTTCGTCCCACTTGTCGCGGTTGAATTTGCCGCCGATTTCGTATTCGAGGGCGGACTTGGAGCGGGGCAGCATCAGCTTGACGGTGGCGTATTCGCTGGAGAGGCCGCGGATCAGTTCGATGCGCTGCTCGGGGGTGAGTTTTTCGTTGGCGCTGAAGGCTAGCGCGGGGATCAACAGGAGGAGACTCAGGTGACGCATACTCTATTCCTCTTCAGTTTCAAACAACTGCGGCATGGTGGTTTCGATTGGTGCTTTGTAGAGACACCAGCCGAGGACGGGCAGGACAAGCGTGGTGAGGAGGCCGGCTTCGGGGCCGTAATCGCCGCCACTCCAGAGCGGGCCGATATTCCAGTTGAGGTTCAATCCGGTGGTACCCATCTTAAAACCACTGACGTTTGCGCCGAGTAAAGGTAGCGCCCAGTTCCACCCCAAGTGTACTCCGATCGGAAGCCAGAGGTCGCCTGAGCGGAGGAAGCAGAGGCCGAGGAAGGTGCCCCAGAGGAAGGTGTTGAAGGCGGAGAGGTTGCCGGCGCTGAGATTGTTGGCGTGGGCTGCGGCGAAGAGGACGCCGACGGGGAGGAGGGTTTGGAAGGCACCAAGCTTGCGCATCAGAAGCTGGAAGGCGTAGCCGTGGAAGAGGAGCTCTTCGCCCACGGCGCCGAAGACCATCACGGCCAGGACGAAGATGAAGCTGGGGATGGAGAAGGAGCGGGTGGGGTCCTTTGTGACGGTGGCGAGGCCGAGCAGGACGGGGAGGCCGGTGACGGCGAGGGCGCTCAACGTTCCGCCGACGAGGCCGTAGAGGAGGTTGCGGTTTGTGCCGCGTTGCCAACCGAGGCCGATGTCGGAGAGGCCGCCGCGCTCAAAGATTCGCAGGGAGAGGGCGTTGGCGACAGCGGCAGAGGCGAAGACGGCCATGGCGGCTTGTACGAGGAGGCCGGCCCAGGCGAGGAGCGCCGAGACGATTTGCAGGGTGATGATGCCGGTGATCATGAAGATCCCGACTCGTAGAGCCAGACCGGTGTGGCCGAGCTTAGGCACTCACTTTGACCTTTACGCCTTCTGGGGCGACTTTGAAATCGAGGACCTGGGCACCGAGGGATTGGATGACTTCGCTGACCTTGGGTTTGGCACCTTTGTCGACGAGGACGAAGCAGCAACCGCCGCCGCCGGCTCCGCAGACCTTGAAGCCTTTGGCTCCGGCTTTGCGGGTCTTCTCGGCGAGGGCGTCGAGGAGGTCTGTCGAGATGGTGGGGGCGTTCTTGCGGCGGAAGGACCATTCTTCGCGGAGGAGGCGGCCGGCTTCGTTCCAGTCGGCTTTCTCGAGGGCGGCGCGCATGGCGCTGGAGATGGCGGAGATTTTGTCGAAGTTGCGGCGGACGGTTTTGTCGCCGTCGATGTAAGACTTGGTGACTTCCCAGTTGTTGATGCCGGAGTTGCGGGGCTTGCCGGTGTAGACGAGGATGCCGCGGCTGACTAGCTCTTCGTGATCGAGGGGGATTTCTTTGCGGACGATGCCGGCGCAGCCGAGTTCTACGGCGCTGACGCGGCCGTACATGGCGGGGTAATAGTCCTGACAGCCGGTGGGGACCTGGATGATCTGGGCTTCGATGTTCTGGGCGACTTCGCGGATCTTCTCGATGGTGTAGCCGCGTTTGGTGAGCTTGTTGAGGGCCGCGCCGAGGGTGATGAGGAGGCTGGAGGAGCCGGAGATGCCGGCGCCGGCGGGGGCTTCGCTGTTGGTGATGAGGTGGAGGCCGGTGGTGGGGCGGTACCAGCGGAGGGCGAGGGCGAGGAGGGGGAGCTTGTACTTTTTGGCGTTGACGAGGGCGTCGATGTTTTCGAACTCTTCGCGGCCGCCGAGATCGCGGGTTTCGAGGATGATGCGCGAGTCGGGGAGGGTGGTGATTTCGGCCGAGGTGTAGAGGTTTACGGCGAAGTTTACGGTGACGGCGTTGTCGTGGTTGAGGTAGAGGGGCCAGATATCGAGGGTGCCACCGGCGAGGTCTACGCGGCAGGGGGACTTAGCTACTATTTTCATCGTGTCAGGCTTTATCGTAGCAATGGTGGTGTTGCCGGAGTCGGGTAGGGGGTAAATGCAACAAGAATTGCCAGATCAGAATTGGGCTATGAGCCCGACCAGGATTTTCTTTAGAATTCTCTTGGGAAATTTGCACACATCTCGCGGCGATTCTGGTCGATCTCTTCTTTCGATGGAGCAGGGCCGTATTTCTTGAGGATGCCGCGCGATGTGACAAAGGGTTTAGGCAAGTTGTCCTGCTGAATTTCGAGGGCTAATTTTTGAAGCCAAGCACTTAGCGTCAAGCCTTCGGATGCGGCTTTAGCTTCAAGGATTGCCGCTATATGGTCGGGAATTTCGATTGAGGTCATTGCTGTGCTTCCAAGGTTCCTACCTCAATTTTAAGAGATCTGCTGGTGGTGCGCCAGATGGCGAGGAAGAGGATCGATGTGACCAGCGAGAATCGGATCAGATCTTGATTTGTGGTGCGCTCGGCTAGCCACATCTTTACTTCATAAGGGAGGTAGCTGTTGTTGTAGAGCAGCACGGCAAAGACGGCGAAGTTGATGCGGAGGTAGGTGCAGATCTGGTCTTCGTCTTTGCCCTTCGCCAGCAGCAGGCTGCGGATGCCGGCGGTGGCTAGCGTGCCGGCTGCGCTGAGGAGGAGGCTGCAGAGGATGATCGTTGTGGCAGGCAGCACCAGATGCGGGATGCCGCTGGTGATGTTGACGGTGATGAGGGCGAGCAAGGTGGTAGCAGCAGAGGCGAGAAATGCGTGCCTGGGATTGGGGACGTTGGCGGCAATCAGGAGGCTTAAGAAGCCGTAGGCGATGATCAGCATCGGGTTGAGGAAGGCAAAGCCCATGTTGTAGGGGAGGTAGCCCGCGAGGACAGCGAACCAGACAACGATGAGCGGGATGGTGGGCATGGGTATGATTCCAGTATGGCGATTCGACAGATTGTGGAGTTGGGTGATCCTCTTTTGCGGGTGATCTCCGAGGAAGTTACGGAGATGAGTTCTGCTTTTTCGACTTTGGACGATTTGCGGGATACGCTGCATGAGTTTCAGCGGGTGCAGGGTTTTGGACGGGGGATTGCGGCGATTCAGATTGGGGTGCCGCAACGGGTGATTTATATCGAAATTGGGGGAGAGGTTTTTGAGCTGATCAACCCGGTATTGACACGGATGAGCGCCGGGAAGTTCAGGATGTGGGATGACTGCTTCAGCTTTCCGAATCTGATGGTGGAACTGGAGCGGAGCGAGTCTGTGACGTTGCGGTATCAGAATCGGGCTGGTGAGTGGCGGGAGATTGAGGCTGAGGGGGCTTTTTCGGAGCTATTGCAGCACGAGGTGGATCATCTGGACGGGGTTTTGTCGATCGACCGGGCTCTGGACCCCAGGGAGTCGTTTATGAATCGGACGCAGTACCTCAGAACTTTAGAAAAAAATCCACCTAGGACTGACTAGGGTAATTTTTGCGAAATGCAATTATAATCGGCTTGCAAAGTATGGCCGATAACACAAACATGCAGAATCGGAGAATGAATCCGCGGATGTTGTGCGCAGATCTTGTCAAGATCGAGTGGCGCGACAAAAGCGGTGTAGACCACACCGTCGTGGCAAATCTGGAGGACATCTCCTTGTCTGGAGCCTGTCTTCAGCTAGAGGAAGACGTTCCTCTGCAGAGCATCGTGACGATGACTCATGAAAAAGCCACCTACGAGGGACGGGTTCGATACTGCATCTTCAAGGACATCGGGTACTTTTTGGGCGTCGAATTTGAGCCGGGCTATCGCTGGACGGCCAAGGAATTCAAGCCGATGCACCTGCTAGACCCGCGTCGCCTGGGTGGTTTAAAAGAAGAAGGCGGCACTGCGACTGTGCAGGACGTCATCGCCAGCTAGTTAACTGAACTTGTATTGGCCAGGGATGGGCAGCGGAGGGGCTTCCATCTTGACGTCGAAGCCGAATTCTTTGGGGCTGCGGTCGAGGGTGGAATTGAGAATCTGATCCCAGGTGATTTCCTGGCCAGAGTATGCGCTCTCACGAGCCATGATGCAGGTGAGGGTGCTTTCAGCAACCGTCATGGCATGGTTGATAAAAGGGCCATCACCGCGAATCGATTTGGTGAGCGCTACGTGTTCGGCAACATAAGGATTGATGTCTTTGGTGCCTAGGTCGCGGCAATTGGACTTGCCTTTCGCCCCCACAATCAGCTCGCTTACATTTGTATAAAGCCCTTTGGGGAACTGCCGGCATTGGCTGGACAGACGGACGCCATTGGCATATTCAAAGTCTGCCGAGATGTGATCGTAGATACCGCCATGCACTTCATCGCGAGGACGCCAGACGGCTCCACCGGTGGCCACCACTTTGATGGGATGCGCACCCATCACCCAATTGATGACGTCGATGTTGTGCAGGTGCTGTTCTACGACTTGATCGCCTGAGAGCCAGACGTTGGAATACCAGTTGCGGTGTTGCCAGGCCATGTCGCCCCACTTCGGGTCTCGGCCCTTGGGCTGCTGGATTACGGGGGTGCCGACCCAATAGGCGTAGGCAGCGCGGATTTCGCCGATTTGGCCTGCCTGGATTTTCTCTACTGTTTCGACGTATTCGCGCTGGAAGCGGCGCTGGGCACCAGAGATGACGGTGAGCTTTTTCTCTTCGCTCTTTTTGGCAGCAGCCATAAAGCGGCGGATGCCGGCGGGGTCTGTGGCGAAGGGCTTCTCGCAGAAGACGTGTTTGCCTGCGTCGACGGCGGCTTCAAAGTGCATGGGGCGGTAGCCGGGCGGGGTGCAGAGCATGACGATGTCGACGTCGCTGGCGATCACCTTCTTGTAGGCGTCAAAGCCGGTGAAGTGGTGTTCGGGGTCTACCTTGATGCGGTCGTGGGTTTTGGGGAAGCGGTTCTGATCGCGCAGCCAGGCGAGGTTCGATTCGAGTTTGTCTTCAAAGAGATCGCCGATGACAGTAAGGTCGACGTTGGGGTCTGCCGATAGCAGATCTACGACTGCCTGACGGCCGCGACCACCCGCGCCGATCAAGCCAGCCTTGAGCCTGGCGGGGCCTGCGCCACGAACCAGCTCTGGCCGGACGATGGTGAAAGCGCCAGCCGTCAAGAAGGCCCGGCGGTCTTTCAGCGATTGAGGTAAATTAGGAAACTCCATGTCTCGGACTACTGCAACCAATCATATCCCGCCCAGTGGTGTTTACGCAGCGGCTGTTACGCCGTTTCGCGAAAGGTCGAATTACGTCGATCTTGGGGCGGCGATGGAGATTCTGGATTTTCTGGAAGCATCTCCCGCCAAAGGCATCAGCATCTTTGGCACTACCGGCAACTTTCTGCATTTTGATGTGGAGGAGCGCGAAAAGCTGGTGAGCTTTGGTGTGAAGCGCTGCCGCAAGCCAGTGATTGTCGGGATTGCGCATTCCACTCTCGACGTGACGGTGTATCTGGCAGAGCAGGCGGCAGGGGCTGGTGCGTCGGCTGCGCTGGTGCTGCCGCCCTACTACTTTCGCTATAACGTGGCGCAGCTCGAAGAGTTTTATTTGCGGCTGGGCGAGAAGGCGGCTGGCGTTGTACCGCTTTACCTCTACAACATTCCGTTCTTTACTTCGGCCCTGCCGGTGGAGGTTTCCGAGCGTTTGCTGCGCAGCGGCATGTATGTGGGGATCAAAGATTCCTCGGGCAAGCCGGAGTATCTGGAGGCACTCAAGGACACAGGCGCCACGCTGCTGGTGGGCAACGACAATGCCTTGTGTGTGTCGCGCAAGCAGAGTGCGGTGGGTGTAATTAGCGGCTGCGCGGCTGCGCTGCCGGAATTGATCTGCGCGCTTGAGGCGGCTGTGGCGAGTGGCGATGCGGCTCGCGAGGCGCTGCTGTGGGGTTATCTGCAGCAGTTCATTGGCTGGCTGGACAAGTTCCCCACTCCGTTTGGTGTGGAAGAAGCTTGCCGATTGCGCAAGTTGCCGGCCCGGCCCGAGACCAGTTGGCTTGGTGGCGCGCCGCTGGCTGAATACCGCGACTGGTTTGTCGACTGGCTGCCGGCAGTTTTGCGCGATTCTAAGTAGTGAATGACGCCTGAAGAGTTTCGCACTTACGGCTATGCGGCGATCGACTGGGTCGCGCACTTTCTAGAGCATACGCGCGAGTATCCGGTACTGCCGGATGTGGAGCCGGGGTCGCTTGTCGATACCCTGCCGAAGGCTGGGCCGGAGCAGGGGGAAGATTTCACGCAGATCCTTGAGGATTTTGAGCGGGAGATCGTGCCGCGCAGTACGCACTGGAATCACCCGCGTTTTATGGGGTACTTTGCGAATTCCTCACCCGGTGAGGGGATCATTGCCGAGATGCTGGCGGCAGCGCTGAACCCGAACGGGATGTTGTGGAAGAGTTCTCCGGCGGCGACGGAGCTGGAAGAAGTGACGCTTGACTGGTTGCGACAGTGGATGGGCTTGTCGGATTTCTGGTTTGGGCAGATTTTGGATACGGCGTCGACGAGTACCTTTCATGCCATCGTTGCAGCGCGCGTTCGCAAGGGTGCGGCGAGTGGGCCGCTAACGCTTTATGCGAGCAAACATGCACATAGCTCGATTGAAAAGGGTGCACTGGCGGCAGGCGTTGCACGGGAGAATGTGCGGCTGATTGATGTTGATGACGAGTTCCGGATGCGGGTGGATTTGCTGGAGGCGGCGATTGCAGAGGACTTGGCTGCGGGGAAGGTTCCGTTTTGTGTGATCCCGACGGTGGGGACTACCAGTGTTGCCAGTATTGACCCGGTGCGGGAGGTGCTGGCAGTAGGGCGGCGGCACGCGATGTGGGTGCATGTGGATTGCGCCTATGGGGGGAGTACGGCGGTGGACCCTCGTTATCAGCCGTTGCTCGATGGTGTGGATGAAGCGGATTCGTTGGTGGTGAACCCGCATAAATGGTTGTTTGTGCCGATGGATCTGAGCGTGCTTTATTGCCGCAACAAGGAGTGGTTGCGGGATGCGTTTTCGCTGGTGCCCGAGTATTTGCGGACGGCTGGCGACGACCGTGCGCTGAATTATCACGAGTATGGCTTGCCGCTGGGACGGCGCTTCCGATCGCTGAAGTTGTGGTTTACGATGCGGTCTTTTGGGCGGGTGAAGCTGGCGGCGATGATTCATGAACAAATTGAAGCGGCCAAGGCTTTGGCGGCAACGATTGCGGCGCATCCGGATTATGAGATCTGTGCGCCGGTGCATTTTTCGCTGGTGGTCTTCCGGCATCGCGCCGGGGATGAGTTTAACCAGCGTTTGCTTGAGGCGGTGAATGCGAGTGGGGAGGTTTTGCTGTCGCCGAATGTGTTGCGGGGGCAGAAGGTGATTCGTCTGGCGATCGGGAATATTCAGACCAATCGTGGCGATCTGGCGGCGGTGTGGGCACTATTGCAGGAAAAGGCGGCGGAGCTGGGGTGATATTCTCGCTCTGAGAATATGGGACAACAAGAGACCGAAAAACTGAATGAGTTGATGCATGGGGCGGCGCTGAGCAGGGCGATCTGCACGGCGGCTGAGCTTGGGCTTGCCGATCAGATTGAGGCGGGGAAGCCGCGCCCGGTTTCGGAATTGGCGGCCGCCACAGGCTGTCACGAACAGGCCCTGCATCGCATGATGCGATTTCTGGCAAGCCAGGGTTTGTTTACGGAAACCGCGAGTGGGGCTTTTGATCATACGCCGCTGTCGAGTGTATTGCGCGGGGATGCAGTTGGGTCTTATCGATCTGGTGCCCGGATGTTTCATCATATGTTCGCGGGCTGGGATGGCCTGTTTCATGCAGTCAAGACGGGTACCCCCGGCTTTGACAAGGTCTTTGGCAAACCCATTTTTGATTATGTCGGGGAGCACCCGGAATTGGGGCCGATTCTCGACGCAGGCATGACCAGCATTCACGGCTACGAGACCGAAGCGATGCTTGATGCCTATGATTTCAGCGGTATTTCGGTGTTGGCCGATATTGGTGGCGGGAATGGATCTTTGATCAGCGGGGTGTTGAAGCGGTATCCGGCGATGCGAGGGTTGTTGTTTGATCTGGGCCATGTGATGGGGCGGGCGAAGGCGAATCTTGAGGCTGGTGGGCTGGCTGAGCGCTGCTCTGTGATGGAGGGTAGTTTCTTTGAGACGGTTCCGGCTGGAGCAGATGCTTACCTGTTCCGGCATATCATTCACGACTGGACCGATGAGCAGTGCGTCCAGATCCTGGGGCATTGCCGCAAGGTGATCCCGGCTGGGGGCCGCTTGCTGGTGGTAGAGTGTGTCGTGCCTGAGGGCAACGAGCCGTCGATATCGAAGGCCTTCGACATGACGATGATGACTTTCCCCGGTGGGCTTGAGCGGACTGAGAAGCAGTTTCGGAAGCTGTTTGAGATGTCCGGGTTTGTGTTGAGTTCGGTGACGCCGACTTCGTCGATGGTGAGTGTGGTGGAGGGGAAGCCGGTTTAGGTCAGGCGAGTGGATTGACCCAGGACAGGCTCGGGAAACGGCGAAACCCAACGTCGGTCGAGGCCAGAGTTGCGCCGTACTCGATGGCTAGTGCGGCCAAGGCGGCATCGGTGGTTTGAGGTCCTGCTAGTTGAGCTTCCAGCAACTGCTGGAGCAAAAGTTCCTGATGTCGTGGCCCAGGATTTATTACCACAACTAGAGGCGATTCTCGTAATTCTTCGATGATTTCGAGGGCTTCTCTTACTCTGAAGAAATTCTTGCTCAGCCGGGGGTTTGTAGAAATTCTCACAAAAGCCCAAATGGATATCCAGGGAATGCCGATTGATTGATCTCCAGCCAAGAGTCGATTGAGCCAGGCCTTCGATCTTTCGTGGTGAACCGATACCCCATCGTAGGCGTAGAGCAGAATGTTGGCGTCAAGAAGAATCAACGGTGGTCTTCGCCTTCAGCCAGACTTAATAGCGCCGAGATGCTATCGAAGTGAAAGTCAGGCTTCAGGCCTAGAGAGCGGGGGATGACCACAACAGCCTTGCGGTTCTCACGTCTCTGTTCGACCGCCACAAGACCTTCCCGGACAACCATATTCAGAGTGTCGCGAAAAGAGGCATCGCGCCGTTTGGATTCCTCATGGAGGCGTTCTAACACATCGTCGTCAAGATTTACAGTAGTGCGCATCTCTGATGCCTGTAGGTTAGCATCACTAAAGTTTAAACTTCTAGGATGCTCTCAATTGTTGGGAATCCGCTTCGGCAGAAACCGGCTTGGCAGAATCAGAAGAGTGGCGCGAGAGTCGGAGTATCTGTGTCTCGAGCGCCATCAGGCTCTGCTGGATGTCTTCCTGTTGACGCGATTCTACGGCGTCCATCAGGCGCATGGCGCTTTCTGCAACGCTGACGGCGGCAATCCGTTCTGCTGCTGAGCGCATCTTGCGTACTTCCCGATCCAGCGCTGCGCGATCGTTGCGAGCCACTGCTGTCTGGATCTTCTCAAGACGCTCTGGGGCCATCTGCAGGAAGAGCAGCAACATGCCCTCAAAGAGATTGGTGTCGTTGTCGGTGAGCCGCGCGGCAAGGTTGCGATCAATGGCCTGGAGCGGGGCAACCTCGGGCATGGCAGGCGTTTCTTTTGCCTGTACGGGTGCTTCAACGGTTTCTGTTTTTTCTGGTGCAGCTTCTGCGCTGGCATCCAGGTAGCGCATGATCGTATGCACGAGAGTGGCCGGATTGACTGGCTTTGAGGCGTAATCGTTCATGCCGGCATCAAGGCAACGCTCACGGTCGCCCGTCATGGCGTGAGCGGTCATCGCAATGATCGGTAGCTCGGTGAGGCGCAGCTCTGAGCGGATCTTGCGCGTAGCCTCAATGCCATCCATGTAAGGCATCTGTACATCCATCAGCACCAGATCATACTTGCCCTTTTGCAATGCGGAAAGAGCTTCGAGGCCGTTGGCGGCAATGTCCACGTGGAAGCCGCGCTTGGAAAGAATGGCGAGGACAACCTTCTGATTGACTGCGTTGTCTTCGACCAGGAGAATTTCTGGCGTGCGGCCATCGAGCGACACGCGCTCGGGGCCGTTATCCTTGGTTTCCACTACAGCGCGCTTCGATTTCTGGGCAACTTCCAGCGGGATGCGGACAAAGAACTTGCTGCCGCTCCCTTCGTTGCTCTCTACCCAGATGCGGCCGCCGAACATTTCGACGAGGCGGCGTGTGATCGTAAGACCAAGACCAGTGCCACCAAAGCGGCGTGTAATGCTGCCATCGGCTTGAGTGAACTTGTCGAAGATCTTGTCGAGCTTGTCGGCCGGGATTCCTACGCCTGTGTCTTCAACAATCAGGTCGAATTCCGTGCGGCCTTCTTTGCCGTCAGTGGCAGTGCGCAACATCACGCGTACGTGGCCGGATTCTGTAAATTTGATGGCGTTGCTGAGCAGGTTGCCAATTACCTGACGCAATCGCATGGGGTCGCCATAGACGGTGTCAGCCACTTCTGGCGCAACATCTGCCACCAGTTCGATTCGCTTCTGACGAGCTCTTACCTGATGCGTCTTGATCGCTTCATTTACAACAGACTTCAATTGGAAGGGAATTCTCTCAAGCCCCATCTTGCCGCTTTCGATCTTCGATAGATCGAGAATGTCATTGAGCAAGGCAAGCAGTGAGTGTGCGCAACGCTGCGCGGTTTCGAGTTCTTCGCGTTGTTCACCCGAGAGCGAGCTTTCCAGTACAACGTCCAGCATCCCGAGGATGCCGTTCATCGGGGTACGAAGCTCATGCGACATGTTGGCCAGGAATTCGCTCTTGGCCTGGCTTGCGGCAAGGGCTCGCTCCATCGCTTCGCGTAATGCGTCAGTGCGCTGCTGGATGCGCGCTTCGAGCATCTCGCGATGCTCGGCAATCTGACGGTCTCGCTCCTTAAGCGCCTGAATCGTTTCGTTGAAAACTTCGCCAACGAACTGGATTTCGTCGCCCGTACGGCTTACCTGGATTTTTTCGAGCTGCCCGAGCTGAGCCTTCTTCATGCCGGCAGCCAGATTCTGCAGCGGCTTGGCCATCAAAGTGACGGTAAAACGCCCAATCGCGAGGCCCACAAGCAGCAAAATCGCCAACATGAGGGCACCCTTGCCCCAGTCAAACATGTTGTTATGCACGTCATAGCCGATATTGACGAGGATGACCCAGAACACCAAAACCGATGTGAACATCGAAAATTTGGTGGCCAGTGATCGGGATTGAGTACTTTTACGCAAAGAGATCTCGAATTCGTTCTAGTGCCTTCTAAGGTCTTTCGGCAGTTTTAGTCTGCCACTTTATGCCTTGTAAACCCATCGGGGTAAATACTTAGCTCGTCTAAGGGCCGGGACTGAATCCCACCTTTGTTAGACTTCGAAAAGATGGCTTCTATGTCCCGCCTGTCGACTACCCTTTGCGGGATTCCCTTAACCAACCCTGTTCTCGCCGCATCTGGCACCTTTGCCTATGGCATTGAGTTTGCCGAAATAGTCGACCTAAACCTTATCGGTGGAATTGTGGTGAAAGGTTTAAGCCGATCACCGATTGAGGGCAATAAACCGCCAAGATTGTGGGAAACCGCCTCTGGAATGATGAATTCCATCGGCTTGCAGAATATCGGAGTGCGCGAATTCGTTCGTGCCAAGCTCCCAGGCCTGCGGAACTATAAAACAAAGGTCTTCGCCAATGTCTTTGGCTACGACCCTGAGGATTACTACGAAGTGATCCGCGTGCTCGAAGATGCCGAAGGGATCGCTGCTTACGAATTGAACGTTTCGTGTCCGAATACCAAGCACGGCGGAATCTTCTTTTCCTCAGACCCTGTATTACTCGGCGGTCTTGTGGGGGAGATCCGCAAGCTAACCAAGCGGCCGCTGATCGTGAAGCTCTCGCCCAACGTCGCCAAGATCGACCCGCTGGCTAAGGCGGCCGAGGCAGCCGGTGCAGATGCGATCTCGTTGATCAATACGGTAATATCCCTGGCAATCGACGCCCGTACACGCAAGCCGAGGATTGGGGCTGGCTTTGGAGGCTTGAGCGGACCGGCGGTGAAGCCGATTGCCCTGCGTCTGGTGCACGAGGCCGCCAAGGCGGTCAAGATTCCGGTAGTAGGGCTGGGCGGAATCGCGACGGGCGAAGATGCTGCGGAGTTTCTGATTGCTGGCGCTAGCGCAGTCGAGGTAGGCACGGCCACCTTCTGGGACCCTGAGGCCCCGGCACGGATCGCACGCGAGCTTGAAAAATTCTGTGCCGAAGAAAACGTAGCCCGTGTCAGCGACCTCACGGGTACGCTACAGTTTTGAACATGCGTAAAGTGATCTCAACTGAAGCCGCGCCCAAGGCGATTGGCCCCTATTCGCAAGCGATCGTCTACAACGGGATCGCCTATTTGAGTGGTCAGATTCCGCTCGATCCCGCCACCGGAACGCTGGTGGAAGGCGGCATTGAAGAGCAGACGGTGCGTGTGCTTGAAAATCTGGGAGCGGTGCTGGCAGCTTGCGGGTCCAGCTACGCGCAGGTGCTCAAGACAACGATCTTCGTTAAAGACATGAACGACTTCGCCAAGGTGAACGAGATCTACGGCCGTTATTTCAGCGTAGAGCCACCGGCCCGGGCGACGGTGGAAGCCGCACGGTTGCCGCGCGATGTCAGGGTTGAGATCGAAGCGATTGCCGCAGTGAGCTAGGGCTTCTTGGCCGGCTCGGTGGGTTGAAGATCCGGGTGTGAAGAGAACTGCTTTTGCGGGGGAGCGAGCTTCACCTGGATGGTGCGCTCTTCTTCGCTTACTTCAAAGGTGCCGCCAAAGGTCTGGTAGTTACGCGCGATCACCTGCACCAGGATTTCGCCCTGCGGAATGGGCGGAATCTTTACCCAGCCTTCGGAGTTGGTGCGCATTTCCCAGCTCTTGATGACTTTCTTGCCGAGTTTGCTGACGCTACGGCCTTTGATGAAGCGTACGATTACGCCAGCGCGGTCTACCGGCTTGCCGATGTCGTTGGTAACCTCTACACGAATCGTGGTCATCGGGGTGTCGGCAAAGGCCGGAATGGCAAGCAGAGCTCCAAGGGCGAGGGCTTCACGGCGGGTAGTCATATCTACAGTTTAGGCTAGATCGGGGATCAGGAAACGGCTGGGTTTGCCTAAAGCTTCACTCGCAGCTTCTGCGGCAAGATAGCCGCTCCGTACTGCCCCCTCCATCGTGGCGGGCCAGCCGCTGCGCGTCCAGTCTCCGGCGAGGAAGAGGTTGGGGATTTCTGTGCGGCTGGTGGGGCGTTTGGCTTCGAGGCCGGGTTTTGCGCGGAAGGTGGCTTTGGGCTCTTTGACGACGTGCGCTTTGGTGAGTTGCGCGGTGGCGACGGCCGGGAGAAATTCTGTGAGCTCTCGCAGGGCGAGGTCGATGATTTCCTGACGCTGCATCTTGAGCAGGGCGTCGGAAGCGCTAATCACCAGCATCAGGTAGCGGCCTTCGCCTTTGTTGTAGAACCACTGGATGTGCCGGTCTAGCAGGGTGCCGTGGGGCATCGTTGTAACCGGGCGATCAAACCAGAGGTGGACCCCCGTAATCGAAGAAGCTTCGAATGCAGCGAAGTCGATCGGCAGTTGCGGGACAAGCTTGGCAACACGGTCAGAAGGCAGTGCCGAGATGTAGGTGCGGGCCTGATGCCACTCACCTCCAGCGAGGACGCCGCGCTCTGGGTCGAAGGCTTCAATCGTGGTGCGCTCATGGCCGGTAAAGTTCTGAAGCGCGTTACCGTAAAGCCGGGCCAGGGGCACTTTGGGGATGCCCATCTCGTAGGTGTCCGAGGCGGCCATGAAGCCAAGCCACATCACCTGAAAGCCATGGGCGGCGGCCATCTGGTCTAGTTCGACGTTGATGGCGCTTACGAGAACCTGTCTCCAGAAACGTTCGATCAGGCGCGCGGGTTGATTCTTTTCGCGAAGCCAGTCGAGCATCGAGATCTGGTCGAGATCGCGACGGCTTTTGCGTTCGAGACGGACGGCGAGCATGGCGCGTCCAAGGGCGATCTTTTCACCCCAACTAAGGTATGTCGCCTTCAGGAAGCTTTCCGTGAAGTGGAGAGGGGCTGGGAGGATGCCACGGCGCAGGTGTGAGGTACGGCCACCTGGTTCCATGAAGTAAAACTCGCGTTGGAAATCAATGCAATCGGAGACGCCAAGACGGCGGTAGAAATCGAGTAGGTTCACGCAGCACTTCAGCAGGATGTGCTGGCAGTTGTCGATTTCTTCGCCCGGGCCGTCGGTGGATGGGGCAGGATATGAAGTGGCACGACCACCGAAAAAGGGCTTGGCTTCGAAGAGGTGCACCTGAAGCCCCAGGCTTGCGAGAGCGGTTGCGGAGGAGAGGCCGGCGAGGCCGCCACCGATGATGATGGCGTCAGTCATGGGTAGGTTAAGCGGCAGCGCAAAAGCCGGAATATTGAAGCGATTCCATCCATAGATATTATCGCGCAGCCCCCGGCCAGGGATTCGTCTTGAAGGGTTCTCTCTTTCGCTTGCGCCAATCCTATTGAACTCTTATGGCTGCCAATAATTCGCATTTTTATCTCGAAGTGACCTATTCCCAGGACACCCAGTTTTCGTTTTGCCTGCTCTTGACAGAACAAGGGCAGTGGAAGCTGATCAATGCTTCGTCTTCGGGCGTGTTTGGGAAGGATCCGAATTGGCAGCGCGGGACATTTCATACGTCTCCAGGATGTCCCAGCGACTTTAAGGATTTTATGACTGCCGACGGGAATACCGTTGCCTTCCGCATGGGCGATATCCGGTTTCCACCGGCTATTTCGAGCGAACGCGGCTTCATGGTTAACGTGTTCAGTCTGGGTGAGCTCTGGGCTAACCAACTTGGTGCCAGGCTAGCCAAATGTAAAGGCACCTGGGCACCGATTGCCACCGGGGCATTGGTTTCTGAGGTGAAGCAGCGAGCAGAGGCAATGCAAAAAGAATTCCGTGAGGTCTGCAAGTTGCTGGGTCTGGAAGTTGCGGCACTGATCGACCCCACCGGTTTGATGAATTTTCCGGCCGCCGTTCAGGCTTCAACAATGGGCGACTACCTTGGCTGTACGCTCAACCTGCTGGCACTGATTCCTGGTATTGGTAAGATTGCCAACGCCGCCAAGAATGCCCGTGCCCTCGATCGTATTCAATTTCTCACCACGGAGCTTAAGTTCCTTGAGCGCTGGCTCAATCTCTCGGTCAAGTCACTCAGGCGGGGCAATGGGGCCAACACCGGACTTGAGGTTTCCATTCAGGGAACGACACGTGCATCAAAGACAGTGCGCGCCGCCGAAGTTGTGGCTACCGCCGTCAAGCCACTCAAGAATAACGGGTGGCTTCATGCTGTCAGCAAAGATATCGCCAAACAAATGGGGCTCTTACCTGAAGAGTTAGCCGCCTTTCGCCGCATTGCCGACGAAGGCTATTACTTTGTAGTTCGCTCTTGCAACCCGGAGAGACTGCGTTGGCTGACATGGGCCAAAAATTCCGGTGCCCGTCTGCTGTCCAAGCCAATGTGGATCAAGTGGAAGACCTTGAAGAGCAGCAAAAACTGTAATGGCCTGGTAGGCCTTCACAAGATGGATATCGCTGGTTGGAAGATGACCGAGCATCTGCGCCCAGTGGCAGCCAATCACCTTCCGCCGGGCTTCAATATGAAGTTTCTCGAAAACGTAGCCGGGACCTATCCCCGGCCGCCTAAGATCTATCAGGTAACCAAGGATTTCAGAGTTGAAGGGATCGAAGATGGTGAAAGACTACTGAGCCATTACCTGGTCGACATGGGGGACTCCTTTATCCTGGTTGACGCCAAGGGGGCTGCCTATATCGGCGACATAGACATCGTTTCGATACAGCGCCGGCTGGCTAATGCAAGTTTCGGCCCTCCTGGATTTAATGTGGGTCCCGCTGGTCAAGCGGCGTACAGGGGTGGAAGCGATTCAGCCGAGCTGGAGAGTTTTTTCAACGCCTTTTTCAAGAACGTCGGATATCCGCCCGGATATAGCGTCTTTCAGCATGGAGGCAAAACCGGCACCGCTGGCTACTTCAGTCCCAAGAAGTTAAGAGAAAACTTCGATTTACTTGGAAGTGCATCGAAGCCTGGCTGGAGCCCCGGTAAGGATTGGGATTCTGAGAAACTTCTAGTGGCAATTCGTGGCGTGAGTGAGATCGACGGGGTAGGCTTCGCCAAAAACTGGGAGGAGCTGAAAGCGTTTCACAATGCCAATCCGATGGGTGAATTCCGCTTTTCGAAATAAGCTGGAAAGGTTGGATAAAGAATCAGGCGGCAGAGCGGACGCGGCTGCGGGTGCCTCCGCCTCCGGTATCGTTCAGAAGAACGTAGGCGATCCAGCCGCAAACTGCATAGAAGAGAACGTCTTGTAGGAAAGATTCCATTGCTTTTCAGTATCCCCCATGTTCGGGCTAATTCCAGTAGCCCTGATACAAGCCAAGTACTAGTGCTTCCAGCCCCGCCACTAGAGGGAAAGCAAGAATTGCCCAGAGCCATTTTTCCCTCCGAATGAAATGACCCTGGGTGGAGAGGATCAATGCGATCAACGCAAGATACTCGTGAGTGGGAAGCATACAGATGGGGCAGTGTTTCATGCCCTTTTGATGAATATTGCAATGCTCCGCAGGACCCGCCCACAGACTTTTGCACCC
>JBIPMY010000570.1:0-3462 GCA_044376335.1 Bryobacter sp.
GCGGGAAAACGTCGAGCTAGTGCGGCTCCTCCGCAGCCGATGAGGAAGCCAAGCGTCAGACTGCCTGTATCGCCCAGAAAAAGCTTCGCAGGTGGCCAGTTGGCCCGAAGGAAGGGCAAGATAGCGCCCAGTAAAGGAGTGAAGACGAGCGCGAGGGAGTAAAAGTCCAGGGTCAATGAAACCGTGATCAAGCCGAGACAGGAGACGACGCCCAGGGTGCCAGCGAGGCCGTCAGTACCATCGGTGAGATTGAAGGCGTTGGAACAGAGAATTAGCCAGAACGCGGTGGCGGCAAAGGCCAACCACTCAAAACCAGGCGGAGCATCAAAGAGGCGAACCCCGGCCAGGTATGCGAAGCCTGAGGCTAAAAACTGACCCGTGAGCTTGTATTTGGGCAGCAGGTCGAGCCAGTCGTCGAAGAATCCGGTAACGAATACCATTCCAATGGCAGGAAGCAAGCGGAGGAGGAAATCTCCGTAGCGGTCAAATACATAGGTGCCGCCGGCTGGTAGTTGCGTAAAGATGGCGACGGCAATGAGATAAGCAGAAATGACAGCAAGCCCGCCGGAACGAGGGACGGCGACTGTGTGCATTTTGCGGCCATCAGGGTGATCGAGTTTTCCGAGCTTGAGAAAGAGCCAGCGGGTTAAAGGTACGAGGAATTGACTGAGAGTCAAAGAAATCCAGAATACGGCAAATAGGGACTTCACAATACACCTGCCTCAGGCTGGCGGCGCAACTGAAAAGCTGCACACAGAAAGAGCCACCAAATAGAATTTACTCGCACCTCTTTGAAAATGAAAAGATCGAAGCCAAAAGAGAGCAGCGAGACGACGAGCGCGAGAGAAAAGACATGCCAGCCGCTGCTGGCATCGGCAATGAAAGGGAGCCTGCAGATTCTGACGATCAGGAAGACTAACCACGCAAGACCGGCCAGGCCGAATTCGACCAATAACTCAAGCAGCGTGGAATGGGGATGATAGAGACTTGGACCGAAACCGGTGAGGACCAGGTTGTCGCCAAGAGCAATCGATTCGGTACGAAGAGCGTCGCGGCGATACCAAGGCCAAATCGAGGCATAGCCCTGACCGGCGAGCAAGTTTGTAATAGATTCCGTCTCAAGGACGTTCCATGAAGTCTCGTGAGTTAGTCTTCGATGAACATCCTCAAACTTGGTTAGACGCTCGGTGTTTGCTTGTGAATAAATCAGGAAGCAGACCGCAAGGCTAATAGCGGCGAGGAAGAGGGCCGTGGCTTCACTTCGCTTGAGCCTGCGCAGGAACAAGGCAAGTGAGCAGACGTAGAGAACCAGAAGGATCAGGGCGGCACGGCTGCCAAGGCCGAGCAGAGCACTGAGCAAGGCAACAGTGCAGAAAACGGCATAAGAGGTACGAGAGCGACCGGAAAAGAAAGATTGAACAGCCCAACCGATGGCCGGCAGGAGCAGAAAATAGCCGGTACTGGGGCCATAGAGGGGGCCTCTTACGCGCTGCATGCCAAAGTCGGTGAATACGGTGCTGTTGGCTTCACTGCGCAGGCCAAGGCCGAGAACGCTTTCGGCAGTATAGATCAAGCTGATGCAGGCCACAACAAGTACAAGGCGGTTCAGAAAGGCTCTGGTTTGAGCTGGATTGTAGACAGACAATAAACCTGCTGCCTGCAGAGGAGCAGTTGAGGCAAGGATCAGGACGAAAGCCATGGCAAGCTGATCTTCGCTTTCGATGGGAGCCGCAGCCAATCGAAGCCCTCCATAGGCAAAGAGGGACATGGTTGCCAAGAGCAGGCCGCCATAATTTCGCGCCTGCCTTCGAAGCAATAAGTTCACCAGAGCAGCAGCCGAGTAAAAGCCTGTACAGGTGATCCAGAGAAGATCTGAGAGCTTCATTGGGACGCCAAACCATTCCGAGCGGGAAACCAGGGTAGAGGGAACTAGCGAACCATAAAGCAGAAGTGCCCAGAAGGGTAATTCCCAGAGCAGAATCCAGCTTGTTGGAATCGACCTTGCGCCGAGGCTGGAGTGAATGGACTGGGAAAGAACGATGGAGCGGGCAGGGGTTGATACGGAGCTCATAGAAGGTGCTCCACAACCGGATGAGAGACGGCTTCCTGCTGCGCAAGCAGTTGCTGGTAAAGGGTGGCGATGTCGCCAACCAGTCTTGGTTGATCGAAGGAGGCCTGTGCAAAGGAGCGCGAGGCGACCGCCATTGAGTGCAGGCGGTCGCGGTTAGCGAGAATTACGGAAAGAACCTCAATAAAAGCGTCCGGGTTAGCTGAACTGAGTACTGCATTGTCATACCACCAGGCCTTTGGAGTTGGTTTGCAGGTGCCGGTCATGAGATCGACGGTGCCGCCGGCAGGAGTAGACAAGAAGGGTCGAGCAGAGGCCATTCCCTGGATCAGTGCCAAAGGCGTACCTTCACGGTGTGAAGTCAGAATCATCAAGTGGCATTTTTCGATCACTCGATCTACCTTGTCCTGCCAGGGAAGGAGGCGAATATTGGGGAGGTGTCTGTCACGGATTTCTTCTTCAACCTGGGGTCGGTCAGGGCCGTCGCCGGCGACTAAAAAATTCAGAGGGAGACCTTGTCTTGCGGCTAGAGTTGCGATTTCGATGAGCAAGGGCAGGTTCTTGATTGGCACGAAGCGTCCAAGCCAACCGATGGTGAGAACGGGGGCGTTGAAGTCGGGCAAGGGTAAAGAAAGAAACGGAGTGAGATCCACACCCAGTGGAACCACATGAAATTTGTCAGGCGAAGCGACGAGGAAGCGGTTGCTGAGTTCATCGGCCTGCTGACGGCTAACGGTGCATAGAGCAGTGGAGGCATGAGCCAAGGCCCTCTCTGTTTGGCTCAGGCACCAATTTGCGAAAGAACCAAAATAGCCTTCGAGGACATGGCCATGATAAGTGTGGACAACGCAGGGGATTCCTGCAAGGAGGGCGGCAAGCCTTCCTAAGACTCCGGCTTTAGCCGTGTGTGTGTGGACAATAGCCGGGCGGTAGCGGCGCATCAAACGCCAGAGCTCGAAGAGGGCCAGCAGATCCGAGGCTGGGTTGGGATTGGCCCCAAGGCTTGAGACACGTTCCACCCGGTCTCCCTCGGCAATCAGGTACTCCATATTCATTTCACTGGATGCGCAATCGCCGAAGACGAGAACAGAGTCGAATCCGTGTTTGACGAGATGCCTGTTGAGCAAGGTGGCGTGAACGGGGGGGCCACCTCCGGCAAGGCGAGTGATGATGCGCATGACCAGCGGTCGTTGGGTCACTTTCAGCGAACCTCCTCGAAATCGTTTTTCAGCTCAGACTCCTGAGGGACCTTTGAGATTACAGCCCTAAATTTTCCGTTAGCGCCCCGTGGAATTTGATCAACAATCTGAAAGTCGATACGCATCTCTGAGCCCAGTCGGCTCTTCAGATTGGACTCGAGGTGGAGCCGGTCTTCAGTTCTGAAATCGGGAGCG
>JBIPMY010000181.1:0-11398 GCA_044376335.1 Bryobacter sp.
GGGGGCGAAGTGTAGAGCTGGCCCGGCGCTGAGCCGATCCGTCATCATGCAGGCCAGCGCTAGAAGCTCGCGTCTTGAACTAATGAACATAAATCAGCTCCTTCAAGTTGAAGATGGCATGCGCAACATCTTTCCAGACGGCGCTACTGGATGCTTCCACTTTGTGGAGACTGGCAAGATCGCGGATTAGGCGGCTGAAGCGCTCGCGTTCAGCCTCAGAAGGCATGCGCCCAAGAGCAGTACGGAACATCTTGTCGATGCGGGCCTCGGCGTTTGGTGATTCCTGCTCGAGCAGCCGAGCAGCCCAGACACCAGCTTGATCGAGAACAAAGGGGTCGTTGAGCAAAGCCAGTGCCTGTGGCGGAACATTGCTCAAGTCGCGATTGCCACGGGCGATGTTGGGATTGGGGAAGTCGAAGGTCTCAAGAAAGCGCGACCCTTCATGCCGTGTGACTTTGATGTAGATGCTGCGTCGGCCATCCCCGTCCAGCGGGCCCTGATGGAGCTTGCGATACTCGCTTGGTTCGTCTCGACGAGGCTGGATACTCGGCCCGTACAGCGTACGATCGAGGCGCCCGGAGATTGCGAGCAGCGAGTCTCGAATCGATTCGGCCTCCATTCGATGCACGGGGTAGTGCGAGAGCAATTGATTGAGCGGGTCTACCGGGCTTGCCTCAGCTACAGTCTTGCCTGTCTGCTGGAAGGTGTTCGAAAGGGCAATCTCTCGGATCAGCTTCTTGATAGACCAACCTTGAGCCACGAAACGGCTGGCCAATAGATCGAGTAACTCAGGATGTGAAGGCCGCTCACCGTAGACTCCCAGATTGTCGGCAGTGGTGACGATGCCACGCCCAAACATGTGTTGCCAGATGCGGTTCGCCATTACACGCGCCGTTAGAGGATTCTCTGGGCTCGCAATCGCTTCGGCCACTTCCAGCCTTCCGCTACCGAAGGCACTTACTTGCTTGGCCGGATGGATCAGGCTCAGGAAGCCACGAGGAGTCACCTTACCCGGCCGGGCGGCATCGCCACCAATCAGGACGGGGAAGTTGTAACCCGGGTCAAGATCGGCAAGGCCCTGGATCACGCGAGGTGAAGCAATCTGCGCTTCGGTGGCCCGATAGGAGTCGATGGCGGCACGAATCGAGCTTGCGTTGTTGCTCAGAAGCTTGCTCTCGATAAGCCAACTGAGCCATGCCGCATCTTCAGCCGTCGCATGCCCTTCTTGCCATGCTTTGATGGCATTGCGTGCAATGCTGGCATATTGTTCAGCAAGTTCAGGAAGTGAAGTTGGCGCAGTGCCCGCAAAGAGGAGAGCCGAGTGCTTAAGCTCGTCTTTGGGCGACTCGTCTATGTCGTGAAGCACAGCGCGGGCGAGTCCAACATAAGACTGCGGCGCAGCCAGTTGCTCTGGGCTGGCCTTGGTGTGGCCGGGCCGGTCTGGGATGCGTGTATTGTCCGACTTGGTAACGAGCTCCAGATAGAAAGGAAGCTCCGGCTGATCCTCACGATTGGGGATCTTCACCCAGGAGAGCGTGTCGCTATCGAGGATCTTATAGTCTTCCCCCAGCATGCAGTTGTCGATGACGGCACGGCGTGCACCGAGTTTGCCACCCATCACCTGGATGCTCACGAACTTCTTGTTCTTGGGCACAAGCGGAGAGCGAAGGGCCGCATTGAAGCGCTCTGATAAGGCGTGGCTGTAAATGCCTGCAGGGAAGACACCGCTAATTGCTTTGGGCCCCGAGGCGGCAATGGCAAAGTCGCCGTCCGGCGAGCGGTCGCTTTGCGAGGTCCATTCATCGAAGGGTCGAAAGTGCTCCTGATTGAAGGCTGTACGGGCCAGGGATTCCTTTGAATATTGATCCTCAAGCGACTGCCACTCTGATTTGAAGTCTTTGGCGCGTGCTGCCTGAATCCAAGGATAGAGCGGATTCTGCAGCTTGGGCTTGGGGGTCTCGAGAGCAGCCAGCAGCGTCTGCAGGCGTTCCAGTTGAGAGGAGTCTTCGGGAGCAGGGGCAAGCTTGCGCCAGGCACGATCTGCCGCTAAGAGCAGACCAGGGATAGCTTTGGTTTCGGCCATCCAGAGCTTTGCCAGCTCGCTTCGAATCAGTGGCTTCTTTGCCGCCAAGCTTTGCTTGATTGCCGTATTAGTATCAGGAAGATCAGCAGTATGCGTTACCATCCGCGAACTGGTGAGTACGCCGTAAAGCGCGTAGTAGTCTGAAGTCGGAATTGGATCGAGCTTGTGATCGTGACAGCGCGCGCAGGCAATCGTGAGGCCCTGAAAGGCCTTTCCCATCGTGTCGATCTGGTTGTCCACAACATCGGTGCGGATCTGGCGGAAGCGGATGCAATCGTCGTGGCCAAGTTCACCGAAGCGGAAAGAGCTGGTGCCGATCTTTGACTCATTCAGGCCGTCAACCAGGTTCAGCCTAGGCTTCGCTAGAAGGTCTCCGGCGATATGTTCGCGGATGAGCTGATCGTAGGGAATGTCCTGATTGAAGGCCCGGATCAGATAGTCGCGGTAGTGGGTTGCGCCGAGGATTTCGTAGTTCCAATCGTTGCCGAAGGTCTCGGCAAAGCGCATCACATCCATCCAGTGGCGGGCCCAGTGCTCTCCAAAGTGAGGCGAGGCCAGGAGGCGATCCACGAGTCGCTCGTAAGCGTTGGGGGAGAGATCTCGAACAAAGAGGTCAACCTCAAGAGGGGTTGGGGGCAGTCCTGTCAGGACATAACTGAGACGGCGAATGAGCGTCGCACGGCCGGCAGGCTGAGAGGGCTTGAGCTTTACTTTCTCAAGAGCTTCAAGGATGATCTGGTCGATATTCTTCCTCGGCTTGACCACTGGCTGAAAGGCCCAATGCTCACGCAGAAGCTTTGGATAGTAGCGCGGATCGCCTGAGCTGATGGGAGTCTTCGCTGCGTCGGAAGCAGGCCAGGGGGCTCCATCACTGATCCACTTCTCGATTGCCGCAATCTCGATATCCTTCAGCCGCTGGCCGCCCACAGGCATTTTGAGCCCAGCATCTTCATGACGCATGGATTTGGCCAGGAGGCTGGACTTCGGGTCGCCAGGAATGAGAGCCGGGCCACGGTTGCCGCCTTTCAGCATTGCCTCCCTGGAATCGAGACGCAAAGATGAAGACTGCTGCGCAGGCCCGTGGCAAGCGATACAAGACCGGACCAGTACCGGTCTTACAGACATTTCGAAAACCTCGCTCGACTGAGCAAGCAAGAGAAGCGTCAGTTGGAAATACATGGGCCTTTGCCCAAGTAGTCTATCTTAGACAATCGCAGCAGGGTTAGATAGCGTACCGATTTGAGGGACGCTGATCGTGACCACATCACCAGGCTCAAGCGCGCTTTCCTGCGTGACGATAATGCCCGTGCCTGTTTGAAGCACTGTACCGCAGGGGACTTGATTCGAGCGCAGCAGGTAACCGATGATGTCTTCGATCTTGCGACCGAGCTTTGAGGTGTTGGTGCTGCCCTCAAAGGTGGTCTTGTCGCCGCGAGTGATCTTGCAGGTCATCTCGAGGTTGTAGACGTTGCCGATCTCGTCGGGGGTGACAAAGACGGGCCCGAGTGAGGCGCAGCCGGTGAAGGTCTTCGACTGCGGCAGATAGAGAGGATTCTCTTTTTCAATGTCCCAGGCCGAGACATCGTTTGAGACCGTATAGCCAAAGATCTGGCCTTTGGAGCCGATCAGGACTGCAAGCTCAGGCTCAGGTGCCGTGAACTTGGAGTCTTCACGAATGCCGATGGGCTGACCGGGGCCAACCGCGATACGGGATGTGCCTTTGAAGAAGAGCTCGGGACGGCCGCCTTCAAAGACAGCACGGTAGAAGCCTTCGCGAGTGCCATGTTCGGCATCGCGGAAACTCGAGCTGATTTCATAGGTGCAGCCTGCGCCCCAGACTTCGCGCGGGGCGATCGGGATCAGCGGCGTGACCTCTTCCATGTGCGTACTGGCGAGGCGGCCAGCAAGGGTTGCCAAGTCTGTACCTTCGACATCGGCGCGTTTCACCAGATCGTACATGGAGTAGTCGGGGATGGGCCGGGCGTGGGTGGTGTCTACAAAGATTGCAGCGACAACAGAGCCGTTGCTTTTGATTTGTCCTAGTTTCATCGAGTGCTTTCCGTGGTTGTCTTAGTACTTGAGGTAGATGGTCTTGTAGTCGCTGTAGAAGTCGAATGCAGCGGGGCCCTGTTCTTTGGGCCCGAAGGAGGAATCCTTGGTGCCGCCGAAGGGGAGCTGATATTCAACACCAGCCGAAGGCAGATTGACTGTCAGCAAGCCAGCCTCGGCGCCATAGATGAACTCGAAGACGCGTGAGAGGTTGGTGGTTTGAACGCTGGCCGAGAGGCCAAATACCGTGGCATTCGCCATACGCATGGCATCCTCGAAGCTCTTGGCGCGATGGATGGTGAGCACGGGGCCAAAGATTTCTTCTTTGGCGATGCGGGCGTCTTCGGGTACATCGGCGAAGACGGTGGGCTCAACGTAATAGCCCTTGTCGTAAGCGCCACCGGTGAGGCGGTTGCCGCCAACCAGAGGTGCGCCCACTTCTTTCTTGCCGATCTCAATGTATTCGAGAATCGTGTTGAGAGCAGCTTCGTCCACGGCAGGGCCGATGTCGATGCCGGCTTCCATACCGTTGCCCACCTTGAGCTTTTTGGTGCGCTCGACGACGGCGGCTACGAACTTGTCATAGATGCCGTCTTCAACGATGGCGCGTGAGGTGGCAGTGCACTTCTGGCCGGTGGAGAAGAAGGCGGCGTTGACAACGTTTTCGACGGCGGCGTTGAAGTCTGCGTCGTTCAGGACGATCGTGGGGTTCTTGCCACCCATCTCAAGCTGGATGCGGAGCATGCGCTTGGAGGCTTCGGTGTGGACCCACTTGCCGATGGTTTCTGAACCTGTGAACGAGATGGCCTTGACGGGTTTGGCTTCGATCAGAGCCTTGCCGATGGTGCCACCGGAGCCGGCTACAAAGTTCACAACACCCTTGGGGATGCCGGCTTCATGCAGGGCTTCGATGATGCGCCAGGCGGAGAGAGGAGCAACACTGGCGGGCTTGATGATAACGGTGTTGCCACAGATCAGAGCCGGGGCGAGCTTCCAGCAGGGGATGGCGCTGGGGAAGTTCCAGGGGGTGATCAGGCCGACCACACCAATGGGCTTGCGGATGGCAAACATGTGAACGCGGTCGCGCTCGCTGGGAACGAGATGGCCACCGGTGCGTGAGCCCTCGCCGGCGAAATACTTCAGGATGTTGATCGTGCGACGTACTTCGCCCTTGGCTTCAGGGAAGGTTTTGCCTTCTTCGCGGGTCATGTCGGCAGCGATCGATTCAAAGCGGCTGTCGAGGATCTCGGCAGCCTTGAAGAGAATGTTGGCGCGGGCGGGCCCGGTCATGGCAGCCCACTTGGGGAAGGCGTCGGCAGCAGCCTGAGCTGCGGCGTCGACATCTGCTGCAGAAGCTTTGACGAAGAGGCCTACGACTTCATCGGTGTTGGCAGGATTGCGGACTTCGAAGGTGCCACCGGTGGTGACCCATTCGCCGTTAATATAATTGCCGAAAGTTTGCATGTAAGAATCCCTCTATTTGGAAAAGTCGACCTTGGGAGCAGTGCGGGCCCCGGGATCGGTTTTGAAGTAAGCATCGTTGCGCTGGAAGCCAAAAAGCGACGCAGCGATATTGGTGGGAAAAAGCTCCCGAGTGGTGTTGTAGTCTTGCACCACTTCGTTGTATTTTCGACGTTCGACGGCAATGCGGTTTTCCGTGCCGGCGAGTTCGTCCTGAAGACGCATGAAGTTTTCGTTGGACTTCAGCTGCGGATAATTTTCTACTACTACAAGCAGTCGCGCAAGGGCGCTATCGAGTTGGCCGTTGGCAGTGATCTTTTCACCTGGAGTGCGTGCGCCACCGAGGGCAGCACGGGCATTGGCGATGTTGGTAAACACCTCCTTCTCCTGGGTGGCAAATCCCTTGACGGTTGAAACAAGATTCGGAATCAGGTCGGCACGGCGCTGCAGGGCGACGTCCACTTGTGCCCAGGAGCCTTCAATGGCTTCCCGCTTCACAACCAGATCGTTGCGACTGCCTATCATCTTGCCGCCAATGAACAAGGCGCCAACCAACAAAACACCAATCACAATCAGAGCTGAACGCATAAGGGTATCCTCTACAGGGCGTCAACGGACGCAACCAGACTTTGTATCTGCTTTAGGTAGTCTTCGAACAATTGTACTGAGTCTACAGACTTGGGGCTGAGTTTTCCCTCGCGCAGGTCGATCAGTTGCGCGAAAGGGAGGGGGTCAATTAAGCCCGCACGGTGAGCCGCCTCTACTAGAGAACGACGTGCAGCGGGGGCTTCGAGTTGCTTCAGAAGCAAGGCATGGCGAATAAAAAGCAAAAACGTAGTGACGGAATCTTCCATCAGGCGGAGTAAAGCCTTGTTGTCGCCAAGAACAGGCATCGCTTTCTGCCGGAGGCGCAGAAGTTTGGAGCGAATCTCATGTTCGAGTTGCGCCCGGTGATGGGTGCGATCGACGGTGAGCCCTTCGAGCGGGCTTTCTCCAAACAGAATGCGATGAGAAGCCTTGATGTCGGTGATCTCGATCGGGAAAGCGTCGCAGGAGCGGCGAAACTCGTCGAGGGTAAAGAGCAGGGGCTGCGGGTTGCGCTGCTCCACCCACCAGATCAGGAGTGGCGCGGCAGCCTTTAGCGTTGCAGGGTTCAAGTCGTTGGTGAGGATCAGGATATTGAGATCCGAGTGTCCGCTATCGAATTCGTTGCGGGCGGCCGAGCCGTAGAGCAGAATCGACGAGAGCCTGGCGTCGAGGGCTGTTTTTGCTTTGGATACAAGATCCTGTAGCTGCTTTTCGATTTGCATAGTTTTGTTACCAGTCGCTTGAAGCGCCGCCTCCACCTGAATCACCACCACCGAATCCGCCCCAACTTGAGCCGCCACCGCCACCGCCGCCACCAAAGCCTCCGCCACCGGGGATGATCCAGGGCCCGGAACCGTAACCGCCGCCTCTGCGCCTATTGAAGAGCGCAAAGAGAGCGATGACTCCAACCAGGATCAGTATTTGAACTACACGCTGGTTGGATGCGGAGCTGCGACGTTCGGATGCGCCCTCGCGGAACTGCCGCGCCGGCAGTGTTTCGGCAATGGTGATGTTTTTGCCTAATGCGATCTTGGTGCCGAGCACGCGGCTGGCCTCAATCAGTGCAGGACCATATTGTTCTGCGCGCAGAGCGGGCCGCATAGCGCGCAGGATATCGCCGGCTACACCATCGGGCACGATCGGTTCGAGGCCATAGCCGACTTCAAGCCGGGACTTGCGGTCTGCGACTGCGAGGAGAAAGAGTGCACCCTCATTTTTGCCCTTCTGCCCGACTCCGAATTGCCGGTACAACTTGTTGGCAACATCGTCAATCGGTTCGCGATCGAGGGTATCCACAGTGACGATTGCGATCTGTGCGCCACTGGCTTTTTCTACGGCGGCCAGGTAGCGATCGATGCTTTCGCGGGAGGCGGGATCGAGTACGTGAGCAAAGTCTGAGACGTAGCCTTCGGGCTTCAGCTTGGTCCAATCCACGGCGAAGGCGGAGAGGGCAAGCGCGAAGCTGAGGGCGAGTCTAAGCACGGATGAGTCTTAAGTTAGCAATTGAAGATGGAGCGATCGAGCGTGAGACCGTCTACCTTGCCGAGAGCGGTGAGCGAGAGGCGATCGTTGACAAAGGATTCGTTGGCGAGAGCCTGGACCTGTTCGGCGGTTACGGCTTCGATGCTCGCGATCATTTCATCCATTGAGAAGAAGCGGCCAAAGAAGATCTGCTGGCGGGCGAGGTTGGTCATGCGGGAGTTGGTGGATTCGAGCGACAACATCAGCGAACCTTTGAGATGCTCTTTGGCGCGGCGGAGTTCTTCGGTAGAGACAGCGTTGGCCTTGAGATCGCGGAACTCATCCATGACCGAGCTGATCACTTTGGGGAGCGTATCGGCGGAGGTGCCCGCATAGATGGCCATGCAGCCGATGTCGCGGTA
The DNA here is from genome assembly GCA_044376335.1 of Bryobacter sp. Lineage (GTDB taxonomy): Bacteria > Acidobacteriota > Terriglobia > Bryobacterales > Bryobacteraceae > Bryobacter. Next base: position 8,065 of record JBIPMY010000181.1, read on the forward strand.
GAGCATGAGATCGGACATAACGGCGTAGGCGAGGCCCTGGCGCTCGCGGATGTTCTGGAAGAGGCGCGAGGACATGCCGCCGCCGAGGATGGTGTTCAAGACGTAGGAGGCGTAGCGGTTGACGTGTGAGATCGGGTGCGAAGGCGCGCCGATGTAGACGTGGGCCTGTTGGGTTCGTTTCTGCTTCAGGATGAAGGGAGCATGTTGCTGCGGGGTGGCCTGTTTGGGGAGTTTTTTGCCGGCGGGCCGGGAGGCGAAGGAGTCTTCTACCATGCGTACGATGCGATCGTGCTCGAGATTGCCGGTAGCGGTGATGACAATGTTGGCAGGGGTGTAGACGCGCTGGTGGTAATCGACGAGCATGTCGCGATCAAAGCCGAGGATGGTGGGCTTTGATCCAATGATGGGCTGCGACAGACCATGGCCTTTCCAGAGGTGCTTGACGAAGAGTTCATGGACGAGGTGCTCGGGATTGTCGAGATCCATCTTCCATTCTTCGATGATGACGCTCTTCTCTTTTTCGAGTTCTACCGGGTCAAAGGTTGGATTGAGAACGAGGTCTGAGAGGATGTCCCAGGCGATGGGGAGATGCTCGTCGAGCACTTTCGTGTTGTAGGAAACCAGCTCTTTGCTGGTGAAGGCGTCGAGGTTACCGCCGACGGAATCGACTGCGCGGGCGATGTCTTCGGCTGAGCGAGTGGCAGTGCCTTTGAAGAGCATGTGCTCGAGGAAGTGGGCGATGCCGCGCTCGGCACCACGCTCCATACGGGAGCCTGAAGCGATCCAGACGCCGATCGAGACACTGCGTACGTGGCCCATACGTTCGGTTACTACAGTCAGTCCATTGGGCAGTGTGGTGCTGAGGATATCGCGGGGTGGGTTTGAATTCATTGGTAGAAAGCGGGGAGAGGACCGATACTTATATTGTGACAGAGCCACGACAATCGCTGATGGGTATGGAGCTAGCCGATATCGAAGCGGCACTTGGGGATCGCTACCCCCGGTATCGAGCCAAACAACTGTATGAAGCGCTTTATTCGAAGCGCCTTCTAGACCTGAGCCGCGCCAGTGCCCTGCCCGCGGCGCTGCGGACGGAGTTTCCGAGTGGGGCGCTGAAGGTGGATTCGCGCTACGACAGTATCGATGGAACGGTGCGGTATCTGATGGGGCTTGAGGATGGCAAGACGGTGGAATCGGTGTTTATGCCGGAGCGAGGGCGGGATACGTTGTGTATTTCGTCGCAAGTGGGATGCCCGGTGGATTGCAAGTTTTGTCTGACGGCACTGATGGGGTTGGAGCGGAATCTAACGGCAGGCGAGATTGTGGGCCAGGTGCTGCACATTGCGGCCGAGCATAACCTTGAGCCGAAAGATCGTCAGATGAACATCGTGATGATGGGGCAGGGCGAGCCGATGATGAATCTGGACGCGGTGCTGAAGGCGACCCGGTTGCTGGTGGACCCGGCGGGGGTTGGCATGAGTGAGCGGCGGATTACGGTGTCAACCTCGGGGCTGATTCCGAAGATCGAAGAGATGGGTAAAGCGGCAATTCGTCCGAAGCTTGCGATCAGCCTGAATGCTTCCACCGAGGAACAGCGGGTTGCCTTGATGCCGATTACCAAGAAGTGGCATTTGAAGGACCTGATTGAAGCTTGCCTGCACTACCCGCTGCGATCGTGGGAGTTTCTCACGTTTGAGTATGTGTTGTTGCGCGGGGTGAACGACACCGATGGAGATGCGCGGAGAGTTCGCAAGCTGCTGGCGAATCTGAAGTGCAAGGTGAACCTGATTGCACTCAATCCGGGCCCGGGGATTCCATTTGAAACACCAGACCCGGAGCGTGTCGAGAGCTTTCAAGAGATCGTAAAACTCGGGATGCCGTGCTTTATCCGGCGGCCACGAGGGCTCGATATCTATGCTGCCTGTGGGCAGTTGAAGCGGATGACGGAAGGTGCGGACCTGGTCGATATCTCATATTAGAGTGATCGGCGCCGCAAGCACAGACGTCTGGACACACTCCAGGCTTTGGTTGTTTTTCACTTATCTAGCAGGATGTCAAAGAGCTTGCACGGCGAGCAGAGGATACGTAATCCTTTCTGCTGCTGGCCCGTGCCCCCGGAAAGTCATTTCCGAGGCATTGTTTGATGGTCAGGAATCCTGGTCTACAGCAGAAGTTTGAGGCTCAAGCTGCCAGCAATAAAGGGTTTAACTCCAATTTGGCTTTGTTCGCGATTTTTCGTACATGTTCGAGGCGGTTGAGGGTTCGTTGGAAGAGTGCCATGAGGCGGAGCTCCATCGCTTCCTGGCGAGCAAAGGACGGCTTCAGGTTTTCGAGCTTTTCCATGGCGAGGACGGTGATTTGGGTGGGCGTCGGTCTGTCTTCTGCGGGCTGGATTTGGCTTTGTTCCGTGATTACTTCTTCGATGGCCTGATTTAGACGCATTTGGATCAGGGAGGTGATGCGGCGGCGACGCCAGACGGTTTGGATGAGTTGGTCGACGAGTTCGAGTTCGGTTGGAGTTTGGGGCTGGAGCTCATCGAGAATTTCCTGAGCCAGATTTTTGAAGATGCCGGGGTCTTCGGTTGTGAGGATGTGGGTTTCGCTGTAAGCACCGTGGCGGAGGGCGTTGAGGCTGGATTTGAATTTGCCTTCGCGGGTTTTGGGGCCAGTGCTTTTTTGGGAGTTACGGCGATTCGCCGCGATCTGTTTTTCGGTTGCCATGGGTATTTGTCCTTCAGTAGTTGCGTAATTTTGTAGTTAGGCATAAGTGGTAGCCCGGGCTTAGTTTTAGCAGTGGGGCGAAATGGGTTTGGCGGGGGGATGGAGCTAAGTGATTGAAAAGAGGGGCAAGATAAATTTTGGCGGGGTGTGAATGCATTCTTTGGGCAGGTAGAAGTCCTTAGCTCACAACGCAGGATGAGGATGCCGGACCGGACCGATTGGAATCCCCACGCTTACGCATGGGGTTGGACGGGGTTAGCTAGGTCGCTGGCCGAAGTTTGCGCCAGTCGTGGATGAAAAGCACAGGCGCTGTCAATTGGAATCCCCACGCTTACGCATGGGGCTCGACGGGGGTACGGTCCGACGACATGGGTGACAAAACAGCCCGGCGAGATGGGTGACAAAGAATTCCGGTCGAGGCGACGGGTTGCGCCACAGTTCAGGGGCAATGCCCTGGAAAGAAAACGGCCCTCGTTTCCATCGCGTCACACTTTGCTGCCAAGCCGCAGCACTGTTAAGCCGGAGCACTGTTAAGCCGAAGCTCCCACCTACGCATTCGAACAAGGTTATGGCCATCTGGAGGAAGTGCGCAGGTAATGGCAGTGGCGCTTGG
>JBIPMY010000571.1:0-3438 GCA_044376335.1 Bryobacter sp.
ATTGCGGGCGGAGGGGAGTTTCATTATAGGGACTGCATGTATTCGATGAAGTGTCGTGCGTAGCGATCCAGTGTTTTCATGTCTGAGCCGTGCAGGAGCGGGGAACACATTTCGTAGGCGATGCTGCCGTTGAAGCCACCTTCGGCCAGAGCTTCGAAGAAGGACTTGTAATCGATGAAGCCTTCGCCCATGGGGACGGCCTGGATGAAGGGGAGGCCTTCACGGTAGTTGACCAGGGCTGAATCGTATTTGTAGCGGGGGCGTTTGACGTAGTCGGCCACCGTGGTGTGGACGGTGATGGGGGCCATGAGGATTGCAGCTTGTGTGAGGTCTGCGCCGTGCAAGGCGGGGGCCCACGCGTCAAAGCCGGCGCGGCAGTTGGGGTGGTTCACCTGGGTGATGAGGTCGTGGAGGGTTTCGTAGCCGACGGCGAGATCGTGGTGGTTTTGGATGGCGAATGTGACGTTGTAGTCTGCAGCTCGCTTTGCAGCCTCACGAAGGCCGGCTGCGATCATGCGGAGCTGGCGGGTGTAGTCGTGGGCGGGGTTCTCGTAGCCGGTGAAGATGCGGACCATTGAGCCGCCGAGATCGTGAGCGAGTTTGGCTAGCTCGATGAGGTATTGGGTTTGGATCTCGAGGGTGGGGACGTCGGGATGTTCGAGGTCTGCGGTGAGGTTGGAATAGCCGGCGAGGCAGAGGTTCTTGAGCTTTTTCTTTTCGAGGAGGCGGCGGAGCTTGTTGCGGGCGGCTTCGTTGTAATCGAGGATCGATACGTGGGGACGCTTGGCAGCGAGCATGACGCCGCCGAAGCCGAGTTCTTTTGCTTTGTCGATTAGCTGTTCGACGCTGAGGGCGGGTTGGCCCCAGAAGCCGGCGTAGCTAACGGAATGGAGGAGTAGGGTGCTCATTGTTTGAATGCCTCGGCGATGATGAGTTGGGCTTCCTGCTGGATTTGCTGCAGGTGGTTGGGCCCGTGATAGCTTTCGGCGTAGATCTTGTAGACGTCTTCTGTGCCTGAGGGGCGGGCGGCGCACCAGCCGCCTTCGGTTACCAGCTTCAAGCCACCGATGGACTGGTTGTTGCCGGGGGCGCTGGTGAGGATGTGCTGGATGGGCTCGCGAGCGAGTGTGGTGGCCTTGATGTCGCTGGGCTTTAGGTTGCTGAGGATCTTTTTTTGCTGCGAGTTGGCGGGGGCGTCGATGCGGGCGTAGGAGGGATCGCCTAATGTTTTGGTGAGTTCCTTGTAGACTTCGCCGGGATCGCGGTTGAGCTTGGCTGTGATTTCGGCAGCGAGCAGTGCGGCGGTGATGCCGTCTTTGTCGGTGGTCCAGACCTTGCCGTTGCGGCGGAGGAAGGTAGCGCCGGCACTTTCTTCACCAACGAAGCCGAGGCTGCCATCGACGAGACCGTCGACGAACCACTTGAAGCCTACCGGGACTTCGTAGACTTTGCGGTGGATCTGGGCGGCGACACGATCGATCATCGACGAGCTGACGATGGTTTTGCCGACCTGGGTGTTTGCGCCCCATTCGGGACGGTTGGTGAAGAGGTAGTGGATGCAGGTGGCGAGGTAGTGGTTTGGAGGCAGGAGGCCAACGGATTTGGTGACGATACCGTGGCGGTCGTGATCGGTGTCGCAGGCGAAGGCGACATCGAAGCGATCTTTGAGGCCGATGAGGCCTTGCATGGTGTAGGACGAGGAGGGGTCCATGCGGATCTTGCCGTCCCAGTCGAGAGTCATGAAGGAGAAGGTCTTGTCGACCTTGTCGTTGACGACGGTGAGGTTGAGCTTGTAGTAGTCGGCGATGGGGGCCCAGTAGTGGACGCCTGCGCCGCCCAGGGGATCGGCTCCCATGGTGATGCCAGAGGCGCGGATTGCTTCGAAGTCGATGACGTTGTCGAGGTCTTCGATGTAGTAACGCATGAAGTCGTGTTCGACTGTTGTTGGCGCTTTGAGGGCCTGCTCGAAGGGGATTCGCTTTACGCCGTGGAGCTTGTTTGCGAGGAATTCGTTGGCGGTGTTCTGAATCCAGGTGGTGGCTTCACTGCCGGCAGGGCCGCCGCTGGGTGGGTTGTATTTGAAGCCACCATCTTCTGGTGGATTATGGGAGGGCGTGATGACTATGCCGTCTGCGTTGGTTGCGTTTAGGATGGCGTGGGAGATGGCAGGGGTGGGGGTGTAGCCGTCGTTGGGAGCGATGCGGACCTCGATTGCGTTTGCGGCGAGGACTTCAAGGGCGCTGCGGTAGGCAGGGACCGAGAGGGGGTGAGTATCGATGCCGAGGAAGAGGGGGCCGGTGGTGTTCTGCATCTTGCGATAGAGAACGATGGCCTGGGTGGTGGCGAGGATGTGGTCCTCGTTGAAGGTGGTGTTGAGGGAGGAGCCTCTATGGCCGGAGGTGCCGAAGGATACTCGCTGGGCGGGGTTCGCGGGATCGGGGTGGAGGCTGTAGTAAGCGGCTTCGAGTTTTGCCAGATCGACAAGGGTGGTTGGATGGGTGCCAGCGGCAGGGTGGACGCTCATGGGTATTAATCCATTATTGCCGGATGAAGCGGTCTACGACGAGGTTTGGGAAATCTTTCAGTGAGTCGGGTTTGCCTGAATTGGGGCGTAGGCGGACGGCAACGAGGTTGTATTTGGGGAAGATCAGCAGGTAGTTGCCGCCGTCCCCGGTGTGCTGGACCATGGCTGGTTTTGCGCCTGGGGTTGTGGATGCCTGGAAGAACCAGATCAGGCCGAGGCGCGGGTTGGTGGTGTTGCCGGGCTCTTGAGTGGATAGCTTGATCCATTCGGGGGAGAGAAGTTGCTGGCCTTGCCACTGGCCATCGTTGACGATGAGCTGGCCGATTTTAGCGAGGTCTTCGGCGTTGATGGAGAGGCCGAAAAAGAAGGGGGATCGACCGCGCTTGTCCAGACGCCATTCGTCAGATTGAATGCCCATTGGCCGCAGGAGAGTGCGTCGCAGGTAGAGATGGAGTGGTTCGCCGGCGATTCGTTCGAGGGCAAGCGATGTGAGCGCGACACCAACGTTGCTGTACTTGTACTCCTGACCGGGTGGGGCTTCGATCGGTAGCTTGGAGACATATTCGAGGACGTCTTTTGTGTCCATAAATTCGTTGAGTGTTCGGCCCTTAGCGTCTCTGGCGTCGCGGATCCCTGAGGAGTGGGATAGGAGGTGGCGGAGGGTGACGGGAGCCTTAGGATCTTTGGCGAGCTCGGGTAGGATCTCGCCAATTTTGAGGTCAAGAGATTTGAGTTTGCCTTCGGTCCAGAGTCTGCCGGCCGCGAGACTGACGAAGGGTTTGGTGACGGATTGAACGGCGACCCGAGTGGCGGGTTGGAAGGATTCAACCGGTTGGCCGTCTTTGGCTATCAGCAAAGCTTGTGTTCCGGAATTCTTGATCTCTGTGAGGAAGTCCGCTGAGACAAGAGTGGCC
>JBIPMY010000182.1:0-11371 GCA_044376335.1 Bryobacter sp.
CGGAAAAGGCGGGCCTTCGGGCCCGCCTTTTCTTTTGCTAAACTTGCGCCTAAACGAAATCAATCGCAGCCCTGCTTTTCTGCCTCACCGCCTCAGCCGCAGAAGTCACCTTCCATAAGCAGGTTCTCCCCATCCTGCAGAACCACTGCCAGGGCTGCCATCGCGCAGGCGAAGCGGCCCCCATGCCGCTGCTTACCTACAAAGAAACCCGCCCCTTCGCCCGGGCCATCCGCGCCGCCGTCACCAGCAAAAAGATGCCCCCCTGGTTCGCCGACCCCCAGCACGGCAAATTCTCCAATAACACCTCGCTCGCTCAATCAGAAATCGACACCCTCACCGCCTGGGCCGACACCGGAGCCAAAGAAGGCGACCCCAAGGACGCCCCAGCCCCCAAAGAATTCACCAAAGGCTGGACCATCGGCAAGCCAGACCTCGTCATCGACATGCCAGCCGCACACAAAGTCCCGACCTCAGGCACGATTGATTACACCTATTTCGTAGTGCCCACCGGCTTCACTAAAGACAAATGGGTAGAGAAGATTGAAGTTCGTCCCGGCGCATCCAGCGTCGTTCACCACATCATTGCGCTCAACCGCCCCAAGGGCTCTTCCTATTTGAAAGAAGCGCCTGTCGGCGTCGCATACATTCCAGACGCCAAGCCAACCATCTCCGGCAAAAAAGCATCCGGCGTTGGGAGTCTCGTCGGCCTCACCGATGGGCTTGTTGAAATGCTATCGGTCTATGTCCCAGGCGGCTTCGCCTACGACACCAAGCCCGGGCAGGCACGCCTGATCTCTGCCGGCAGCGATCTCATCTTCCAGATCCACTACATCTCCACCGGCAAAGAAACTCTCGACCGCAGCAGCATCGGCATCGTCTTCGCAAAGGCTCCTCCGAAAGAGCGAGTCATCAACGCCTATGTGCGCAACGACAGCTTTGTGATCCCACCCGGTGAGGCCAACTACCGTGTCGACGCGAATGTCGAAATCCACAACGACACCACGCTGCAGTCTATGATGCCCCACATGCACCTCCGCGGCAAAGCCTTTGAATACGTCGCCACATACCCCAGCGGCGAATCCCAAACCCTGCTAAAAGTCCCCAACTACGACTTCAACTGGCAGCTCACCTACAAGCTCGAAAAACCGGTGCTGCTGCCCAAAGGCACCAAACTACGCGCCACTGCCTGGTTCGACAATTCCCCCAACAACAAATTCAACCCAGACCCCAAATCCGAGGTCCGCTGGGGCGACCAAAGCTGGGAAGAGATGGTGGCCGGCTTTGTCGATTTCGTTGTCCCAGTCGAAGTAAATCCAGCTCAGATTGCATCCCAGGCACGAAAGTAGTTCATTAATCGTCACATCTTCACATGAAGTAATAAAAAAATATTGACCTAATATTTCTCTTCTTTTCAATCACTTAGAGGCATCCGTGCAAATGTGAAGTCTCGCTAACATTGCGTTTATTTAATGCTGGACTATAATAGTCCTCATGGACAGACAAGCTCGCCTTTTGCCCGACCGGGCCAGGCGAACTAAATTTTGGAGGGCCTCAACCTTTGCCTCGGCCCTCTTTTTCTTCAACTTTTCAGCACCAGCCCAAACCAAGCTCACCCTGGAACAAGCCCTTTCGCTAGCTGAGGATTACCACCCGCTCCTGCGGGCCGGGATCGCTAGAATTGAGGGCGCACAAGCCGGCATCACCACATCCCGTGCCTACCCCAACCCACAATTTGGCGTCATCGCAGGTCAGCAAACCATCCGCGTCCCGGGCAACGTCGCAGGCCTCTCCCAATTCTTTACCTTCAGCCAACCGCTGGAGCTGGGCCCCCTTCGCCCCGCTCGCCAACAAGTAGCGCAGCTCAATCGGCAAAGTAACGAATACCTCCTGGCAGGAACCCGAATCAGCGTACTCTCTTCCGTGCGCAGAGCCTTCTACCAGGTCTTGCGACGCCGCGCTGAAATAGACGTCCTCACCGAAAACCTCCGCCTGGTCGAAGAGCTACGCAAACGCATCCAGGTTCGAGTTGAGGTGGGCGAGGCGGGCCGTCTCGAACTGGTTCGCGCCGACGCAGAACTCGTTGCCGCCCGGAGCGCCGCCAATAGTGCCCGCTTGCAATACATCTCTTCGCTGACGCAACTGCGAACCAGTGTCGGGTCCACCCTGGACGCCGACCTGACAGTGGAAGGGCAACTCGACCCCTTCGTCGCGCTCCCCCCGCTGGACACTCTGCGTCAACAAGCCCTGGATTCACACCCCGGCATGGCTTATCTCCGTTCTGAAATCAAGCGCTTTGAAGCCAACGTCTCCTATGAAGTCGCACAGCGACGGCCACAGCCGCAACTGGTCGCAGAAATAGAACGCCCCCCAGACAGCCCGAGCTACCGCGTCGGTGTGTCTATCCCAATCAACTTGTGGAATCGCCGTGAGGGCCCCATCGCTGAAGCCGCTGCCCAGGTGCGTGCTGTAACTGCACAAGCCCAGAACCGTGAACTCGAATTCGTATCGGGCATCGAAAGCGCCTACGCCCGCTACAATCTGGCCACGCAGCAATTGGCAGCCTTCGAACAAGGCCTCTTCGTCGAAGCCACAGAAGCCGTTCGCGCCGCAGAAGTCGCCTATCGCCTCGGCGAGCGAGGCATTCTCGAAGTGCTCGACGCACAACGCGTGCTACGCACAGTACGGCTCGACTTCCTAAACGCACAATATGACCGTCAGGCTGCCCTCATCGATCTCGACGAGCTTCGGGCACGCGATCTCAGGAGAAACATTCCATGACCAAACTTCCTTCACTTAGCCTGGCCCTTTTAGCTTGTCTATTCGTCTCCAGTTGCTCAAAATCCAACGAAACTGCCGCCGCCAAAACACAACCCGCAGCCAAGGCGCCCTCAGATCCGATGGCGATTACTCCCAACCCAACGCTGCTCAAGGATCTCAAAGTGGGAGAGCCCGCCACCTCCGATATCGGCACCAGTCACACTGTTGCTGCTCGTGTGGAAGTGGACGAAACCCGCGTCACCCGCGTCGGCTCGCCTGTCCTTGGCCGCATCAGTTCGATCCTCGTAACCGAAGGCCAGCAGGTACAAAAAGGACAAGTCCTTGCCTTGCTCAACAGCACTGGCCTGTCTGATGCCCAGCTTGGCTTTCTCAAAGCCATCTCATCCAAACAATTGGCCCAGCGCGCGGTTGACCGTGCGCAGCAACTCCTCAAAGCCGACGTCATCGGCTCAGCAGAATTGCAGCGCCGCGAAGCCGAACTCGCCGAAGCTACAGCCGAACTGGATGCAGCCCGTGATCAACTCGTCCTTCTGGGCATGACGGCAGAATCCGTCGAAGACCTCCGCAGAACCCGCAGCATCAATTCCGTCGCTCGCGTCATTGCCCCCATGGACGGCACGGTGCTCGATCGAAAAGTAACTCTGGGCCAAATGATTCAGCCCTCAGACACGGTCTTCGATATCGCAGAGTTGTCCCACGTCTGGCTGGTTGCAGACGTTCCTGAGTCCAACTCCAGCCTCTTGTCCAACGGCTTGCCAGTCGAGGCTCACCTCGCCGCATTTCCAGAGCGAAAGCTCTTCGGCAAGCTCTCCTTTATAGGTGCCACCCTGAACCCGGAAACCAGAACCGTGCGCGCTCGTATGGACCTTCCAAACCCCAGCGGCCGCTACAAGCCGGCCATGCTCGCTTCGATGATTTTTAAAGATAAAGCGAATAAGCGGATGGTGGTCCCACTCTCGGCAGTAGTGCGCGAAGGCAACACCGAAAGTCTTTTTGTCGAAACCTCGCCCGGTAACTTTCGACTGATTCCAGTGCTACTCGGCGAAGAACTCGAAGGAATACGCATTCTCCTGGACGGCATCAAGCCCGGGCAGAGAATCGTTCTCGACGGTGCCTTCCATCTCAACAACGAACGCCGCCGCCTCGCCGTAGGCAGCAGCGAAGGAGCCTGAACCAATGTTGAATGCCTTGGTTCGCGCCTCGCTTGAGCACCGCATTATCGTCATCGTTCTGGCCTTCATTGCCCTGGCCTTTGGCGTCGATGCAACGCGCAAGTTATCAGTTGATGCTTTCCCCGATGTCACCAACATTCAGGTTCAGGTGGCAACAGAAGTTCCGGGCCGCTCCCCCGATGAAGTAGAGCGCATTGTCACCGTACCGGTTGAAATCGGGATGACCGGCCTGCCGGGCCTGGTAGAGCTTCGCTCTCTCAACAAGCCGGGCCTCTCGATCATCACCCTCGTCTTCAACGACAAGACGCCCATCTATTTCGCGCGGCAGCTTGTATCTGAGCGCCTCAGCGACGTCCGCAGCCGTTTGCCGGAAGGCATCCTCCCCGTCCTCGGCCCTGTCTCTTCTGCCTTGAGCGAGGTCTATCAATACACCATCGAAAGCCCTTCTGACGGCCAACGACAGCTCACCAGACAAGAGCTCATCGACCGCCGCATCGTTCAGGATTGGGTTGCTCGCCCGCTCTTGCGCTCCATCCCGGGTATCGCAGAAATCAACTCCACTGGCGGCTTCGTCAAGCAATATCAGATCATCGTCGACCCCATCCGCCTGCGCTATTTCGGCATCACAATCCACGACGTCCAACAAGCGCTGGCCCGCAACAACGCGAATTCCAGCGGTGGCATCCTCAGCCGTGGCCCGGAAATTTTACTCGTCCGCGGCGTCGGTCTTATCAGCGACCTCGACGACATCCGCGCTGTGGTTCTGAAAGAGGTTGGCTCCACGCCGGTCTGTATTCGCGACGTCGCAGAAGTAAAGATCGGCGAAGAAGTTCGCTACGGTGCCATGGTCAAAGGCGGCTACACCGAATCTGTCGGTGGCATCGTGATGATGATCGCCTCAGGCAATGCCAAAGACATCGTCACCCGCGTCAAGGCGCGAGTCGACGAAATCAACAATAACGGCATGCTCCCGAACGGCCTGAAAATCGTTCCCTATTACGACCGTTCAGAACTCGTTGACGCTGCACTCAACACAGTCAGCAACGTACTGATCGAAGGTATCGTGCTGGTGGTCGTCATTCTCTTCCTCTTCCTTGGCGATCTTCGCTCCAGCATCATCGTCATCGCAACCCTGGTGCTCACACCGGTCCTCACCTTTGTAGTGATGAACTACTACGGGCTCTCGGCCAACCTGATGTCGCTCGGCGGTCTGGCCATTGCCGTTGGCCTGATGATCGACGGCTCTGTCGTTGTCGTAGAAAACGTTTACGCACAACTAGGCCACAACTCCAAGACCTCAAGGCTCAAAATCGTCAGCGATGCCGTGCTCGAAGTGGCAACCCCGGTTGTCTTCGGCATCTGTATCATCATCCTCGTCTTCCTGCCGCTGATGACCATGCAGGACATGGAAGGCAAAATGTTCGGCCCACTCGCCATCACCATCGCCATCGCGCTAGCAATCTCGCTGGTGCTCTCACTCACACTGTCGCCTGTCCTTTCGCTCCTCCTGCTCAAGGGCGGGGACGAGCACGACACCTTCCTCGTTCGCTGGCTCAAGCGCCCCTACCTCGTGCTGCTCTACTGGACGACAGCCAACCAAAAGAAGACGATCGCTGCATCCCTGGTTCTCTTCATCGCCACACTCTGCCTTTTCCCCTATCTCGGCACTTCCTTCATCCCTGAGATGAAAGAAGGGATCGTCTCACCCAATGCCGACCGCGCACCCAACATCTCGCTCGATGAGTCGATCAAGATGGAATTCACTGCCCAGAACATGGTCAAGACCATCCCTGGAATCAAGTCGGTTGTCACTCGTCTCGGCCGCGGCGAATCGCCCGTAGACCCCGCCGGCTACAACGAAAACGACATGATGGCCCAGCTCACTCCCATCAAAGAACGCAAGGGCCTCACGCAGGACACCATCGCAGAAGAGATCCGCAAACGCATCTCGAGCCTGCCTGGTCTCAACGTAGTCATTGCTCAGCCGATCTCAGACCGCGTAGACGAAATGGTTACCGGCGTCAGAGCTGATGTCGCCGTAAAGGTCTTCGGCGACGACCTCGAGACCCTCAGCGCTAAGGCCAACGAAATCGCCAAAGCTGCAGCAGGTGTCCGAGGTACTGGCGACGTCAAGATCGACCGCATCCTCGGCCAGCAGAATCTCACCGTTACCATCGACCGTCAGGCCATCGCACGCCACGGCTTAAACGCAAGCGACGTCAACGATGCCATCGAAGCTGCCGTCGGCGGTCGCGCTGCTACAGAGATCTACGAAGGCGAACGCCGCTTCCAGGCTGTCGTCCGCTACCCGGAAGCCCTGCGCAGCAGCATCGCCAGCATCCGCGCCATCCTGCTCACCGCGCCAGACGGCGTTGAGGTGCCGCTCGGCAGCCTTGCCCGCATCGAACTGCTCGAAGGTGCTTCCCAAATCAAACGCGAAATGAGCAAGCGCCGTATCGTCGTTGGCATCAACGTCAAAGACCGCGATCTCGGCGGCTTCGTCGCAGAACTCCAACAGAAGGTAAAAGGCCAGGTCACCTTTCCACCCGGCTACTACCTCGAATGGGGCGGCCAGTTTCAAAACATGGAACGTGCCCTCAAGCACCTTACCTTCATCGTGCCCATCACCATTGGCGCCATCTTCTTTCTGCTCTTCCTGCTCTTCGGATCTGTAAGACTCTCGTCTCTCATCATCCTCGTGCTGCCCTTTGCCTCCATCGGTGGCATTGCCGCACTCTTCTTTACCGGCGAATACCTCTCGGTGCCCGCCTCGGTAGGATTCATTGCGCTCTGGGGCATCGCCGTACTCAATGGCGTCGTACTGGTTTCCTACATCCGCAGTCTCCGTGAAGGCGGCATGTCGCGCGAACAGGCCGTTCGTGAAGGGGCCGCTCTCCGCTTCCGCCCCGTAATGATGACGGCCAGCGTTGCGGCTCTTGGCCTGGTACCGTTTCTCTTTGCAACCGGGCCCGGATCTGAAGTCCAGCGCCCTCTGGCTATCGTCGTGATCGGAGGCTTGATGACGTCTACCGCGCTCACCCTGCTGGTAGTACCGGCACTCTACGGCTTCTTTGACGCCATCCCAGCCAATGCAAAGGTGGCAGAAAAAGAAGAAGTACCCGCCACTTAAGGATGAAGATAAACGTAACGATGCAGCATTACGATCTGCCCGCAATGGTAGGTATTGTGGCTGGCAATACCCAATAACATGTGCGCGACATCGTAAGCGCGCCCAGGCACCTGCTGGGTAAGCGACTTATCTTCAAGCGTAGCCGTCCGCTGGGTTAACTTCTCGGCCGAATCCCGGAAACGCTGTATCTCGGCCTGCCAGCTTTTCTCTGAAAAATCGGGTATCGGGTGCCACCCAAGGCGGTCAGCCTCTTCCGCATGCGGCAACGGCTTTCCCGACATTGCATCGAGGCCAGCTTCATGCCAGCACCGCATATGCTGCACAAGTTCCCAAATGGAGTGGTTGGCAACCGGTGTACGAGTACTCGCTTTGGCAGCATCCAGCCCATGCAAAACTTCAAGCACAGCCGGTCCGTGCCAGCCTTCATAAAAGACAGACCGGCGAATTTGACCAGCGATGCGGATGGATTGGCGCATGATCGAGCGAATGAGGGGGCTTAGTGCATCCTATCAGGACTTAACCGCGATTACTCACAAGACTTCTTGGTAATTGCATGACGATATTTAAATAACGAGCGTAGTTGCAACCGAACGAATGGAGCCCCGAAAAAGTTCACAATCGGCCCGCCAGGCAAGCGAAACGTAATCGCGTCGGTCATTTGTGTTCCTTCATTGCTCCTGGCAAACCTGTGCTCATGATGCCAATACGCAAATGGCCCCTGCTCTTGTTCATCAATAAACAGAGAAGTCGGCTTGTAAACCGTATGAAGTGCATGCCATTCCATCTTGAAAAGGCCCAACACTGGCATTCGGATCACCTTTTTGCCACCCGCTTCGATTCCGCCCGTCTGCGAAACCACTTCAATTCCCTGCCCCGGCGGGGTCAGTTTTTCAAGCGCATCCGGAGCCTCGTGGAAGGCCCAAACCCGTTCAATCGGCGCGTGTATATAAATGGAACTTGTAAATTCTGGCACTATATCTTAGAAGCTTCGATAGACTATGTAGTTTCGATGCTGCTTGAGTTGAAATCGGTTCAGAAGCGATTTGGCGGAGTCACCGCCCTTCGCGACGGCAATCTTTCCGTCCGCGAAGGGGAAGTTCATCTTTTGATGGGTGAAAACGGAGCCGGCAAAAGCACCCTAATGAAAATCGTAGCAGGCATGCAGGGCCTGGACGGCGGCCAAATGCTCTTTCGCGGCCAACCGGTGAATTTTGCCAACCCCAAAGCCGCTGCCGCAAGTGGCATTGCCATGGTTCACCAGGAAAGCCTCCTCGCCCCACACCTGAGCGTCGGCGAAAACATCTTCCTCGGCCGGGAAGAAATGGGCGGCTTTGGCATCATCAATCGCTCCGCCATGATGGACCGCGCGGCCAAACTCATCGAAGCCCATGGCTTCCCGCTTCAGGCCCACTGGCGTGTAGACCGTCTCAGCCCCGCCGGCCGCCAACTCGTCGAAATCTGCCGCGCCATCGCAAACGGCACCTCGCTGCTGATCTTCGACGAACCCACCTCAAGCCTCAGCGAGAGTGAAACCCGCGAAGTCTTCACCATCGTCAAAAAGCTCAAAGAAAAAGGCGCCGGCGTCATCTACATCACCCACCGGCTCGAAGAACTCCGCACCATCGGCGACCGTGTCACTGTGCTCCGCGATGGAGCCACAGTGCACTCAGGCGACCTCAAAGACCTCTCCCGCGCCCAACTCATCCAGCACATGGTGGGCCGCGATCTAGGCGCTCTCTACAGCCGCCAGGCCTACCCTGCCGGCAAGGCTCTGCTTGAAGTCAAGAATCTAAACCGCGGCAACATCCTCAAGAGCATCAACCTCACCGTCCGCGCTGGCGAAATTGTGGGCCTCGCGGGGCTCATGGGCGCAGGCCGTACCGAACTCTGCCGAGCCATCTTTGGCATCGATGCCGTCGATAGCGGCGAACTTGTAGTTGACGGCAAGCCCGTCAAGCTCACAAGCCCCCGCGACGCAGTAGACGCTGGCATCGCACTCATCCCCGAAGACCGCCAGAAAACCGGACTCGCCACGCAGCTCTCCGTCGGCTGGAATCTAACCCTCACCAGCCTCGGCGCACACTCCCGCTTCGGCGTCCTCGAAAGCGCAAAGCTCACCGCCACCGAAAAGAAATTCATCGACCGCCTACGTATCAAAACCGACGGCCCGTCACAGAAAAGCGTCCGCCTCAGCGGCGGCAACCAGCAGAAAATCGTCATCGCCAAATGGGTAGCCCAGGGAGCCCGCATCTTCCTCTTTGACGAACCCACACGCGGCATCGACGTTGGCGCCAAGACGGAAGTTTTCGAAGTCATGGACGGCCTGGCGCGCGACGGCGCTGCCATCCTCATGGTCTCCAGCGAACTCACCGAACTGATCCAGGTCGCAGACCGGATCCTCGTCATGCGTCAAGGCAAACTCTCGGGCGAACTCCCTGGCCGCACCACGCAAGAAGAAATCATGGCGCTTGCCGCCTTTGAAGAAGAGACTCAATCATGATCCAACGCCTGTTGCCCTTTGCAACTCTCATCGTTCTATTTGTCATCCTGTTGTTCGATCAAAACTTCCGCAGCGAAACAAACCTCTTTAGCGTTATCCGTCAAACTGCCGTGATCAACATCATGGCCCTCGGCATGACGATGGTGATCATCACGGCCGGTATCGACTTGAGCGTCGGCTCGATCCTCGCCATGGGCGGCCTGCTTGGCACGATGGCCATGGCTCAAGGCCAACCCATCCTCGTTGGCGTTCTCGTAGGCATCCTCACCGGAGCCCTCTGCGGCTTCATCAACGGCTATCTCACCACCCGCCTCAAGATCAACGCCTTCATCGTCACCCTTGGCACTCTCGGCATCATCCGCGGCCTCACGCTGGTAATCTCAAACGGCCTGCCCGTCCATCAGATTCCGCCCGGCTTCAGCTTCCTCGGTGAAGGCATCATCCTGGGTGTCCCCTTCGTGCTCTGGGTGCTTCTGATCTGCGCCTTGCTGGTGCACTTCCTGCTAGAACACACCAAGCTTGGCCGCTATAGCTTCGCCATCGGCAGCAATCCAGATGCCGCCTTCTACGCCGGCATCCCGGTAGCCTTCCACCTTACTTGCGTCTACGCCATCTGCGGTGCCCTTACTGGCCTTGCGGGAATGATTGAAGCCAGCCGCCTGATGACCGGCCAACCCACCGCTGGCAATGGCTACGAGCTTCAGGCGATTGCCGCCGTAGTCATCGGCGGAGGCAGCTTGCGTGGAGGAGAAGGCAGTGTTGTCGGCACCCTCGTTGGAGCCTTCATCATGGGCCTCCTCTCCAACGGCAGCGACCTTAAGGGCATCTCGCCCTACTGGCAGCAAGTCATCATCGGCGCCATCATCATTCTCGCTGTGAGCTTCGACGAACTCCGTAAACGCCGCGTCGTCTAGTTCTCTTTGGCTCGCAGCACCGCAGCATGAAAAGCCGCCCGCTCGGGCTTTCCGGCCTGCCTCCACGCCCTCACCAGCAGGTAGTGAATGGCAGCATCGGCAGGGCTCGCCCCCGGCAAACTGAGGGCCAGTTCCCCAGCCTGAGCAGCAGCGTCCGAGTCGCCCTTCTTCAACAAAATCCGCGCCAGCTCAAAGTGACCATCCCTCATTTTTGGAGACAACTTCAAGGCTTGCCGCACCCAGCTTTCGCTCTCTTCGAGCCGGCCCAGCAAGAGCAGCAGCCGGGCCCCAGGCAAGAGTGTCCCGGCGTCTTGCTGCCCACTTGCGCCCTCCAGCCTCACCGCCTCTTCATACAACGCAAGCGCATCTCCGGGCTTACCTACACTCTCAATCGTCAACCCCAGATACAAGGCCGCGCGAGGATCTTTTGGGGCCAGAACACGTGCCTTCTGAAATCGAGTTGAGGCCTCGCCCATTTCGTTGTTCATGTAAGCCACCATGCCGTAAAGAAACTGCGCATACGCCGCTTTCGGGTCTACCGCCAGCGCTTGCTCAAGACTCTTCCCAGCCACATCCCATCGACTCGCCGCCATGGCCAGCTTGGCCTTGAGCGTCAATGCAGGCACCAGCCGCGCATCGAGTTGAATCGCTTCTTCTACAGCCGCCAGCGCCTCAGGAAATCGTTGGGCAATAAAGAGGGCGTTCGCTTTTTCATAACTTGGCTGCCCTGGAGAAACAGCTCCCAGAAACAACAAAATCCAGACTCTCATCGCTTCACATCTTCCGTGATCTCAACGATTCGATCTACAGCCACTTTGTCGAGCTTCTGCACACCCCCGCCAGGCCAAAGAATCTCAACAGACTCAACCACACTAGG
>JBIPMY010000183.1:0-11329 GCA_044376335.1 Bryobacter sp.
GCTAGCTTTGACTCCCCGGCACATTACCTGGACTGTACTCGCGCTGCTGAGCGTCCTGTTGGCGTATGGCTGCTACCTGGTGATGCGTCCGTTCTTTAGCGAAGTCTTTCTCGCTGTTGTGCTGTCTATTGTTTTCTATCCCGGGTATAGCTGGCTCGTCAAAAAGACCAAGCGTCCCACTCTGTCTGCATGGATTTGCACGATCGCCACTGGCTTTCTTTTTCTGCTTCCCCTCACGATGCTTGGTGTTGCTATCAGCAGAGAAATGAAGCATGCGATGGATGCCTTTAGCGCCGCCATTGGGCCATCGGGAAACGTGGAGTGGTTTGATCGCAGCATTGCTTTTCTTGGCGAGCAATTGGGCTGGGATGCGCAGCAAACCAAGGAGTTTTTGCAGGGCCGCCTCGCGGGCTTGAGTTCCAGTATTTTGTCCAATGCACTTCGCAGTATCCAGGGATTGGGCTCCTGGGTTTTTTCGAGCATCATCACACTCGTTACTATGTTTTTTCTCTTCCGTGGCGGTGCTGAGGTGCTGGAGGAGAGTAAGTCGTGGGTGCCTCTTCCGTCTCACGTGATGGACTCGCTTTTTGCTGAGACTCGTGTTCTGATGTTCGCCAACGTCTATGGCGTGATCGCTGTTGCATTGGCACAAGGCCTGCTCACTGGGCTTGGCTTTTGGTTTACGGGCTTGCCTTCAGCGGCATTCTGGGGAGCCGTTGCGGCTATCTTCAGCATCCTTCCCCTGGTGGGCGCGGGCATTGTCTGGCTGCCGGGGGTGCTTTATCTCGCAAGCACTGGCGACTTCACCCAGGCTGGCATTCTTCTTGTTTGGAGCCTGGTGGTTGTGAGTATGGCCGACAATGTAATTCGCCCCATTGTTCTGAGCGAAAGCTCTCAAATGAATACAGCGGTGATGTTCTTCGCCTTGCTTGGGGGCATAGAAGCCTTCGGCCTGGTGGGCCTCTTTGCTGGCCCGATCGTCTTTTCTCTGGCCATTGCAGTGATCAAGCTGCTGCGCCAGTACAGCAACCTTTTAGGTGCACATACAGAAATTGAAAGTTCCACTCTATGAAATCTTTAATTGCAACTACAACCCTTATGACTATGAGTCTTCTTGCAGCAGACCGAACCGCCTATATCGGTACCTACACCAAGCCCGAAGGCAGCAAGGGCATCTATATGGTGCGTCTCAATGAGGCCACCGGGCAGCTCTCGGCCCCCGAACTTGCAGCCGAAAGCCCCAACCCTTCCTTTCTTGCCATTAGCAAAGGCGGCAAGTTTCTCTACGCTGCCAATGAAGTGAACAACGGCGATGTCAGCGCATTTGCAATTCTGCCCAATGGCAAGCTCAGCCCTCTGAACAAGGTGAAGTCCAAAGGCGACGCTCCCTGTCACCTCAACATCGATAGCACCGGCAAATGGCTTGCTGTCGCAAACTATTCGAGCGGCACAGCTGCCGTGCTTCCGATCGGCAAAGACGGCAAGTTGGGCGAGGCTGTCGCAACCGTCCAGCACAAGGGCAAGAGCGTCGACCCTCGCCGCCAGGAAGGCCCTCATGCCCATTCGGTGAACTTCTCTGCTGACAACAAATTCCTCTACGTTGCTGACCTGGGTCTTGACCAGGTAAAGATCTACAGCTTCGATGCCAAGACTGGCGCAATCAGCGAAAGAGCCCAGTTGGAAACTCCTAAAGGTGCCGGCCCTCGCCACCTGGCGCTCGGTGCTGGTGGCCTCGCCTATGTACTGAATGAAATGGCAAGCAGTGTGAGCGTGTTCCGTTGGACAGGCGAACCGAAGGGCCAGATCCTAACCACCGTCTCCGCTATTCCGGCTGACTACAAAGCCAACACATCTGGTGCTGAAGTGGTTCTGCATCCCAAGCAGACCCTGCTGTTTAGTTCGAATCGCGGACATGACAGCATTTCGATTTATCGCACCGAACCCGCTACAGGCGAAACCAAATTGCTTGGCCAGCAGCCGATTGGCGGTAAGGTTCCGCGTGGCTTCGTTCTGTCGCCCGATGCAAAATATCTCGTTGCGGGCGCTCAAAATTCCGATCTTCTTGTAGCCTTTAAGGTGGATCTTGCAGAAGGGAAACTGATTCCTTCAGGTTCTTCTGTAAAAGTGGGTAGCCCCGTCTGCATTCGCTTCGTCAAATAAGGAAACACCATCATGCAACGCCGTTCTGTTTTTTATGCGCTGCTGGGCCTGGCCCCGGCAGCAGAGGCCTTTCAAGAAGCAGCCGCGAGTATTCCGGCTACTGCAGCCGAAGCTGTGTCCATGGGCCTGCCCCGCTTCTATTCGCAAGCCGATCTTGCGGTTTTCGCCGAACTTGGCCAAACCCTGATTCCTGCCTTCGACGGACGCCCGGGCGCCAAAGAAGCTGAGGCTGCAGAGTTCCTCGATTTCCTGATTGGCCAAAGCCCGTCAGACATTCAGGCCCTTTACAAGCAAGGTCTTGCTACCTACAAGCTTCGGCGCAAGGCTGGCCTTGATGCGGCTCTAAAGGAATTGAATGAGCCCTGGACGCACGCAGGCCCGGCCAACGCTTATGGCAAATTCCTGCAAGCCGCCAAACAGGCCTTCTATCAGGCCACAGTAAATTCTCGCCAGTGGGCTGAGGCAATGTCCGGACGCAGCCGTTCTGCTGCCGGTGTTGGCAGCTATTGGCTTCCCATCGAATAAGGATCCAACATGAAAACCGAATACGACGTCCTTATCATCGGCAGTGGCGCTAGCGGCGGCATGGCCGCGCACACATTAACCAAACTGGGTGCCAAATGCGTCATGCTCGACGCCGGCCCCTTGATTGACCCAGACAAGCAACGAGTTCTCAAGTCTGTTTCCGATCTGCCTTATCGCGGCTTCGGCAAACCCGGCCGCTTCCCTCATGTCACACAGGCCAGCGAGTTCAGCGCCAATATGTGGGCTGATGAGAAGCAGAACCCTTACACCTACGACCCTGAGAACCCCTACTACTGGGTGCGCATCCGGTTGGTTGGCGGCAAGACGCTGGCCTGGGGCCGCGCCTCCTGGCGCTTGAGCGACTACGAATTCAAGTGCAAAGATCACGACGGGTTTGGTGATAACTGGCCTGTCGAGTACAAAGATCTTGCCCCCTTCTACGATCGCGTCGAGCCGCTCTTTCGTGTGAGCGGACGCAAGGAAGGCTTCCCTCAAATTCCAGACGGCAACTTCCTTGCCGACGAGTCTCGCGATAGTCTTTGTGTCCAGAGATTCCTCGAAGCCTGCCGCAAGAAAGACGTGCCAACCACCAAACAACGTCGCAGCACAGGTACCCTGGCGAGCAGTCTGAATCTGCTACTGCCGGCAGCTCTGGAGACAGGGAATCTCAACCTCGTTCCGAATGCTGTTGTGCGTGAGATCACCATCGACAAGAAGACCGGCAAGGCCAATGGTGCTCATTTTGTGGACCGGGTTTCGAAGCGCGAGTTCCATGTCAGTGCCAAGGCTGTGGTGCTGGGCGCATCGTGCCTTGAGTCAACTCGTATTCTTCTCAACAGCAACATTGCAAACTCAAGCGGAACGCTGGGCCATTATCTCTTCGACCAGTTCTATGTGAAGAACGTGGTGCAGGCGATTGTGCCTGAGGCGCGTGGTGGCAAGGCTCCTCGCAATCTGATGGGCGGCGGTGGATATATCCCTCGCTTCCGCAATCTCAAGACCAAGTCCAAAGACTTTATCCGTGGCTATGCTTACGACTTCGGCAGTGGCAACAGCCCAGGCCCGAGCTACTTCCCCGCTTACGGTGAAAAGCTCTGGCAGCAAATGGCCGACACTCAAGGCACCGGCTTCTCACTGACAACGATGGGTGAAGTTTTGCCGCGCTACGAAAGCGCTGTCCGCATCAACAAGCTCAAGACTGACGCATGGGGCATTCCCGTGCTCCACATCAACCAGAAGTACACTGCCAACGAATTTGCCATGGCCAAGGATTCGATGAATACGGCCGAGGAACTCTGCAAAGATGCAGGCTTCGAGATTTTGGCCAAGCATTGGGAGATGGTTCCGCCCGGTGAGAGCATCCACGAACTTGGTACCTGCCGCATGGGCAGCGATCCGAAGAAGAGTGTTCTCAATCAGTGGAATCAAACGCACGACATCAAGAACCTGTTCGTTGTAGACGGCAGTTCCTTTGTCAGTGGTGGTTCGCAGAATCCAACACTCACTATCCTTGCGCTCACGCTGCGAGCGAGTGAATACCTCTTCAGTGAATCGAAGAAAGGCAATCTGTGAGGTTTTTGATTTTCATTGCCGCTTCCTTTCTGGTGTGGGCTGCCGATCCCCCGAAGCAGCCCATTGCCTTCAGCCACGAACAACATGCAGGCAAGCTCGATCTGAAATGTGAGACCTGTCACGTGAACCCTGCCCCCGGCGAGATGATGACCTTTCCGGCCGAAGCCAAGTGTATGGGTTGCCATCAGGTGATCAAGAAAGATTCAGAAGACATCCAGAAGCTGGCGAAGTTCTTCACTGACAAGAAGCGCGTTCCGTGGGTGCGTGTGTATCAGGTTCCGACCTTTGTTTATTGGAGCCACAAGACACACATGGATGCCGAAGCGAAGTGCACAGATTGCCATGGTGAGGTGAAAACCCTGAGTGTCATGGCGAAGACCAAAGACCTTTCGATGGGCTCGTGCATGGATTGCCATCGCCAGAAGAAAGTGTCTAATGACTGCACTTTCTGCCACGAAAAAATGAACTAGCTGTAGCGGACCTTTTCGAAGAAGAGTCCCGATGAAGGTGCCGTCCAGGCCGCTACGTCGAGGCGCGGGTCTTCTTTGGCATCCAGCAGTTTTTCGAAATCGGCTTGCGTGATTTCGCCAAGGCCAAGTTTGACGAGTACACCTGTGAGCCTGCGCACCATACGCCAAACGAAGTGTGATGCGGCGATTCGAAATAACAACCGGTCTTCCAGCACTTCAATCTCTGCCCGGGCCACCACAACGATGGACGATTCATTGGGTCTGCCTGGGTCTTGGGCCTGAAAGCACTTGAAGTCGTGGCGGCCAACGATCAAGGCTGCTGCTGCCTGCATTGCCGCTACGTTGAGTGGCTCTTTGATCCACCAAACGTAGCGTTTCTCAAAGGCAGTCTTGCGGGTGGCAATCTGATAGACGTATTCGCGCTCTGAGGCGTCATGCCGGGCATGGAATGCCAGAGGAGCTTTATGCAGTTTTCGGATGCTGATTTCTGCGGGCAACTTCTGATTCACTTGTGTGAGGACAAAGGCTTCCACTGCAGGCTTGGCTGCTGAATATTTGACGTGCGCAACCTGGCCTCTTGCATGTACTCCAGCATCGGTGCGGCCAGCCCCAACCAGCTCTACTTTACCGCCCAGCACTTGTTCCAGGGCAGTACGAAGTTCACCCATCACAGTGCGGGCATTGCGTTGCTCGGCCCACCCACTGTATTTGCCGCCATCATATTCCACTGTCAATCTGAGGCATTGATTGAATTCAGATTTCAGTTTTCCGCGAACGTGTTGCACTCAGTAACCTTACCAGTCTGGAATCCACGGCCAAACCATTCTTTGCGTTGCGCCGACGATCCATGGGTAAAGCTTTCAGGCCTGACGCGGCCCGTGGACATCTGCTGGATGTGATCGTCACCCACCGCTGCGGCTGCACCGAGGGCTTCGTCTACGTCGCCAGCTTCCAACAATTTTCGTTGTGCCGTCTCGTGGGCCCAGATTCCAGCAAAGCAATCGGCCTGCAATTCCATCAGCACGCTTAACTGTTTTTGCGCTCTTGGGTTGCGCTCTTGCGCCATGCGCACCTTGCGCTCGATGCCAAGGATGTTCTGCAGATGGTGGCCGAGTTCATGGGCAATTACGTAGGCTTGGGCAAAGTCTCCGGGTGCTCCGAACTTGCGTTTCAACTCGTCATAGAAGTTCAGGTCGATGTAAACCTTCTCGTCCGCGGGGCAGTAAAAGGGGCCCATGGCACCTTCAGCGTCTCCACAGCCGCTTCGCACGAAGTCGCGAAACAACACCAATTTGGCTCGCCGGTAAGACACGCCCTGTTGCTCTGGCAGCACTTTAGTCCATGTGTTTTGTGCATCATCCAGCACAAAGCTTACGAATTGCTTTAGCGTTTCTTCTTCGGCTGTCTTTACTCTCGGTTCACGCCGGGAAGCCACAGGGGCCATGCCGCCGCCACCTCCGAGGAAAGGGCTGATCAAATCGACTTTGAAGACAAAGCTCAGGATTCCCAGTACAACGAGTCCGCCGAAGCCAACCCGCATGCCTCCAAAGCCGCCGCCACCAAATCCCATAGGCGAACTGCCGCCTTCGTCTCTGCGATCTTCAACGTCGTCGCTTTGATGTCCTTGGTCCCAACGCATTCTTAGATGCTAGCCCATTTCTCGCTCCAGCGAGAGCTCTGATTGATATGCTGTATTGGCAATGTCGAACGCATTTCCCAAGCTCCACAACGCCATGTGGCCAGGCCTCGTCGGCAAGGGCCCAGACTCAGAACCACCCATTGATCTAGACACCATGCTCGATATGACGGCCAAGGCCGAAGTAAACGGCACCCGTTTTGATGGTGTCGATCTTTTCCTCTTTGAACCGCACACCAGTATCGATTCTGACGACGCTGCCATTCAGGCTCTTGCTGACAAGATAGCCAACAAGGGCCTTGCTATTGGTAGCGTGGTTGCGCCAGTGTGGCCGCCCACGGGTGGTGGTTCTGCGATGGGTAGCGAGGACGAACGTAAGTCTTTCCTCACGAGTGTTCGCAAGGCCTGCCATATCGCATCCCGCCTTCGCCAGATCGGGATTAGGCCGAGCGGCATTGTTCGTATCGATTCCGCTTGCTCACCTCATGACTGGGCTCAGGATCCGGCTGGCAATCAGAAAAAGATCGCACAGACTTTCAAAGAAGCTGCTGCCATCGCCAAGGGCTATGGCGAACGTCTCGCCGCCGAGGGCGAGATCTGTTGGGGCGGTATGCATAGCTGGAAGTACATGCACGAGCTGCTTGAGTTGACTGGTGAGCCAGAGACGGTTGGCTTCCAGGCCGACATGGCACACACTCTTCTCTACACAATGGGCTACAACGCTCCCGAACATCGTTTGCTCCCCGAGAACTACGACTGGTCTGACCGCAAGCCACTTGAAGACGCGCTTACGCAAATGACCAACGCCTTGCGCCCCTGGACCTTTGATTTCCACGTTGCGCAAAACGACGCAACCGTGAAGGGTGCCGGCTCGCACGACAAGACTGGCCGCCATTGCCTGCCCACTGATCCCAATGGCAAACTGCATGTGGCTCACGACGCAGGCTACTGGTTGCGTGATGGGGCAGGGAACCTTACCAAGGCAGCCCGGCACATCTGCTGGGACGGCTGTATGTTCTCCAATGAAACCCTCATGAAGCAAGAGACGTGGAATAGCATCCTCGCCACCATGATCACAGTGCGCGAAGCCCACGGCTGGAACGAGTAAATCATCATGGCAAAGAAACAACTCAATATCGGTATGGTGGGTTATGGCTTTATGGGCCGCGCCCACTCCAATGCCTTCCGCAAGGCTGGAAACTTTTTCCCTCTCGATTACGACATTGTCCTCAAGGCCGCCTGTGCCCGCAGCGCAGACAAGGCCCAGGCCTTTGCTGATAACTGGGGCTATGAATCGATCGAGACCGATTGGCGCAAGCTGATCGAGCGCAAGGACATCGATGTCATCGATATCGCAAGCCCCAATGACACTCATAAAGAAATCGCCCTCGCTGCTGCTGCAGCCGGAAAGATGATCTTGTGCGAGAAGCCGCTTGGCCGCAACGCGACTGAATCGGAAGAGATGGTGGCAGCCGTAGAGGCGGCTGGGGTCAAGAACATGGTTTGGTACAACTACCGCCGTGTCCCCGCCGTCACGATGGCGAAACAACTGGTAGAGGAAGGCCGCCTCGGCAGAGTCTTCCATTACCGCGCCAAGTTTTTACAAGACTGGACGATCAACGCCGACCTGCCTCAGGGCGGGGCAGCGCTCTGGCGTCTGGACGTTGACGTTGCGGGCAGCGGCGTTACCGGCGATCTTCTTGCCCACTGCATCGATACCGCCATGTGGCTTAACGGGCCCATTGTGGAAGTCTCGGCCATGACTGAAACCTTCGTCAAAGAACGCATGCACAACCTCACGGGCAAGGTGGAGAAGGTTGGCATCGATGATGCCAGCATCTTCATGGCACGCTTTGCCAACGGCTCGCTGGCTACCTTTGAAGCCACTCGTTATGCCCGTGGCCACAAGGCTCTCTACACTCTTGAGATGAACGGCGAGAAGGCATCGCTCTTCTGGGATCTTCACGACCTGCACCGCCTGCAATACTTCGATCATGCCGATGAAGGCAAGCTCCGCGCGTGGCGCAACATCCACGTCTCCGATGGAGATCAGCCCTACATGAAGAACTGGTGGGTCCCCGGTTTGCAGATTGGTTATGAGCACAGCTTTGTTCATCAGGTTGCTGACTTCGTTACTGGTTTAGGGCAGGGAACTACGCCTAGCCCCACCTTCCGTGAAGCGCTTCAGACCGACTACGTTACTGACGCGGTGCTGAAGAGCGCACGCGAGCGGAATTGGCAGCCCGTTAAACAGAGCTAAGTTTTGCTCTAGCGTGCAAGCTAGACTAAGGCAGGTCCCATGAAGACTGCTTTAACCAACAGGGTGCATCGGATATTCTCCAAACTTGGCCCCGGTCTGATTACCGGCGCGGCTGACGATGATCCCTCTGGAATATCCACCTATTCGGTGGCCGGAGCCATGTTTGGCTATCAGATGCTGTGGACGGCGATTTTCTCATTCCCCTTGATGACCGCCGTTCAGTTGATGTGTGGCCGTTTGGGGCTGGTAACTGGCTTGGGGCTTGCTGGTGCTATTCGTACTTACTATTCCCGCAAGGTGCTCTGGTTTGCCTGTGTTTTATTGATCCTGGCAAACGTAGTGAACATTGCCGCTGACCTTGGCGGCATGGCCGACGTGACCGAATTAGTGACTGGTGTTTCCTCTTCGATTTGGACGCCGCTGTACACGATCTTTATTCTCGCCTTGCTGATCTTCATGACTTATCGCACCATTGTGAGGATTTTCAAATGGTTGACTCTTGCCTTACTGGCTTATGTTGTGTCTGCCTTTCTTGCTCATCCGGATTGGCTTGCTGTGGCAAAGGCAACTTTTGTCCCGACCTTCTCCTGGCCCTCCCAATACTGGGCCACTCTCGTAGGAATCTTGGGAACAACCATCTCGCCTTACTTGTTCTTTTGGGGTGCGGCGCAGGAGGTTGAGTTTGACATCTCCAAAGGAAGGGTGAATCTGGAAGATCGCCGTGGTGCAAGCGCTGATGAGTTGCGCGCCTTGAGAAACGATGTTGCCGCTGGCATGTTCTTCTCCAACCTCGTGATGTTCTTCATCATCCTCACCTCTGCTGCTACCTTGCATGCTGACGGCAATACGAGTATTGCGACTGCGCGCCAAGCCGCTGAGGCGTTGCGTCCGCTTGCTGGTGATGGCGCATTCCTGCTCTTCAGTTTTGGCCTTCTTGGTGCGGGCATGTTGGGGGTTCCTGTTCTGGCTGGTTCTTGTGCCTATGCAATATCAGAAGCCGCAGGATGGGCTGGGTCCCTCGATGCCAAGCCCAAGCATGCCGCTGGATTCTATCTGGTGATTGGCCTGGCGATGTCTATCGGGCTTGGCCTCGATTTTGCACATTTCGATGCAGTGAAAATGCTGTTCTGGGCGGCAGTGCTGAATGGGGTATTGGCACCGCCGCTTCTGGTGCTGGTTGTACTCTTGACCAGTCGCAAAGATGTCATGGGAGAACACCGCAATGGTTTCACTTTGCGTTTTCTGGGTTGGCTCTGCGCGGCGCTGATGTTCGTGGCGACGCTAGTTATGTTTGCTAGTGAGCTTCTGCCTCTGGGTTAACAAGTGTGAGGAGCGCAAAGTTCGTAGACGCTTCAAAGCCCATTTGGGCATAGAGAGGTCTTCCTGCGTCAGAGGCATGCAGGGTGATCTTCTCGTTGCTAATAATCGGCTTGGCCGCCTCAACAACCTCTCGAATGCAAGCTTCAGCGTAGCCTTTGCCGCGATGATCGGCATGGCTGGCAACAAGGGCAATATAGATCGTGCCAGCACCTGGGAGCGCTGCTGCGGAGGTTACGGGTTGGTCATCCAAGTAGCCAACCATGGCAACGCAGTCGTCCTGCCAGATGTGCATATTGCAGACGGCGTCAAAAAGCTCTGCTGGCATGCCGTAGGCGTGAGCATTGAGATGGGCCAGATCCGTGGCGGTTTTGATGTCAGTAACGCGTTGCCAATCGAGGGTGGGTAGTGGACGAATGGGCTCAAGAAACTGGTCTGCTGCCATCCCGGTTAAATTCATGATGGCGGCCATGGAATGTGCAGAAACTGTTTCTTCCCAGCCTGCGGGCAACTCGTCGGTGCACAGAGCATGCAACCAGCCGAAAGGGCAGGATTCAGCCTCTGCAATTGCCCGGCTAAGGCCTTGATCCAGCGACGCCAGGTCCGTGAGCGGATGGTCGAAAAGCGAGATATTCAGGAAGGACAGTGGCGTGTTGCCGAAGCAATTGGCAAGGCCATTTTCGTGGGAGATCGAAGACCCTGGCATTCTGCCAGCCATCAACTTCCAGGCATCGATAAAGTAGCGGATGGATTCAACGTGTGCGCTCATGACAGACTCTCAACCTACCACGGCTGTGCCTTAAGCGAGCAGTTCTTTGACGACATTGCCAAACACGTCAGTGAGCCTCATATCGCGGCCACTGTAACGGAAAGTGAGCTTCAGATGATCGAGGCCTAAGAGGTGCAGCATCGTGGCATGCAGGTCATGAAGGTGCACCTTGTTTTCAACTGCGAAGTAACCGTATTCGTCCGTCGCGCCATGCACATAGCCGGGTCTCGAGCCACCACCAGCCATCCACATTGTGTAGCCGTAAGGGTTGTGGTCTCGACCGATTTGCGTTGTATCGCCGTTGTCCGGAAACTGGGCACAGGGCGTGCGGCCGAACTCTCCTCCCCAGATAACAAGCGTATCTTTGAGCAGCCCACGAGACTTCAAATCCTTGAGCAGCCCGGCGATCGGTTTGTCGGTGGATTGGGCGTTGATCCTGTGGCCTTTCTCAAGGTTGGCGTGTTGGTCCCAACGGTCAAGTCCCTTACGTGCCGGTGTGAGAAGTTCAATGAAGCGGACACCTTTTTCCACCAAGCGTCGCGCTGTAAGGCAGCTCTTGCCGAACTCGGCGGTGATCTCTTCGTCGAGACCGTAGAGTTTGCGTGTGGCTTCTGATTCCT
>JBIPMY010000572.1:0-3412 GCA_044376335.1 Bryobacter sp.
GACGGAGTTTCTAGGGATGTCGCTGAAGAGGAGGTAGCCGCCGTCTTTGACCCAGACGGGGCCTTCGGTCCAGTCAAAGCCCGAGGCGATGACTTCGAGTTTTGCGTCCGGGGGCAGGAGCTGGTCGAGGGCAGGATCGTAGCGATGGACCTTGCCGATGAGGGGGAAGTTTTTCGTGTCGAGGATGAATTCCGGTTTTTTGTCCTGAGCGGAGGAGGCCATAGCTCCCATTGTGGCCAGAATTGCTGAGCGACGGTTCAACATATGTTGTGTCTTGGATCATGACACAAGTTTGGGTAGGGTGGCCCAGCGCTCGATTGAGGCGGCGAGGGATTCTACGCTGACCGGCTTGCTGAGGTAGTGGTTCATGCCGGAGGCGAGGCACTTGTCGCGGTCTTCGGGTGTGGCTGCGGCGGTGAGGGCGACGATGCCGACGCGCTTGAGTGCGCCGCCGAGGCTGCGGATCTGGCGGGTGGCCTGGAAGCCGTCCATCTCGGGCATCTGGCAATCCATGAAGATGAGGTCATAGGGGAGTTGACCCGCCATCTGGACTGCCTCGAAACCGTTAGCAGCGAGGTCTACGCGGCAACCGAGTTTTTCCAGCAGGCGGGTGCCGACCTTCTGGTTGATGAGGTTGTCTTCTACCAGCAGGATGCGTGAGCCGGGGAAGGTGGGGAGAGCGGCTTTCTTCGATTCGGTGCCTGCCTTGCGGATGGACTCGCCGGCGATTCTTTCGGCCAAGGCGCGGCCTGTGAGGGGGTGTGGCAGACGCGCGGGGTCGATCGAGAGAATGCGGTTTGAGTTGGCGGGGTAGTGCCGGTTGAATTCCTTGTGGATTCTCGAAAAGGCTCGGAGCGATTCTGCTGTGCCTTCGAGCTTGATTTGGGGGATTTCGAGGACTGGTTTGGGGGCTGGGGCCTTGCCGGGTAGCTCGATTTCAAAGTAAAAGATGCTGCCCTGGCCGGCTTTGCTTTCTACGCCTACTTCGCCGTTCATCAATTCGGCGAGCTCTCGGACGATGGCGAGGCCTAGCCCGGTGCCGCCGAAGCGACGGGTGGTGGAGGAATCGGTTTGCGAGAAGCGCTGGAAGAGGAGGTTGACCTTGTCGGCGGGAATGCCGATGCCGGTGTCTTCTACTTCGACGCGAATGCGGTTGGTGCCTGCCGGGAGTACCCGGAGCATGACGTAGCCTTCTTTGGTGAACTTGATTGCGTTGCTGACAAAGTTCAGGGCCATCTGGCGGATTCTGGCTGAGTCGCCTTCGACTTGCCTTGGGGTGTCGGGGTCGAACCAGTAGAGCAGTTCAATGCCGCGCTCCTGGGCTTTGGCCTGCATCAGGTCTACGACGTCTTCGAGAGTTCTGTCGAGATCAAATTTAATGGTTTCAAGGTCGGTTTTGCCGGCTTCGATCTTGGAGAAGTCGAGGATGTCGTTGATGATTTCGAGCAGGGCTTCGCCGGAGCGCATGATGGTTTCGCCCATTTCGAGCTGGTCTGCGTCGAGCTTGGTGTCGAGCATCAGACGGGACATGCCGATGATGGCATTCATGGGGGTGCGGATTTCGTGGCTCATAACGGCCAGGAACTGGCTCTTGGCCTGGCTTGCGTCTTCGGCTCGCTGCTTGGCGAATTCGAGTTCGAGGCTGGCTGCTTCGAGACTTTCGACATAGCTGTAGCTGGAGGCTTCGGCTTCGTGGTGATCGGTGACGTCGCGGATGAGGAGGAGGATGTCGCCGAGCTGGGTTCTGGAGACGCGGGCTTCGAAATAGTGAAGTTTGTGATCGAGAAAGAGCTCGTAGTCGACAATTTCGCTTGCGCCCTCGATGCCGATCGTCTCGCAGGCTTTTGCGATGCGCTCCCAGACATCGCTCGCGAAGACGTCTTTGAGATTCAAGCCGATGGAATCGCGGAGCGGGAAATCCGGGCTGCCGCCTTCGGCGTTGTAGAAGCTGATGATTTCGAAGTCTTCGTTGGCGTGGAGGAGGTAGTCTGGCAGGGCGGCAATGAGGGCACGGTTGCGGGCCTCGCTGCGGCGTAGCTGCTCGTCGCGTTTGCGCCGCTCCGAGATGTCCTGGAAGGAGCCGACCAGTCGGGTGCATTTGCCGTCTTTGAATTCTGGACGGCCAACGGAGCGTACCCATAGTTCTCGCCCTTTGGCGGTGATGAGTGGCATTTCCACGTCCCAGGGAGCGCCCGTTGCGATTGATCTGGCAACTAGAGCCGAGATTGTTTCGCGAGCTCCTGGAGGGTAGAAGGCGATCGCCTCTTCGAGGGTAGGCTGATAGTCGCCGGGCACTTCGTGGATGCGATAAACCTCTTCGCTCCAGAGCGGTAGATTCCGGACCAGGTCGATTTCCCAGCCGCCTACTTTGGTCATGGCGGCGGCATCTCTGAGCAGGCGCTGGCTATCGTGAAGTTTCTCTTCGTTCTCTTTACGGCCTGTGATGTCGGACTCAATCGACATGTAGTGAGTGAGTTTGCCGCAGGAATCGTGGATGGGCTGAACTTCAATGTCGAGCCAGTGTTTCCTGCCGGACTTATCGTAATTGACGATTTCTACGTGGAAACCCTGGCCTGCGCGAAGGCGCTCTTTCATTAGGGCAATCGTTGCCGGGTCGGATTCGGGGCCTTGTAGGAAGGATCCGGGGCGTTTGCCGGCAACCTCTTCCAGGTTGTATCCCGTGACACGGGTGAAGCCTTCGTTCACCCATTCAATCCTTCCCGCTGCATCGGTGACGATAACAGCGTTATGGGTGCGTTGTGCGATCGCAGCCAGCAGTTGTTTTTCTTGCTGTATCTGTTTGGTTTCGGTGACATCCATTGCGGTGGCATAGATGTAATTGCTGCCCAGGGCTGGTGGGGGTACGGTCCACTTGAGCCAGCGGAATGTGCCGTCGGCGCTACGATAGCGGTTTTCAAAGGCAGAGCAGGGTTTGCCTTCCAGGATTTGCTGGAATTCGGCAGCTGTCGATGGAACGTCTTCCGGGTGTACGAATTCCAAAAAGCGGCGCGAGGTGAGTTCGGGTCTGGTGAAGCCAAGAAAGGATTCGAAAGCTGGATTGAGGTTGATGAATTTACCGTTTTTGTCGGCTAGCAAATGCATCGCGCTGGATTGGTTGAAAAAGGCTGCGCACTCGTGGGTGGGCGCATAGAGCTTTTTAACTGAACAAGTTTGGAGTTGAAGAAATATATTGTCTTCAATACTTTGCGGGAGAAGTGTAAATATCTGCGTGAAGCCGGATAGCCGAGTTTCGATTGTTGATGGCTGTCCCGCTGTGATGCCTGCCTTCCAGGTGGGCCATTCTGCGGTTGGCAATTGAGATTCAAAAGATAGACCCGGTTTTAAATTCGGCCAGATCTGAAGCGTTGCGTCATTAAAAGTGGAAACGACAAGTTTGTCCTGATTGTTTTTG
>JBIPMY010000573.1:0-3410 GCA_044376335.1 Bryobacter sp.
GGCCCCAGTCAAAGCCTTGAGATCCCGTAGCCGCCCGATAAAGAATGTACCCGACCACCAACAGAACGAGCAAAGCCACCCAGGGGATCTTCGGCCCTGTTGCCGCTGGTCCAGAAGACTTTGAAGAATTTGTTCCCACGTGTGAACTTATCATGATAAATCCTCGTTTCTCTTATCGGAAGACAGTTCATGATTCATCTGACCAACAGCACCGCAGCCGGCAACCACTGGATGGCACCGCTTTTTCAGGCCGAAACTGGACAGTCCCTCTCTCAAAACTCTCGCTGGGAAACCGCATTGGACGCCGATTCAATACTGGTTGAGCGCTGCCTGGAAGGAGATCAGGGATCCTGGGAAGACCTGGTCAAAGTCCACACAAGGCGCGTTTATGCCATTTGCTACCGCTTCGTCGGTAAAGACGAAGAGGCCCAGGATCTGACGCAGGAAGTGTTCTTGCGTATTTTCAAGACACTCCGAAGTTTTCGTTCTGGCGAAGGGAGCTTCGCTGTCTGGCTCACTCGCCTGACACGCAACCTCTTGATCGACAACTACCGCAGAACCAAAGGCGAGCGGATGACCGATTCGCTTGAAACACAGTTGCCGATGATCGAAGAGACTTCACTCGCCGGCGGTCGCACCGACGGTCTGCTTGCCGGACGCGAAGCCAGCGAACTCCTCCAGGGCGCCCTTCAAAAGCTCTCCCCGGAACTGCGCGAAGCCGTCATCTTGCGCGACTTGCAGGAAATGGAATATCGGGAAATCGCAACCACTCTCAGCGTCCCCGAAGGAACAGTAAAAAGCCGGTTAAACCGGGGCCGTGCAGAACTTGCGCGGATTTTGAAGCGGCAGAAGGTGGCAATCTAGATGAACGAACTACACTGCCTCCAAATCGACGAATTGCTTTGCGATTACGTGGACGGCACGCTGAGTGCCGAAAACAAAGTTGCTTTTGAAGCACACACGGCCCACTGTGCGGCCTGCCAGGAACTGGTAGCCGACGTCACCGGAGCTGTCAACTTCATGGAGCGGGCGGCGTTGGTTGAGGCTCCTAAAGAACTGGTTACCCGCATCCTTTTCCATACCCCCAAGCAGGCCCCCCTGCTCGAAGCTATGGCCAAAAAGGATTGGATGAAACGCTGGCTCGCACCCCTGATCCAGCCCCGATTCGCCATGGGCATGGCGATGACAATTTTGAGTTTTTCGATGCTCGGTAAATTTGTCGCTCCCGTGCGCCAACTCAAACCGAGTGACCTCGACCCAGTCAAAGTGTGGCGCAGCGTGGACGATTCCGCTCACCGCACCTGGGATAAATTTGTCAAGTATTACGACAACCTCAGGCTGGTCTACGAAGTCCAGACCGCCATTGATGACATCAAGGGCGAACCTGAGGAGCAGGCCGGAGCAGCAAAATCCAACACCAAGAAGAGTGGAGAGTCAAAATGAACCCCACCGAGAATACTGAAAATCAGGCACCTCAACCGGAAATCCAGAGCGCCCCTGTTGTCGGCTACTGCCGTGCAACCGGTAAAGCGTTAACCGCAGCCGACGCCGTTTACGTCAGTGGCGTCCTTTATTCGAAAGAATACGCTGAACAAACGAAGCTCAAGCCAGAACCCGCTTCTCCTTATGCCGAACCCATGGTGAGCGTCCCCAAAAGTAATGCTGACGTCTCGCCCGGCTGGGCTTTCGTGCTCGGTCTGATTCCCGGCGTCGGTGCCATCTACAACCAGCAATACGCCAAGGGCATCTTTCACATCATCGTTTTCGCGATGCTGATCTCGATTGTCGATCGAGCTGGCGCAGGTGGCCCTCTCATTGGCTTCCTCATCGCCGGCTGGTACTTCTATATGCCTTTCGAGGCTTATCACACTGCGCAAAAGCGCCAACGAGGAGAGGTGGTAGACGAAATGAGTGGCTTGGTAAATTTACCTTCAGGCATGAAGAAGCTGCCTATCGGCCCCTTTATGCTCATCGGCTTCGGCTTCATCTTCCTGCTCGACAATCTCGGGCTCCTGCGCATCGACGAGATCCTCCGTTTCTGGCCTGTCCTGATGATTGCCGCTGGCGTCATCCTCCTCATGCAGCGTCTTCAGGCTGCTGAAGCGATCAAGGAGGGTCCAAACAATGCCGACTAGTATTGGGCTCGTCTC
Organism: Bryobacter sp.; assembly: GCA_044376335.1. GTDB lineage: Bacteria > Acidobacteriota > Terriglobia > Bryobacterales > Bryobacteraceae > Bryobacter. Next base: position 2,151 of record JBIPMY010000573.1, read on the forward strand.
CGCCATTCGTGGCCCGGTGATCCTCATCACCCTTGGCACACTCATCGCAATTGATCATGCTGGCGGTTTGCGATTCAGCCGCACCTGGCCCATCCTGATCATCATGTTTGGACTCTTGAAACTTGCCGAATACATGAAAGGAGGCAACCAGTGAGAAATTCTTTTGTCGGCCCTCTCGTTCTGATTGGTCTGGGTATTCTCTTTCTTGCCAACAATCTTCGGCCTGATCTTTCACCCTGGCGCCTTCTGATCGAATACTGGCCCTACCTGCTGATCCTCTGGGGTGTCGTTCGCCTGTCTGAAATCGCCTTCCTGGCGGCTCGCAATCAACCGCTCCCCAAGCGCGGCATCAGTGGCGGCGAATGGGGCTTGATCATCTTCATCTCAGTCGTTGCCAGCGGCATGTGGTTCGCCTTCGACGCAAGAGATCGAATCCGCACCGGCCGGGTCAATCTACGTAGCTTGCAGATCTTCGGGGAAACCTTCGAATATCCAGTCAGCGCCAATGTAGCCTGCACCAGCAACCCTCGCATCATTGTCGAAAACCGCCGCGGCAACGTCCGCCTCGTGGGCTCTGACAAAAACGAAATCAGCGTGAGCGGTCACAAGTCTGTCATGGGCCTCGACAAAAACGAAGCAGACCGCATCAATGAGCGCATGAAGCTCGAAGTAGTCGTCCAGGGCGATCAGGTGGTTATCCGCACCAACCAGGAAAGCGCTGCCACCGACAACCGTGTCGATGCAGACCTCGAAGTTCACATACCCAAAGGGGCCTCTGTCGAATGCCGTGGCACCTACGGCGACTTCGACGTAACCCAGATCACCGGTAACTTTGAAGTACGCTCCGACAACGCTGGCGTCCGTGGTCAGGACATCGGCGGTAACGTTCGCATCGACTTGCGTCGCAGCGATGTCGTCCGCCTCACTCGCGTCAAGGGCAACGTTGACATCAAGGGTTCTCGAGCCGACGATATCGAACTCGACGAAATCACAGGCCAGGCCGTTGTAGAAGGCCAGTTCTCCGGCAATATCGACTTCCGCAGAATCGACAAGGGTCTGCGCTTTGTCAGCGAAAGAACCAACCTCAACATTGAACGCTTGAAAGGCCGTGCCCACCTCTCCGACGGAGATCTCGAAGTCGAAGACATCCTCGGCCCGATGAAGCTGCGCAGCCGCTCGAAAGACGTTCGCATCACCGGCTTCTCAAGCCCCCTCGATATTGAACTGGACCGTGGAGACATCGAACTCTCACCCGGCAGC
>JBIPMY010000574.1:0-3407 GCA_044376335.1 Bryobacter sp.
TGGAGACGGGTCCGCTGAAGTTGCGTTCTCGCCGTGGGCTGGAAGGGATCTATGAGCTGCTCGGCAGAACTCATAGTGGAGAGTACCTGCATATCGCGTATAGGCAGGAGGCGAACGGGATCGTCGTCTTTTATATGCGCGTTATGAGTTCAGGGGAAAAGGCAAGGTATCGAAAACGATGAACAAAAAGAGCAAGGCGAAATCGGCATCAAAAGTCCAGCTTCCTCGTAAATCAGCGAGCTATGAGGAACTCGACGAATTCTTTGATCGTAACGATGCGGTGGCGTTGTTGAAGCAAGGTGTAACCGAAATCGATTCGGATCGCTCGGACCTCGACCGCATGTTAGAGGAATACTGGAAGGAGGCGAACTCCAAGCAGTTGAATATCCGCATTCCTGTGACCGCCAAACGGATGATTGAAATGCTGGCCAAGCGCAAGACCATAGAGGTTTCGACTCTTGTTCGGATGTGGGTGATTGAATGCATGAGGCGCGAGGCTACTCAACCGTAGGATCAGGGTAAGAATCTGCTTTGCCTGAGTTTTTCGAATGGGGATATTAATCTGCTTGGGGAAAGACCAATGTGGTGAGTCAGATTGGAGTTCCAGAATCGGTTAAAGCGGCTGCAGTTATGGCACAACGCCGAAATGACAGAGGGCACAAGAGTTTCAAGAATGGACTTAGCGCTTCAATTGTAGTGCACTTGCAGCAATCACCGGGATTGGGATTTTTTGCAGATGTTGAACCTCAGTTCAGCTTCCAAGGCCAGTAAAGTTGCTGGAGTGCGCTCATTCAGGAACAAGTCACAATGCGCTGAGTGATTGACTGAATTAATCTGCAAGTAGGTGGCCTTGTAGAGTTCTCCGCAAATCGTTCCGAATGGTAGAAGCCGACCCACTCAAATCTACCGTCTCGAAAGCAATCGAATGGTTTTGGATAACTGCGAATTCCCGGACGCTTTGGTTAATTGCTGGGTGCAGAAATAAGCCCCTGGCATCCTGCCATCGAGAGTCACGGTCCTCCTGAGACCGCAGATAAGCGTACATTTGGTAGATGTATCCGCTCTTTAGCCTGGCATCATTAAATCGGCCCATAGTGATGATAGATGTGAACTTCGTATCTATGACAATGCGGCGGCCTTCGTTCGGTGGATCGAGTACGATGTCGGTGACCATTCGTGGCAGAATCGCTGCTAATCCTTCAGATGCCGACGACACCTGCCAATTCAGTGAAACGCCACCACGGACCAACCATCCCTGTGGCTCCAACTCGACTCGGGCGAATCCGAGAACAGCTTTTTCAAACAACCGACGTACCCAGACTTCCTCTTGTTCCGGCTCGGCTAAAGCTGTCGGCCCAGCATTTTCGGTAGGGAGAGCCAAATCAAAGGCAAGTCGCGCAAGCGCAACCATAAGCCGATCGGATGAGTCGTTGCGTCCGATTTGATCTGTGGCCAACTCGGCGCGGGATGGTCTCCCGCTACCGACGCCCACAGTTGCCAAGCTGGAAGTCAGGGCGCGGCATCGTTGGCGCAAGTCGTCGCAACGAACAAGACGCACCATCAAGTCCAGCGCTGCTCGAACTAGTCTGTTGCGGGGAGTGTCACTGGTTAATTCTTCGAATCGACAGCAGACTTCCCCTCTTGACAAGAGTTGACGGGACTCGGTTTTCAAAACGCTGATGCGCCCGCGAACTCGCTTAACTACCATCTCGCGGTGGTGATAACCACGGGTCAGGTTTCGGCGAAGTCTACGCTCAACAGAGTCCGCTAGCAGACGTGCTATCAAGTCCGGCAGATCGTCAATATCTTTGTCCACGATCGCGTTGAAATCGCCTCTTACCCTGGTTAGTTCCGAGGCGTAGAGCATCAAGAGCCAAAGGTTTCGAACCGGGATACGACCGATCAGGCGCTCGCCGGAAGCAATGGCTTTTGTCACACAATCCGCGCGAGCAGTTTGGCGCGCGCCGCTTTCGCGGTTTCCGGGGCATCGTACCAATATTCATCGAGCAGAGGTCCGATCTCCGTCTCAACTTTAGCCCGGAACCAAGCGCGGCTATCGTTTATCGACTCCTCGATATCCGGTGTCAAATACGAATGTCCGATTTGGAATTGCGGGCCCAATGAAGTAGCAGAAGTAATCTCTGCGTTCAGATCTTCAATCCGGGCCTTAATGTCCATCAGCATTGCTTGATCAATACCTCGCTTGAGACACCAATCGTGCCACTCTGGTCCGAGCCTAGGCTCGAGATCGACGAATGCGAAGCGCCGTCGCAGCGCAAGGTCGACAATGGCAAGAGATCTGTCGGCGACATTCATCGTGCCGATAACGTACAGGTTTGCGGGGACGTGAACTCGCTCGCCGGGCGCTTTTCGATAGGCGAGTTCCATGGCCTCGGAGGGTCGACGCTTCGTATCCTCAAGCAGGGTGAGCATCTCGCCGAAAATCTGAGCTGGATTGCCACGGTTGATCTCCTCGATGACGAGTACAAACGGTCGGTCCGGTTCACTTGCCGCAGCCTCAATTGCCTCCATCAAAATGCCGTCCACTAGGCTCAGCCTCCCATCGCCATGCGGTCGCCACCCTCGCACAAAATCTTCATAAGCGAGTGAGGGGTGAAACTGAACTATTCGGAGACGAGATCGTGTTGTTTCCCTGTCGTTTGACCCAACTAGGGCGAATCCAAGACGTTTAGCGAGCCAAGTCTTACCAGTGCCAGGCGGCCCCTGGAGAACGAGGTTCTTCTTTGATCGCCAGCGTCCAATCATGTTGTTGAGTTCTTCAGCACTCAGAAATGCCCCATCAGCGATGATGTCGGCAACACCGTAAGTTGGCTCTTCCTCGTTTTCGGACAGGTCTTCTTCATCAAGGTCGGGAAATTCTACCGCAGCTTCGCCATCTGTTTTTGCCGGCTTGACCCCATACTTCTCGACCCAATATGGTTGAGCCAAAAACCAAGCATAGTCCTGCTGGGCGCCTCGGAAAGTAAAGTCGACCAATCGTCGCGCATGCTCTCGTTCCAAGTCGGCCTTGACTAAGGTTGTCCGATACGTATAGAAATACCAGTCTCGCGGCGAAAATGATGGATCCCACTCGACTTTCACCGTCTTTCCATCGTTAAGGTTTTCAAGGATCGTACCTGTCGCCTTGATGCGCATACCAGAGACTGGCTTTCCACTTACGTCAAAAGGCAACTTGTGCTTTCGAACGAAGCTCGACTTAATCGCGATGCGATCACCCAACTTCATCTGTCGAACACGGTTCGCGTCAGGTGAGGATGTCTGTCCATTGGGATCTGAGTCACCGTTTTGCCAAATCCCGTCCTTGAGGAAACGCTGTATTTGATCATCGGCTTTATTCCAGATGGCACCCACGAACCAATACGCAGCAGGATTTTCGTCGCTGTATT
>JBIPMY010000575.1:0-3406 GCA_044376335.1 Bryobacter sp.
CCCATCCCCAACGACGAGATCGAAGACTACCTCGGCCGCATCCACAACAAAGCCTCCCGCGCCCGCCAGCGCATCCTCAAACAAAACGGCATCCTCACCCGCCACTACGCGATAGACCGCAACCAGCAATCCCTCTACTCCAACGCCCAAATGGCCGCAAAAGCCATAGAAGACCTCTACGCCAAAGCCAGCCTCTCCCCCAACCAAACCGACTTCCTCGGCGTCGCCTCCTCCCAGGGCGACTACCCCCTCCCCGGCTTCGCCAGCATGGTCCACGGCGAACTCAAAACTCCACCCTGCGAAATCGCCACCTTCCACGGCGTCTGCGCCAGCGGCGTCATGGCCCTCCGCGCCGCTACCCTCCAGGTCCACGACGGCCGCACCTCCGCCGTCGCCTGCGCTAGCGAATTCGCCAGCCGCCTCTTCAAGTCCACCCGCTTTGAAGCCCAAAGCGACGGCCCTCTCGACTTCGACACCGAGTTCCTCCGCTGGATGCTCTCCGATGGTGCCGGCGCCGCCCTCCTCCAACCCACCCCGGCAAAGCTCGCACTCGAAGTCGAGTGGATCGAAATCGTCTCCCACGCCAACCGCTTCGATCCCTGCATGTACGTAGGCCCGCAAAACCACGAAGCCTCCTGGCTCGACTACCCAAGCTACCCCGCAGCAGACCGCGCCGGCGCAATCAACCTCCGCCAGGACATCCGCAAGCTGGACGACGTAGTAAATTGCGCCGTCGATGGCGCTCTCGATCTGGTAAGAAAAGGCCGCCTCAACCCCGCCTCCATCGATTGGGTTGTCGCCCACTACTCCTCACACTTATTCCGCGAGCAATCGCACGAACGCGCCGCCCGAGGTGGCCTCAACATCCCCCTCGACCGCTGGTTCACCAACCTCTACACCAAGGGCAACATCGGTGCGGCCTCCATCTTTGTCCAGCTCGAAGAACTCTTCTACTCCGGCCGCCTCACCCCCGGCGAACGCATCTTCTGCCTCGTCCCAGAAAGCGGCCGCTTCACCTTCGCCTACATGATGCTCAAAGTAGTAGAAGGCACCCCCACCACAAAAACAAAAATCGAGATACCAAGAACCGAAGTCCCCCACCTAGAACCCACCGATAACCCCCACGCCCAGCGCCTCATCCGCGAGCTCACCTCGGTCTGGTTCGAATTCGAAAACCAACTCCACAGCGTTCCTATCATCCAGAAACTCTACAGTCCAGACTTCACACTAGAGGACTACCGCCGCCTCCTCTTCAACCTCCGCCAGCAAGTCATCGACGGCTCCCGCTGGATCGCCCGCGCCGCCTCCAACATCACAGCCGAATACTTCCCCCTCCGCAGCGCCTTCATCGCCCACACCCAGGAAGAACACCGCGACTACGAAATGATCGAGCGCAACTACCAAGCCGCCGGCGGCAACATCGAAGACATCCGCGCAGGCCGCAAAAACATCGGCAGCGAAGCGCTCTCTTCTTACGTCCTCCACCGGGCCAACCGTGAAAACCCCTTCGATCTCGTCGGCGCAATGTTCATCGTCGAAGGCTTAGGCCAGCGCGTCGCCCGCCAATGGGGAGAGCGCATCCAGTCCCACCTCAACCTCCCCGCAGACCACGTCTCCTTCCTCATCTACCACTCCGCCAGCGACGTCAAACACTTCGAACGTCTCGATCTTGCCATAGCCCACGGCATCCTCACAGATGCGCTGGTAGACGACATCATCCGCTGCGCCAAAGTCACCGGCCGCCTCTACGCGTTACAACTGGAAGAGCTCGACAAATTCTAATAGCTGAGTGAAAGCGAATGAAAGCCCACGACCAGTTTGAACAACTCGACTTCGACCCCAAAGATCCCAGCCCCTGGCTGGCCCTTTATCTCGACACCAGTCTCCCCCTGGGCAACGACGTCAAACGCGCCTTGCTTGAAAACGCCAGCTCCCGCTCCCGTCAATTCCTCCTCCCGCTCATCCGGCCCCTGGCAAAGGCCACCATCATGGCTCAACAAGTCTTGAAGGTCTTCATCCCCAACCGCTTCACCTCATCAAAGGTCCTCCACCGCACCATCTATTGGGGCCTGAAATACTTCGTCCGCCCCGAAGGCAATTACCTGATCCTCCGCCACTTCCACATCGGCTCAGAGCTTCTGCAATTCGTAGCCACCAACATCCCCGGCGTAGACATCCCGCTAATGCCCCTGCGCCCCCGCAACCTCGAAGGCCTGATCGATAACGTCTTCCTCCAGCACGACCTCAACATCTTCAACTTCGTCATCCGCCTCAACAAAGAGCTAAAGCAAAAAGGCATCGAAATCGAGCGTCAAACCAACCTCAACTTCGACATGATCACCAGCGGCCCCTTCGACATAGACCGCGAAGGCCTCCCCAACAACGCGCTCAACTTCCTCGACGTAGAGACGGCGATCGAGATCTACACACCCCTCTACCAGCTCTTCCTAACCGACAGCGACTTCTGGCGAGCCAGCAACTCGCTCCAGCTAGACGAAACCCTGGCAATCTACTGTTCAAGACTCATGGGAGACCTAAGCTACGTAGGCCTCGTCAACAACAAACACCCGCTAGTCCCCCTCTCGACGCTACAAGCCGGCTACCGCCTGATGCTCCACGGCCTCGCCGCAGAATCCCTCCACGCCACCCTCGTCAAGCTCAAAGCAAAGCAAGCTGCATAACCAGAGACTAAAACTGAGGCCACATGAAACTCCTCCACAAAGAGCTAAAAATTGAAGAACGATTCATCTCAACACTTCTGTGGGATTGTGACGAGCTTGTTGATGTGGCGAGCAAGTTTCGTGTGCACATCGATGGCTCAATCACCCCGAGCTCCAGAATTATGGGATTTCCGTTTGATCGTGCCGTAGGGATCCGTCAGGGTGATGTGCACTGGTCAGTAGCCTACGCGAACCGCGGAACCAAAGCAGTGCTACTGAAGGACACTGAGATTCAAAGAGAACTCAATCGAAGTTTCAACTTTGCTACCTCCTATGACTATCCGATGGCAATCACAATCCTTCCAAACGGTCGGGTTGTGTTGATTCACTGCCCGAGCGATTACAACACCCTCGAAGTGGAAGATGCAGAGACCGGAACAACTCTGGCCACAAAGGCTTCTCCAATGATGGAGTTCCACTCGCGTCTGGCCGTCTCACCCAATGGGTCGACTCTCTTGGATGCAGGTTGGTTCTGGCATCCGTTAGGCGGTGCGTGGGCCTGCAACCTGCAGGTCTTGTTGGAGAATCGAGAGCAGTCCGGTTCTGAATTTGATTTCTCATTCGGAGTAGAGATAGATAGTGCCGCCTTTCTCGGTGACAACGAGATCGTGATTGCTTCGAATGAAGATGTCCTCAATGAAGTGATCCCTCAAACCGGTATAGGCCCAAGGCGATTAGGTCTTTGG
>JBIPMY010000185.1:0-11267 GCA_044376335.1 Bryobacter sp.
TGCCATCCTCCAACTGATAAGTCCCGCTCAGGATATGTTGCTCCGCCTCCGGCGCACCCATCGGCACATAGCTCAGCGTCGGCTTCCTCTCAATCACCCGCTCCAAACGAACCCGGTCCACCGCCGCGCCACGAATATCAAACGGCAACACGCCCGCCCCCGCGTCCGAATAACCACTCCGGGCCCCAAGCCCAATCAACCGCAGCGGCAACGTCGTCACAATATCGAGCTTCGCTACCTCTACCAGTTGTCCACCACCCACAGTCAATGGCAACGGGAAGCCCAACTCGCTAGTCAGCACCATGTCCCCCGGCCTTACCGCCTGCCCACGCTCCAGCGGCAACGCACCAATGGCCTCGGCGTAATAACGGGCAAATTCTCCATTCACCCAAACCCGGCTCCCGGCAATCTCTGCCCGGTGCGCACCTACAAAGCTGCGATATCCATCCCAGTGCTGATAGTTAGTAAACGCCAGCGCCAACCCCAAAATCAAATTGCAGGCAAAGCCCGCATAAAGCCAAACCGGCCGGTCCTCCAGCTTCGAAACCACCATCAACACAACCGGAGCTGCCATCGGCAACAGATACCGCGCAGACCCCGCAAAGAACAACACCAGCGACGCCGCAAAGAACACATGCGGCCACCATCCATACTTCCGGGACTCCTGCGTCAGCAGTCCAATCGAAGCCACCACCCCCACCAGATACAGCGGATTCCACTCAAAGAAAGCCCACAACAAACCCACCAGCAACCACTTCGATCCAAACGCGAGAATCGGCAACAGTGGAAACACCATCCACCCCAGATGCCCCATCAAAGCCTTCGCATTACGCACCTTCAGTGCAACTTGCTGCAAGCCATACTCTTTGAAATACCCAGCCGTCACAGCCAGCGGCGGCGCTTTCCCGCCCGTCGATTCCATCACCTGATACACAACCAAAACAAGCGCCGGGGTAAGCGCAACCAGATAAGCCACCCACCAAACAGGCCGCTTCCGCCCGATCATAAACCACAAGATCGGAATCACCACCACACTCTGATAAGCAGCCAACCCGGCAAGCCCCAGGGGCAGGGAAGAGAGCATAAGCCAACCAAAACTCTCGCGCTCCAGCGCTTCCACAAACACAGCCATCCCCAACATCCAGAACGCCAGAAAAGGCAGATCGCTCTCAAACGAATTCCCATTCACCACAAAGGCCGGCACCACGCAAAACAGCAAAGTAGCCACCAGTGGCAACCCGCAAAACCGCCGCGCCAGAAAGTACATCCCCAAAGCCGCCATCAGACTAAACAGCCCATAAACCGCATGAAAAGGCACTTCCCGCACTTCCCCAAACGCAGCCAGCAAGCCCGCCAGCACAAACGCATTCAACGGCGGATGCGGGTGTCCCGACATCGACACCAGCTTGCCGTGAAACAGATACGAAGCCTGATGCGGATGCAGCGGATTCGTCTGCGCATACTGCGCTCCAGCCAGGTAATAAATGTCATCGCCCTGGATGGGCTGCGTGAGAAAGGTCACACGCATAGCCACAACCAGGGCGATGATAATCAGCAGGTCGCGAAACACTTTAGGCGCCGACGTATTTGGTGTAGTCCGCAGCGCTCATCATGCCTTCGCTCTTCAGTTCAGCCAGATCTTTCAGCTTCACTTTGATCAGCCAGGCATCCCCATGCGGGTCAGAATTCAGCTTCTCGGGAGCCGAGGTCAGCGAATCGTTAACCTCGATCACCTCACCGCTCACCGGGCTGTAGATATCACTAACAGCCTTCACGCTCTCGACACTTCCAAACGTGGAATGTTGCCCCACCATCGATCCAATCTTGGGCAGATCGACATAGACAATGTCGCCGAGTTCGCTCTGGGCATGATGTGTAATACCGATCGTGCCGGTATCGCCATCAACGGCAACCCATTCATGTTCTTTGGTGTAAGTGTAATTTTCTGGATACATGCTTTATTTCGCTCGCTTGTAGAAGGGGGTAGGGACGGTTTCGGCTTCAACACCGGCGCCGCGAATCACAACTTTGATCTTGGTGCCGGGCACCGCCAGATCACTTGGCAGGTAACACAAGCCAATGTTTTTGTTCAGAGTCGGCGCAGGTCCTCCGCTGGTCACCCAGCCCACCTTCTCGCCGTTCACTTCAATCTCATAACCATCGCGGCCGATGCCGCGCTCACGCATTTCAAATCCAACCAGCTTCCGCTTCAGCCCGCCAGCCTTCTGCTCGGCCAAAGCCGTCTTGCCCACAAAGTCAGCCTTGTCCATCTTGACGATCCAGCCAAGGCCCGCCTCAAGTGGCGAGATCGAGGCATCAATCTCATGCCCATAAAGAGCCATCTTCGCTTCCAGCCGCAACGTATTCCGGGCCCCAAGGCCACAAGCCAGAATCCCGAATTCCGCACCCGCCTCAAGAATCGCTTCCCAAACACTCACGGCCGCATCAGGCGACACATAAACCTCAAACCCATCCTCACCCGTATACCCGGTCCGCGCAATCCGCGCCTCAACCCCGGCAAACTCACCATCCACAAACCAGTAATACTGAATCGGTGCAAGCGCCGAAGAAGTCAGCTTCTGGCAAACCTCAAGCGCCTTAGGCCCCTGCACTGCAATCTGCGCATACCGGGCCCCGGCATTCTCAACGGTGGCCTGAAATTTGTTATGCGCAACGATATGTTCAAAGTCCTTATCCTGATTCGACGCATTTACACAGATAAAGTACTCATCGTCGCTCACCTTATGCACCAGTATGTCGTCGACAAATCCACCATGCTCATAAAGTAACCCGCTGTAATGCACCTGCCCCACAGCCAACTTACTCGCATCGTTCGACGAAACCCAGTTCACCAGGTCCAGCGCCTGCGGCCCCCGCACCACAATCTCACCCATGTGACTAACATCAAACACACCCACACCCGTGCGCACAGCCTTGTGTTCATCGAGAATGCCACGGTACTGCACGGGCATATCCCAGCCGCCAAAATCTACCATTTTGGCGCCCATCTGGCGGTGCACTGCATTCAGTGGCGTTACTTTTAATGTCTGAGGATCGCTCATTCGTTTCCCCAATCTACCAAACTTAAAGCATGTCGCTAGCGCCAATTTTTGATACACCCTACTACGCCGTCATCTTCGCCTCCACCCAAACTGCCTCGCTCGAAGGCTATAGCGAGATGGCAGACAAGATGGAAGCCCTCGCCCAACTCCAGCCCGGCTACCTCGGCATAGACTCCGCACGCAGCGCCATCGGCATCACCGTCTCCTACTGGCGCACCCTCGAAGACATCAAAGCCTGGCGAGCCAATCTCGATCACACCGCCGCCCGCAACCAGGGCCGCAACCAGTGGTACCAACAATTCACCGTCCGCATCGCAAAAGTCGAACACAACTACGACTTCCATTTGCCATAATGAAAGTTCGCAGACGGGAGAGACTGCATTCTGCAGCGCCGAAGGAGCAACCGCCCCGGAAACTCTCAGGCAAAAGGACCGTCGCGTGATGGAACTCTGGAAAGAGGCCTGTGGCACTGCCGCAGACCCGCCGACGGGATAACACTCTCAGGCAGCAACGACAGATGGGGCGCTAAACCTTGAGGAGGGTAGCGCACATGCGTCAAAACACTGCTGCAACAACATTCGAGAGAAGACACATCGGTCCGTCTCCACGCGAGATCGATGCGATGCTCGCCACCGTCAACGCCGATTCCATCGAAACCCTGATCGCCGAAACCGTCCCGGGCTCCATCCGTCAAAAGGACGCGCTCAGCTTCGGTGAGCCTTTAAGCGAAGTCGCCGCCATCGCCCGCATGCGCGAGATCGCGAGCAAAAACGAAGTCTTCACTTCGCTCATCGGCACCGGCTATCACGGCACGCTTCTGCCCTACGTCATCCAGCGCAACATCCTCGAAAACCCCGCCTGGTACACCGCCTACACGCCCTACCAGCCCGAGATCAGCCAGGGCCGCCTTGAAGCCCTGCTCAACTACCAGACGATGATCTGCGACCTCACCGGCCTCGACGTATCCAACGCTTCGCTCCTTGACGAAGCCACCGCCGCCGCCGAAGCCATGACCCTCGCCCAGCGCGTCACCAAGGTCAAGTCCACCGCTTTCTTCGTAGACAGCGAAGTCCACCCCCAAACTCTGGCCCTGATCCAGACCCGCGCCGAAGCCCTCGGCTGGACGGTAATCTCCGGCAACCCCAAGACTGACCTAGCAGCAGCCGACGTCTTCGGAGCCATCTTCCAATACCCCGGCACTCACGGTGAAGTGACAGACTGGACTGACACCATCGCCGCCCTCCAGGCCAAAGGCGCTATCGCCGTAGTAGCCGCCGACCCTCTCGCCCTCACCATCCTCAAGAGCCCAGCCGAGATGGGCGCAGACATTGCCATCGGCTCAACGCAACGCTTCGGCGTACCCATGGGCTACGGTGGCCCGCACGCCGCCTACATGGCCGTCAAAGACGCCTACAAGCGTTCCATGCCCGGCCGCCTCGTCGGTGTCTCGATCGACGCCAAAGGCCACTCCGCCTACCGCCTCGCCCTCCAAACGCGTGAACAACACATCCGCCGCGAGAAGGCCACCTCCAACATCTGCACCGCCCAGGTCCTCCTCGCCGTCATCGCCTCGATGTACGCCGTCTACCACGGCCCCGAAGGCCTCAAGCACATCGCCAATACGGTAGCCACAAACACTGCGATCCTCGCCGCCGGCCTCCGCCGCCTAGGCTTTAAGATCTCAAACTCCACCTTCTTCGATACGCTCACTGTCGAAGTCGGCGACAGGCAAGAGACCCTCATCGCGACAGCCAAACAGCACCGTATCAACTTCCGCGTGCTCCCCGGCAAGCTCGGCATCACTCTAGACGAAGCCTCCACTCCAGAACTCATCGAGAAGATCTGGACGATCTTCGGCGGCAACCTCAAGTACAGTGAGTTGGCGACAACCCACACCCTCCCCGCCCGCACCAGCGAAATCCTCACCCACCCGGTCTTCCACCGTTACCGCAGCGAAACCGAAATCCTCCGCTACATGCGCAAGCTCTGCGATCGCGATCTAGCGCTCGACCGCGCGATGATTCCCCTCGGCTCCTGCACCATGAAGCTCAACGCCACCGCCGAGATGATGCCCGTCACCTGGCCCGAGTTCGGCAGCCTTCACCCCTTCGCCCCGCTCGATCAGGCCACCGGCTACAACGAGATGTTCGAAGATCTCAAGGCCCAGCTTTGTTCGGTAACCGGCTACGACGCCGTCTCTCTGCAACCCAACTCCGGCGCACAAGGCGAATACGCCGGCCTACTCGCGATCCGCGGCTACCATCGCAGCCGGGGCGACATGCACCGCACGGTCTGTCTGATCCCAAGCTCCGCCCACGGCACCAACCCCGCCTCCGCTCAAATGGTTGGCATGGAAGTGATCGTCGTCGCTTGCGATTCCGAAGGCAACGTCGATGTCGATGACCTCCGCGCCAAAGCAACTCTCCACAGCGATAAGCTGGCGGCTCTGATGGTCACCTACCCATCCACCCACGGCGTCTTTGAAGAGCGCATCTCAGAGATCTGCGAAATCGTCCACTCCCACGGCGGCCAGGTTTATCTCGACGGTGCAAACATGAACGCGCAAGTCGGCATCTCCCGCCCTGGCGATTACGGCGCCGACGTAAGCCACCTCAACCTCCACAAGACCTTCTGCATCCCACACGGCGGCGGCGGCCCCGGCATGGGCCCCATCGGCGTCAAAGCACACCTCGCGCCCTTCCTCCCCGGCCACCCCTTCCTCGACAACGGCACCTCCCCCGTTGGCCCAGTCTCAGCCGCCCCCTACGGCTCAGCCTCGATCCTCCCCATCTCCTACATGTACATTCTGATGATGGGCGGCGAAGGCCTGCAGCATGCGACAGAAATCGCAATCCTCAACGCAAACTACATCGCCAAGCGAGTCGCCGATTCATTCCCGGTTCTCTACCAGAACGCCAACGGCCGGGTAGCCCACGAGTGTATCCTCGATCCACGTCCCCTCAAAGACAGCTGCGGAGTAACTGTAGACGACATCGCCAAGCGCCTGATCGACTACGGCTTCCACGCCCCAACCATGAGCTTCCCGGTAGCTGGCACTCTGATGATCGAGCCCACCGAAAGCGAATCGAAAATCGAGCTCGACCGTTTCTGCGACGCGATGATCCAGATCCGCAAAGAGATTGCCGACGTAGAAAGCGGCAAGCTCTCGATCACGGAATCCCCACTTCGCCACGCCCCCCACACCGTCCACGACTTGGTAGCGGCAACCTGGGACCGCAAATACAGCCGCGAAGAAGGCTGCTTCCCCGAAGGCACGGCAAGAGTCGACAAGTACTGGTGCCCCGTCTCAAGAATCGACAACGTCTACGGCGACCGCAACCTCGTCTGTAGTTGCGTCCCGATCGAAGACTACGCCAAAGCTTAAATAAAGCTCCGCAAGCTAACCTGAAAATAGGCGGCCAACTTCCCGGCCGCCTCAGGACTCCAGATGGTACCTTCTGAACAGATAGCCTTGTGGGGCGGGAAACTTTCACTCCTCCCGGTGGTCTAAAGTGGAAACGATTCGGCGCGCCACAATGTTGTGCAATTTCTGTGAATCCATCTTCCCCATACGGTTCCAATGTTTGTTTCCACATTCATAAATCGCTCAAATTTACCAACACTTGCCGCTGCAGTATCCACTGAGCACCCCCAGATTCTCTTCATTCACGGATGTACGGAATCCGCTCAGATTTGGTTTCCGTTGATGCAGGCTCTGTCTGATGCCGGTGTCGGGAGTGCAGCGGTTGACTTGAGAGGTCATGGCAACAGCCACGGCATTGAGGAACTTCAGAATGCAGGGATTCGAGACTACGTAACCGACGCTTGTAGCGTTTTACAGCACTTTCCAACCATTAAAGTTGTGATCGGTCACTCAATGGGCGGATTGATTACGCAACTGCTCGCAACAGAATGGAAGTTGCATCACGCCGTGTTGATTGCCTCCTCGCCAGTTTACGGAATGAAGGCTGATGGAACTAGAATGGCGCGCAAGCATTTCTGGACCTTCTTAATGGCCTCCTTGCAGCGGAGCTTCAAGCGCCTCTACAGAAACGAAGCAGTCACAAGATCACTCCTTTTTCATTCCAATACCCCGGATGAACTTGTTCGCATGTTTATGTCCATATCGCAAGAAGATTCATGGCGCGCGGGTAATGAAATGAACACGATCTTGCCAGACCCAGCAGCGGTAAACTGCCCCGTAACAGTGATTGGCGGTGGGGAAGATTTCATGGTCTCTCAGGTGTCTACGGAATCGACAGCATCAGCATACAACACCAAAGCAATCTTCCTTGGCAAATGTGGACACATGGTGCCACTCGAAGCTAACCCAATAGAGCTTGCAAACATAATTCTCAATGCATTACGCACGACTGGCCAAAACATGTGAGCCGGCGTCCGCATCTAGCTTGATTTCTGCAGAAGCGAATCATGTTCGCCTAACACGTTATGCCCATTGAGGCGAAAGCCAAATACCAATCCTTCCCTAGCCGCCTCTTCAAATTGATGAACAACCCACCCACCGTCATCCCCGTGGTGGGATCGCACATTCACCCGCGAAGCAAACTGCTTCCCAAACGAACCGCCCGAGTCCACAACGTCTTCGGCGCCAGCAATTTCGTCTGCAGATGCGTTCCCATCAAATACTATGACGAAGCCCAGATAAAGCTCCGCAAACGAACCTGAAACAAGTCGGCCAGCTTAACGGCCGCCTCTCGAGTAATCGGTCGGTGACCAGACAAAATCTGCCTCACATAGGACTTGCTCCCAAGGCACAACTGGCGACTGCAATTTCTCATCTGCCGCCAACCGCTCAATCAGCGCAGTCATTCATATCTTCTGGAATCCCCCATCAACAGCAACTGCCGCATATCGAAGAACTTGCTGCAGGTCCTCTTCAACCAGATACGGATAATCCCGAAAGATTTCCTCTCGATCACGATAGGTCATCAGGATTTCGAGCACGCGTCGAACAGTAATCCGCATCCCTCGAATGCACGGCTTTCCAGCGCACTTCCCAGGCTCAATGGTGATTCTGTCGAAATTGGGGACCTGTGCCATGACTTCATCGTAGCGAGATTCAGGGCAAATCGTTCGCAACCCAACCTGAACTCAAAACGTAAAAAGGGCGAGCCCGAAGGCTCGCCCTTTTCAACTAATTTGTACTATCAGGCCTAAGCGTAAGCTGGCTTGCGACCAGCGGGCTTCGCACCCTGAAACTTCAGCTTCTTTGACTTAACAAACGAATGCTTCGGTTTCGGTGAATGCTGAAACGCGCCTTTGATCGCCTTCTTCACGGCATAGGGCGTACGAGCGGGTTGATATTCCTGCTCGTCAAAACCACCCGTATCAGCCGGATCAGGAGGAAGCTCATGCGGCACAACCTGCAGTGGCAGAGAAGTCTTGATCGCACGCTCAATCTGGCGTACTGCACCACGCTCGCCACGAGTGGCGAAGGTGGACGCGGTACCCTTATTGCCTGCGCGGCCAGTACGGCCAGCGCGGTGGATAAAGTCTTCCGGTGCCTGCGGCAGATCGAAGTTCACAACGTGTTCGATGTGATCTACGTGAATGCCGCGCGCGGCCACGTCGGTTGCGACGAGTACGCGATAGTAGCCATCTTTGAAGCCTTCCAAGGCCTGTCGTCGCTGGCTCTGTGTGCGGTCGCCATGAATGGCTGCCGTCTTCACGCCAGTCTTTGCCAATTTCTTGGCCAGACGATCGGTGGAGTGCTTGGTGCGGGCGAAAACCAGGAAGGATCCCGTCTTCTCCGCCAGAAGATGCCGCAACAAACCAAGCTTGCGATGACCTTCGACTTCATACAAATGAAGATCGATGTCAACACCAGGCTTTGTCGTCGCGCCAATCTCTACACGCACCGGGTTCGGTACATGCTTGGCGATCAGCGGGATGATCGAGCGTTCGATCGTCGCTGAGAAGAAGAGGGTCTGACGCTGAATCGGGATCTGCTGCAGAATCTGCTCAATCGTGGGCAAAAAGCCCATGTCAAGCATACGATCCGCTTCATCGAGTACGACAAACTTCACCGAGCCAAGCTTGACGAGTTTGCGACCAATGAAGTCGAACAGACGTCCCGGGGTTGCAACCAGTACCTGGCTGCCACGCTGGATTTCGAAGAGCTGCTTGCTTTCGTTTAGGCCACCCACGACTACCGTCGCGCGCAATCCAGTATCCTTGGCCATCTTGGTGAAGGCCTCGTGGATCTGGATCGCGAGTTCGCGAGTCGGAGTCATGATGACAGCCTGAACTCCCTTTACGGGGTTCTGCGAGAGCGATTGCAGGATCGGAAGCAAGAACGCAAGCGTCTTGCCGGTTCCGGTCTGGGCAGTAGCAACTACGTTTGACCCGGCAAGCGCTGGGGGAATTGCCCCGGCTTGCACTGGTGTGGGCTGAATGAGGTTGTTAGCTGCCAAATTGCGCTGCAAAACCTCGGATAAGGAAAGATCAGAAAACTTCATTGTTGTTTAGTAACGACCCTTGCGGAAGCCACCGCCACCGCCACCAGGACGACCACCGCCGCCGCCGGGACGACCGCCGCCAGGACGACCACCGCCACCGCCACGAGGACCATCGGTCTTCGGACGTGCTTCGTTCACACTCAGGTTGCGGCCATCAAGCTCGCGGCCGTCAAGGGAAGAAATGGCATTCTCGGCTTCATTGCGGTTCGTCATTTCGACGAATGCGAATCCACGGGGCTGGCCGGTCATGCGATCGGTAACAACGTTCACGCGCTCTACTGCGCCGTATTCTTGGAAGATAGCCAGTAGCTGATCTTCAGTGGTATGGAAACTAAGGTTTCCGACATATAGGTTGGTCATGGGAGACTCCTGTTGCTTTCAAAAAAAAGGTTCTAATAGCAGCCAGGAACAAAGGAGTGAATAACAACTAAATCAAAGCCGCGGTTAGCCGAATTTCATAATAGCACGCCCCAATGCCACTCCGCTTGCGATACGTTGATAGGGATGCTTGCAGGATCGCTCCAACGCCAACTTGAACAACTCGTTTCCCAAAAGGCCTCTGCCAATGAAATCGCTGCCCTGGCCGGGCTTTGCCAGATGGTCGCAGGCATGGATACCGATCATTGGAAAGACTCTCTCGGCACCCTCGCACGCCTCGCCAGCGATCCCTTCCCCTGGCTCACCGCCGGTGAATCTGCCCTCCTCCGCTTCGGTGCCAGCCGTCAGATCGCCATCGCTCTTACCGATTGTTGGCCCTTCCAGTCCGAGTCCATCGAAGAGGACGATCTCAAAAGTCTCCTCGGTTCCTACGTAACCTGGCTCGCCACCCAATCCGACGATCGCGTCTGCGCTTTCTGCTGGGCCATCCTCCGCGCTCAACCCCGCCGCCAGGGCAGCATCTCGCAATCCCCAATCTACTGGCTCATGCGACAGGGCCGTCTCAAAGGCGATATCGAACTCGCCGCTATCGAACTCGCCGTTGCCCTCACCGACGAAGAATCTGCCATGTTCTGGTGGCCCGATGAACGCTGGCTCGTCTCCGACTGGACCTCCGCCTCCAAGCCTTACTTCCACTTTCTCGATCACCCAAGCTCTCTCGTCCGCGCCGCCTCAGCCAAGACTCTCGGCCGCCTCTATACCGGCCTCCGCAACCGCATCGATACTCCCGCCATCACTGATCTCCTCGCCATGATCTCCACCCGCGAAGCTAAAACTCCCGGCGTTGCCGGTCCCTTTCTCGAAGGCTCCGACTGGGGCATCGACGACTGGGCCGACATCCTCGGCGATTTCGATATGCGCGGCTGGTTCCTCCACACCCTCCGCAACAGCGGCAAAGAACCAGACTGGCCCGAAGCCCAGGCCCTCGAATTCTATGCCCAGGAATTCCTCTCCGACGACGGCGACGCCATCGAGCAAATGCTCGCCATGGGCCGCGAAGACCTCGCTCTCATGACCGCCACCAGCGTCGCCGAAAACGTCGAACTCCTCCGGCCCGTTCTCGAAGCCATGGCCCGCTCGGAAAACCCCAAGATCGCCGCCGCCATGCAGTCCTATCTCGCCGAGCACGGCCAATCCACCGGCCGGCAATGGCTTAATTAACTTAATCCCTAGCGACAACTATGGATTTATAATCGTTTTATTATCAACAAGTTGAGCAAAACGATAAAGATTTCTGTTGACGAAATCGAGGAATCACCCCATACTCCATATAGATGAAGAATTTATG
>JBIPMY010000187.1:0-11242 GCA_044376335.1 Bryobacter sp.
CCGCCTTTTCCCGATAAGAAACCGCTTGCGACTAGAAGTCGTAGCGGAGACCGAATTGCATAACGCGAGGTCCACCCAGGGTTCCGGCGTAGCGGCCGAAGGACGAGGGGTTTGCCAGCGAGAGGTTGATGTTGAGCGGGTCGAAGCGAACCGAGTTGGAAATGTTGAAGACTTCCCAACGGAACTGGATCGCATGACCTTCACGAATCACAAAGCTCTTTGCGAGGTTCATGTCGATGTTGAACAAACCATCGCCACGAACCGGGTTACGAGTGCCGATTTCACCAGGATTGGTGAAGCCGAAGGCCTTGAGGGCAGCAACAGGATCGACGAAGATGTTCGGGCCAGAGCGGCCTCCGGGAGGTGCCGGAGCGTTCTTGTTGGTGCCGTCAGCGAAGTTATCGATCTGTGTTGCGTTACCGGTGAGGTTGTAGTTGGTGGGCCAGGTGCGGTTGTGGCCGACAGAGACCGGCAAGCCGGAAGTCTGACGCCAGATGCCGCCCAGCTGCCAGCCGCCGAGAACGGTATTGGTGATGCCGTTGGCATTAGACAAGAACTTCTTGCCCTTGCCGAATGGCAGGCCGTAGACGTAGTTGGCGTTGAAGCTGTGGCGCTGGTCAAAGTCTGAGGAACCACGCATCTGGTAGCGGTTGTATGGGCTGATGCTGACACCGCGACCGGCTGTTGCGTTGTCTTCGGAAGTGGATCCGAGATCGATCGAGTGAGACCAGGTCCAGTTGACGCCAAACTGGTCTCCGCTCCGGAAGCGCTTCTGGGCTGTTACCTGCAGGGAGTTGTAGGTAGAGAAGCCGACAGAGCGCAGCGCACGCAGATAAGAGAACTGGCGGCTGTAGTAAGCAAAAGGACCAAGCCGGGAGGCACTAGGATCGCTGAAGCGATCAAAGTTCTCAACGGCACCAGTTGCGTCAGGGAAGAAGTCGCTGAAGAGGTTGTAGGCAGCCTGGGTTGCTGTCAAACCATTACCGGCAAAACCAGGCGTCATGTTTTCCCAGTAAGGGATACGACCGACCTGAGCGACGGGAACATTGCGGCGGATCAGGTCTGTGAGGGCCGTGGCTGCCGAATAGTAGTCCGTGCCGGATTGCGGGTCACGAATGTTGAGCGGAGTGGCCAAGTCTTCACTCATCACGGTGCGCTTGCCCTGGCTGGCAACGTAGCCGACGCTGATGTTGAGGCCGTTGTCGAATTCACGGGCGACGGTGAGGTTGTAGCGCATCGTATAAGGAGCGGCGATCCTGTCGTCGATAGAATTCGTGATCGCGAAGTTATTGGGTTGAACCACCGGGAAAACGGCTGGGGGCGGAGCGCTAACGAGCTGCTGCGGAATACCGAAGATACCGGTATAGCGAGGAGCGCCAGCGACGGTTTCACGGCCCGAAGCGTTATTGAGAGTGGTGGAGAGGCCAAGGGCGGAGGCATCGAAATCGCGAACCAGGCCTGAGCCGAGTACGTCGTAGTAGATGCCAAAGCCAGCGCGAATGACACTCTTGTTGGGGCCGCCGAAGAGGAACTTCGAAAGGCCAGACTTGGCTTCTGGTGCGTAGGCCATAGCGAGGCGCGGTGACCAGTTCTTCAGGTTGTCATAGAGAGGACGGCCGCCCTTGTTAGCAAGCTGGTAAGAAATTGGCGGCAAACCGGTGTTGCCCGCGAGGCCATTGCCTGCGTTAGCGATGCGGGTGTCGAACCAATCGCTGAGCCGGATGTTGGTGCTGGTCTGGACGTTGTTCTTTTCATAGATTGCGGGCCAGTGCATGTAGCGAACACCACCAGTGATGGTGAGGTTGCGGGTGGCCTTCCAGGTGTCAGAAATGTACATTTCTGCTTCTTCGCCCTGGAAGTTGCGGTTTACCGGCGATCCGGGAGCTTGTGCATTCACCGTACCATCCGGGTTTGGAGTGTAGTTGTAACGGCTAGTGACCTGCGTCACAAGACCCAGGATGGCTGCCGTGGCATCGTTGAATGACGTACGTGAACCGGCATTGATGCGGTTGTTGCCGAGGGCTGCGTCTGTCCAAGGAGCACTGAGGATTGCGCCCGAGGCGGTCATCCAGGAAGAGTTGATTGTGGAACCAAAGAAGCTGTTGGCGTAGTTGGAACGATCGTTCTGGAAGACTCGGATGCTGCCACCGAACTGGATGTTGTGCTTGCCCTTGGTCCAGGTGAAGTCCTGTGTAAAGTTGTAGGTGGGCGAGAATCGTCGGAACGAGCGGGTGAGGCCAACCGGGTTGTCGAGACCACGGAAGGTAGTGATGGCATAGTTGCCACCGCCCGAGGTTTCCAGACCCTGACGGGTGAGGCCCCAACGGGTGGATGAGATTAAGGAGCTATTGACTGTGGAATCCCAGCCGATGGCCAGACCCTTTGAGTTGTTGAGGTCGACGAAGTTCGGGGCGAGGCCTGGAAACTGCGGTGCACCGCCTTCGTTGTCATTCTGTAACTGGCCGCGGGCGAATAGGCGGTTTCTGTCGTTGATGACGTAGTCGATCTTGGCGACGTAGGTGTTGAAGCGGCGTGCGATGGGCGAGTTGAAGCGGAAGCCTGCCGTGTTGAGACCGTCCCCAGTGGTGAAGTCGTTGGGAGCTGGATACCCTTTAAGAACAGCAAGGGCTGCAGCGTTGAGCGAGCCTGCGCCAGCGATCTTGCTGACGAGTTCGGTGCCGGGCACGGAAACGCGAGTGCCACCGAGGCTCAGGTAGTCCACCTGGCCGTTGCGCATGTTCTCACGCGGCACGGTGCGGATGACAGACTGTTCGAGGCTATCGCGCTGACCTTCCCAATTGGCAAAGTAGAAGAGCTTGTTCTTAATGACCGGGCCACCGAGACGACCGCCAAAGGTGTTCCGGTTCAGCTTGGGCGTAGGGAGCCCTCTGCCGCTGGCATCAGTGGTGAGGTTGTTGAAGAAGGTGTTCGAGTTGAACATCTTGTTGCGGACAAACCAGTAAGCGGCACCGTGCAACTCGTTGGTGCCAGACCGGGTGATCAGGGTGATCTGCGCACCGGAGCCACGCGAAGAATCGGCATTTGCGTTTGAGGTGGTGACGCGGAATTCCTGCACCGAGTCGAGGGTAACGCGGAGAGCGCCGTTAAAAGGCTCGCGGGTTTGCTGGTTGTTGATGTCTACGCCGTCAAGGGTCAGGTTCGACTGATCGCTCTTGCCGCCATTAACGACGCCGCCACGATCGGTAGCTGTGTTGGAGCCACCGTTGACAGTGTCAGAATCGCCGATGTAAGAGATACCGGGCTGCAGAGAGAGAATACGGTCTGCGCGGCGGCCTTCAAAGGGCAACTGGGTGATCTGTTTGGTGCCGAAGGAATTTCCGACAGTAGCGTCAACAGTGTTGAGCTGGATGCCTTCTGCAGAGATTTCGATCGTCTGGGCGACAGCGCCGACGGTCTCAAAGGTGAGATTAAGAGTGGCCGGTGTGTTGACGAGCAGGCGAATCTGCTGCACAGAAATGTCTGAGAAGCCCGGCTTCTTGGCAAGCAGACGGTAGGTTCCAGGCGAGAGGGCCGAGAAGCTGTATTTGCCTGCTGTGTCGGAGACGCTTTCGCGTTTGGAGTTGTTATCAATATTGGTAAGCGAAATCGTTGTACCCGGAACCGAAGCCCCTGTAGGATCAACAATTGCGCCTGAAAGTGAAGTAAGAGACTGACTGTAGGCAGGCATGCCCAAGCAGACCGCTAGCGAGAGAGCGACTAGAGTCCTATTCATTTTAAAAAATCCTTTCCCCTGTTTTGGATCGGTGGTTGCCAACCCAATCCTTCTGGTTTAACAGAATAGAGTTAGATTCGCAACCGAATCGTAGTGGATTGGCTTATAGAAAAAATGAATAGATTCTAAGGCTTAGGCTGTGGAAATCTCACTCAGGATGGCGAGCGCTTCTTGTTTTGGTACTTTCGAACGTGTAATTTGGCGACCGATAACCAGATAAGTTGCCCCATCTGAGAGGGCTTGCGCCGGAGTGGCAATGCGTTTTTGGTCGCCTGCGTCTTTGCCAGCGGAGCGAACTCCAGGGGTAACCAGGACTTTGTCAGGGCCAGTAAGGCTGCGTACGGCCCTTGCTTCCAGTGGAGAACAGACAAAGCCGTCGATTCCAGCGGATATTCCCTGCTGGACGCGCTGCCGGACAAGTGCGCCAACTGAGGTGCCTTCCGGATATCCCAAGTCAACTAGATCTTCTTCACTGAGGCTGGTGAGTACCGTTACTCCCAGTAGTTGCAGGTCGGATTGGCCTTTACCTGCGACAGCGGCAGCCATCACTTGCGGGTATGCGTGAACGGTCAACAGGTGAACGCCAAGATCTGCCGCGCGGCTGACGGCGCGCTTGACTGTTTCAGGAATGTCGTGGAACTTCAAATCAAGAAAGACTTTCTTGTTTCGTGACAGAACATCTCTGACGATGGATGTGCCTTCGGCAGCGTAAAGCTCCATCCCAATTTTGTAATAGTCGACACTGTCTTCGAGTTGATCGATGAGGTGTAGGGCTTGTGCGCCAGACTCTACGTCGAGCGCAACAATGATGGGGTTGTAATTCAAAGTACCCAGAGGGCTTTGTCCTTTCTTTCACTGACTTCACCAACAATGGTGGCAGGTATCGATTCTACTAGGCGTTTGGCGTCAGATGGCGGGAGCGAGATGAGCAGGCCGCCGCTGGTTTGCGGATCGTAGAGCAGGGTGAGCCGGTTGGGGTCGACTGCGGCTTCTGCATAAACGTCGGTGGAGGCGAAGTTCCGATTGTTGTTGAGCCCGCCCGGGATGGCACTGGCCGCGATGGCTTCGAGCGCACCTGGCAGCGCCGGTATTGCGTTTGAATCGATGACGAGGGTGACGTTTGAAGCGAGGGCTAGCTCGCGAGCGTGGCCGAGGAAGCCAAATCCGGTAATGTCGGTGACGCCGTGGACGTCGAAGGGGTCCATTGCTTCGGCGGCGGCCCGGTTGAGAGTGAGCATGGAGCGGGTGGCCGCTGCAACGTGATCGGGGTGGGCGAGGCCGCGTTTGAGTGCAGTGGAGATAACACCGGTGCCGAGTGGCTTGGTGAGCACAAGCATGTCCCCGGGCTTTGCGTGAGCATTGGCGCGGAAGCGGGTGGGATGTACAAGGCCGGTGACCGAGTAGCCAAATTTGACAGTCTCATCAGCAACGGAATGGCCGCCGAGCAGGGCGCAATTGGCCTCCTGCATTTTGGATGAGCCGCCGGCTAGAATTGCGGCGAGGATTTCGATGTCGTCCTTGGCCGGGTAGCAGAGGATCGACAGCGCAGTGATTGGCTTGCCGCCCATCGCATAGACATCGCTGAGAGAATTGGCGGCAGCGATGGCTCCGAATTCAAATGGGTCATCGACGATTGGCGTGAAAAAGTCCAGGGTTTGCACGAGGGCGCAGTCCTCCGAGAGCTTGTAGACCCCGGCATCGTCGGAGGTTTCAAACCCGAGAAGAACATTCGGATTATCGACACGCGGCAGCGTGGCGAGCGCTTGCGCCAGGACCCCTGGAGCGAGTTTGGACGCTCAACCAGCGGCTTTAGCGTGTGCCGTGAGGCGCTTTTCCATGCAAATCCTATGTTAGCGTCGAAGGCATGTGGTACCGCATTGCTCTGCTCTTATTTGTTGCAGCCGGACTTTGGGCTGAACGGGTTCATCGAGTTGCGAAAGCAGCAGACCGGGAGACTTTGTTAGCCAGAGGTTTCAGAGTGGTTGAGCCGCTGGGAGATGGGGAGTGGATTGTCTCTGCCGAGAGCAATTCTGCGGCTGCGAGTTTTGCCTCGCCCTTGCCGGTAAACAAGAAAATCAGTGAATCATTACGTGACGGCAAGGCTCCGTTGTGGGCGCAAGTGAAGGTGCGTGGGGAAGAGGCGCTTGAGCTGATCGTTTACTTCCACAAAGACCTCTCCGCCGATGAGGCGCAGTGGGAACTGGACCGCATGGGGGCGCAACTGGTAGATCGCAGCGATTACTTTGAACGTCTGACTGTGAAGTTGCGAGCGGCAGATTTGATGGAGTTGGCTGCCATGGATTGGGTTCGATTTGTTGAGCCGGTTTTTCCACCATTCACACGAAGCAGCAATGCCGAGAGCGCCGGGCAGATCAAGGCCAAAGAGTTGCAGGAACAATTTGGCCTCGATGGCCGTGGCGCAACCGTAGCGATTGTTGACGATCTGGTGGACACGCATCCGGAATTTGGCGACCGGCTGAAACAAGTGAGGCCTGGTGCTGGGGCCATTCACGGCACGCACGTGGCAGGCACGGTTGCAGCGGCTGGATCGAGCGACGTGAGATTGCGTGGAATGGCTCCAGCGGCCAAACTCGTATCGTTCGCTTTCAATACAGTGTCTGAAGGCATTACTGCCAACCTGAACGCCAAGCTCAATGAACAGGCTGACCTCGCTCAGAATTCATGGACAGCGGTAGTGGAAGAAGATGCCGATAACTGTAGTTTCTTTAGTGCCTACACATCGTTTGAGCGAGAGATGGACCGCATCGTCTACGAGCAGAAATTTCCGATCGTATTCTCGGTTGGCAACAATCGGGATCAATATGACTGTGCGATGTTTGCACGGGCCGGCTTCTTTACTCTGCCGCCTCCCAATAATGCCAAGAACCTGATTACTGTGGGCGCCGTAGACCGGGGAAATGCCATCAGTGTGTTTTCGAGCTTTGGCCCAAGCCGGGATGGGCGTGTGAAGCCGGATCTTGTGGCCCTCGGTGTGGATGTGCTTTCCACTTCGACTCGGAACACCACTCGAACTCTGTCGGGTACTTCGATGTCGGCACCTGCTGTCTCAGGACTGGCCGCTTTGTTGATCGATCGCTATCGGAGTAAACACGGTAAAGCACCGTCACCGGAATTGTTGCGGGCCTTGCTGCTCAATACGGCCAATGATCTCGGCAATCCGGGGCCAGACTACAGCTACGGCTACGGCGTCCCGGACGGGCTAAAGGCCGTCAAAGCCATCGATGAAGACACCTGGAATACGGAAAGTCTGAGGTCGTCTGAAACAAAAGAGTTTGAGTTTGAAGTAGGGGCGGTGCCTTCGCTGAGAGTGATGCTGGCCTGGACGGATCCGCCTGCCGCCGCTGGCCGATCGCAGCAATTGATGAATGATCTTGACTTGAGTCTGGTAGGGCCTGACGGGCAGACACGGCTGCCCTTTACCCTTGATCCGCTGAAGGCCGAAGCCGATGCCGTTGCCGGCGTGAATACTCGCGACAACGTCGAGCAAGTGGCAGTGGATCAGCCGCAGCCCGGCAAGTGGAAGATCGTTGTGAAATCGAAAGACCTTGCTGTGTCTCCGCAAGATTATGCGATCACCTGGACGACGGAAGCCAATCCGCGTCCACCCTGCACGACAACCGTTTTTCCCTCTACGCTTACGATGCCCGAGAAGGAATCTACGATTTCGATTCAGGTGGCCAGGTCGAGCACCTGTGAGCCCTGGAATGTTGTGGATCTACCAGGGTGGCTGAGCGCTGGAGAGCCTTCGAGTAATACGGCAAGTGGGGTTGTGAAGCTGCGGACTGCGGGTAATGAATCTGGTCAGCAGCGGAGCGCTTCGCTGCTGGTGGGTGGCAAACGCGTAACGGTGCGGCAGAACACCAGGTGCGTATCGCAGACGATTACGCCGGGTACGGATGTCAGCGCAAGTCTGGCCAGCAGTGATTGCTTGCTCGAAGGTGCGCTGCGGCCTTATCTCGTCAAAGAGTACAGCTTTGAAGCGGACGCCGGTCAACGCCTAGTGATTGAAGCTAGCTCAAGAACCATTGACGCTTATGTGTTTTTGTATGGTCCGGGCGGTTTGTATCTTGGTGAGGACGATGACAGTGGCGGTGGGCTCAATTCCCGGCTGCCGGCAAGCGGTAGTCTTGTGCTTCCTCTTAAGGGAACTTACCGGATTGTTCTGACAACCGCAGTTCCAAATCAGGTGGGGAGTTTTGTTTTGAGTGTTCGACTCGACCCGAGCACGGGCAATACCGGATCGTTGCCCAAAGTGATTTCAGCCTGCCCGGCGGAGCAGGAAGGCGAGTTGAGCTCCGCTTCCAGCAAGACCGGCCGGCGGGGGGACCTTCACAATACGGATGTCTATTTGTTTGAAGGGCGGCTGGGGCAGCGAGTTCGATTGAATGTTGCCGAGTCCAGCTTTGATAGTGTTCTCTATCTGATCGGCCCAAGAGGGGAAACCATTGCCTTTGAGGACGATACCGATGGCAAGCAGCCGTCGATTGAAACCAGTCTTACAGCCAACGGAATTTACCGCCTGGAGGTGAGCAGCTATGCCCCCTTCGTCAACGGCCGGTACAAGCTGCAGGCAAGCGGTTGCAGCGAGTGGAGCGCGCGTTAGTCCGGGTCTGGCTCGAGTGAATCTTCATCGACGTTTTCGGCATGCGTGGAATAGCGTCGTAGCACCTTGAGTGTGTTGCCGGCAGAGTAGCCCGCAGTGCGAAGCCTGCGAAAGGCTGAAGCGAAATTCTTTTGTTCGCCAAGAAACTCATGAAGGTTCTTACCCCGGAATTTGCGGGCCAGGTAGTCTTCGATGAGCGCAATTTCGTCAGTGCCGGAGAAGGTAGTGGCAACTGCTTCTTTGGCCATTTCTGAGCCGATGCGTTTCTTGTTGAGATCGCGAAGCACGCGTTGCTGCCCAAAGCCCTGGTTCTCCTTACGGGCACTGGCGTAGGCTTCGGCAAAGCGCGTGTCATCAAGAGCCCCATACTCGGTAAGCTTCGCGATTACGATTTCAATGTCTTCCGGATTGAGCGCCTTCAACCGAAGCTTTTGACGCATCTCCCCGCTGGACATGGCTCGCTGTGCAACCAGCATCGAAGCATAGTGCTGCAGTGCTTGACCGTCGACACGCTTTGGAGCTTTCCCAAACGACACGATTGGAGCTTAGCATGTACACTGAAGGCAGTAGTTCCCCTAAGGAGGTATCCAGTAATGGAAGACAGAAATAACCTGCCCTATTTTTTCCTGGGCATTGGAGTTGGCTTGGCCGTGGGGCTGCTCTTTGCACCCAAGTCAGGTGAAGAAACCCGCGCGCTGCTCAAGGGACGAGCCGATGAGGGCCGCGAATTTGTAAAGCGCAAGACCGGCGAAGTGCGCGAAACCGCGACTGATTTTGTGGAACGGGGCCGCGAAGCCGTGATGCGTCAACGTGAGCAGGTAGCCGCTGCTGTGGAAGCAGGCCGCCAGGCTTATCGCGAAGCACATGGCAGCTACCCACCTGAATCTGAAGGGGTATAGAGTCATTTCTCTATTCAGCCGATAGTTTTTGGAGAGAACCGGAATGGCGGATTCGACTATGCAAACCATCTTGATCGTCCTGATTGTTTTTGTTGCCCTCTGTGCGTTATCGCAGTTGGGGCAATTTCTGACATTGATGCGCCTGTACAAAAAGGTGAAGGAGATCCATGAAGAGGCACGGCCCTTGCTGGGCAAGGCCGAAGCTACGCTCGATTCCGCCAAACTGACTCTGGATGATGGACGCAAGCAGATGCTTGAGATTACAAAGCGCACCAACGAGATTCTCGATACAACGCAGATGCAACTCACCAAGATTGATGCGGTTGTTACCGACGCCAGCGACCGGGCCAAGGTGCAGTTGGAGCGTATGGAGTTGGTGGTGGGCGAAACGGTAGAAAAGGTTCAGACGCTGGTACATACAACGCAGGAAGGTTTGCTCAAGCCACTGCGTGAGGTTGGCGCCCTGACTACCGGTGTGAAAAGTGCTTTCGGTTTCTTGTTCAAGAGCCGCCGGCCAGCCGTCGTGCATGCTACGCAAGACGAAGAGATGTTTATCTGAGGGATGATTGACATCCACAGCCACGTCCTTTATGGAATGGACGATGGCTCGCCTGATATCGAGATCAGTCTTGAGATGTTGCGCATGGCAGGCCGCCATGGCACAACAGACATCGTGGCTAGCCCACACGCGAACCTCGAATATCGCTTTGACCCCGAACTGATTGCCGAGCGGAAAGCCGCGCTCGAGGAGCGCAACGATAGCGGCGTAAGAGTGCACCTGGGGTGTGACTTTCATTTGCAATACGAAAACATTGCAGATGCCTTAAAAAATCCACGCAAGTACACCATTGCCAATGGGCCCTATATTCTTGTGGAGTTTTCAGACCTGCTGATCCTCAAGACAACTTCGCAGATTTTTGGAGATTTGCTTTCGGCAGGGATGATTCCCGTGATTACGCATCCAGAGCGTAATCTGTTGCTCCAGATGCGAATCAAAGAGTTGGCCGAATGGGTAGAGATGGGCTGCTCGATTCAGGTAACCGGGCAGAGCCTTGAAGGGGTGTTTGGAAGTAAAGCGAAGGCGTTCAGCGAAAAGCTGATGGATGAAGGGATGGTTCATTTCATCGCCAGTGATGCGCATGACTTGCGCCGCCGGCCACCGGTGATGGATAGTGCCTTCAAGCTGGTTTCCAGGAAGTGGGGCGAAGAAACGGCCAAATACCTCTTTGTGGAGAACCCGGGGGCAGTACTGCGCGGCGGCAAGCTGGTTGGCGCCTCAAAACCTCGCAAAAAGGGTTTCTTCTCCTTCCTCGGATAGAACTTTCAAGAATGTCTGCCCATTGTCGATATGGGCCATGTGGCAGACACGAGTTTTTCGATCCAGGAACTAGAGAGAGTCTTCGCGGAAAGTCCGAAGCTTGGGCACGAGCAACTGCAGCAGTGGAAAACCGAGCATCATGCTGACTTTTTGAAGCAGGCAATCGAACTACTCGAATCCGGGCAGGGAAATAGTTTTTCTCAAATTGTATTGAAGCTCCTGCGGCAGGATGCATCCAGCTTGAAGCAGCTTGTCGCCACGGCAGACCTGCTGAGTCTTGACGATTCGATTCGGATGCTACGAGTGGCGAGCAAGAACGATGCTGGCTATCAGAATCATCTGGTGTCCAATGTAAAGTCTGAGATCGATCATTCCGGTGCCTGGATTGCGAAACAAGAGCTAACGCGTGTGTTGGAGATTTTGTCGCAGTCTGTGGATGCCGAACATCTGGAGGGAATACTCACATTATTGAGTGAACATCCAGACCCGAGGTTGAGGTCCAAGGTGGCTATGCTTGCGGGCTCGATGCTGCGTCAACAGCCCAAGTGCGTAGCGTTGCTCAAAGATCCAGACCCGAGAGTGAGAGCCAACGCAATTGCCTCGTTGTGGGGCCGCCGGGATCCGGACTCGATTCAGATTTTTAAAGAAGCGAGTCTCGATTCTTATCA
>JBIPMY010000186.1:0-11242 GCA_044376335.1 Bryobacter sp.
TGGAACCAGAATGCCTCCATTTTTTCGTCGGGTCCAAATCACGAATCCTCCATTTCCAAATGGTTTTGCAAACGTCGCGGGCGCAACTCTAACCGAGGCCATCGATGGCCTCGACTATCGCCCCTCCCAGCCGTACTCGGGTCAGTATCAGCTCTTCCTGGAACATCAAATCGGAAAGGCAACAGCTTTGCGTATAGGCTACGCAGGTTCACGCGGTGTGCACCTGGTGGGGCAGATGTCCAACTTCAATATCGCCGTACCCAGAACCCTGCCGGATGGCCGGTCGTTTTTTGCTGCAGACGCTCCCCTGCGTAATCCCGCGCTAGGCCAGTTGGGCTTGCGACTCACAAACTTCGACTCCAACTACCACGGCCTGCAGATGGGCTTGAACTCCTCCTGGCGCGAGAAGATCAGACTTCAGATGAAGTACACATTCTCGAAGTCGATCGACAACTCATCGCGTGCCATCTTTAATGAATTCCAAACGCCAGACCGGATGTCTTCGCCCCTCGATTACAGAATGAACCGGGGAGTATCCGATTTCAACTTGCCCCATGTGTTTGCTCTGAACGCATCTTCGACGCTGCCATTCGGCTTCGAAGTTCATGGGCTCGTACAGGTGCAGTCTGGCTCTGCGTTCTACCCTTCAGTGGGCTATGACCGTGCGCGTTTGCGAGCCGGTACAGCAGATCTCGGCCAACGGCCCGACTATCTTGGAAGTCCGGGTCAATCTGTCATACAGGGCGATCCGGCACAGTGGTTTAACCCGCTGGCCTTCGGTCTGCCAGAAGCAGGCTTTTACGGCACGCTTGGCCGCAACACTTTGCAAGGGCCAGGCCTCGCGGTTGCCAATCTTTCGATTCATAAGACGCTCTGGAATCGGGAGAATGTAAGCTTGAAGCTGCGAACTGAGGTCTTCAATCTGGCTAACCGGCCCAATTTCCAGGTACCTGCAGACCTCTTTCTTTTCGATAGCACTGGCCGGCGAGTTGGCTCCGCCGGGCGGATTGCAGAAACAGCCACTGGTTCGCGGCAGCTTCAAGTGGCTCTTCGACTCGAGTTCTGACGAGTCCCGCAGCGACAAGCGCTTCGCGGTTTGGTAGAAATTTGGACAACATAGCTATAGATGCTCAACTAAATCGAGGCTTGGGGCTGCGTGATGTGACGCTGCTCGGGATCGCCTGCATTGTCGGTACCCGCTGGCTAGCGACTGCGGCTCATGCCGGGCCAGGGTCTGTAACCCTGTTTTTACTCGCCGGTCTGTTCTTTGTCGGGCCCACCGCTCAGGCAGTGGGCGCTCTTGCAGAACGCCGGCCTGGGGCTGGTGGGCAGTACGTCTGGGCTCGCGAAGACTTTGGAGATTGGCATGGCTTCCTCGCTTTCTGGTTGTACTGGATTGGGATCGCTTGCTGGGTTCCGAATGCCGCGCTGGCCTACATCAGCATTGCCGCTTACGCTATCGATCCCGCTCTGGTCGACAACCGCATCCTGATCGTCGGCGCGGCAGTGGCTGCAATCTGGACTGGTGTTGGGATCAACCTTCTGGGTGTCCGGATCGGACGCTGGAATCAGAACGCAGCCAGCGTAGCAACATGGCTGATGGCTTTGTTTCTGGTGCTGGCCGCTGGGGTTGTCTTCTTGCGTCAAGGGTCGGCGACAACTTTGAACCTGATGCCTCCGTTGGGGCTCGATGCCCTCAATCTCTGGTCGCAAATCGCTTTTGCCCTGACAGGCATTGAGTTGTTGGGAATGATGGGCGAAGAGATTCGAGAGCCTGGCAAAACCATTCGCCGGGCTGGCTGGATGGCTGGGCTTGGGGGAGTACTTTTCTACAGCGTGGCAACACTTGCCATCCTCGTTCTACAGAAGCCGGAGGACACCAGCGTTTTGTTTGGCATCATGCAGGCAGCTCAAGTCGGTGCCACATCGCTGGGTTGGTTCTGGCTGCCTGTCATGTTTGCTGTATTTTCGGTGATGAGTATGCTGGGCCAGCTTGGCGGCATCGTCTCGGCAACCGCACGGCTGAGCTACGCGGCAGGGCGTGACGGGCTTTTGCCTTCAGCATTCGCACGCATTCATCCGAAGTGGCAAACACCCCATGTATCTGTGTTCGCGCTGGCAGGCACCGCGACGGCTCTGTTGTTGTTGATGCAATTGGGCGACACGATGCGGGCGGCTTATCAGGAACTCGTATCGATGATGGTACTCGGCAGCTTTCCGCCCTTTCTCTATATCTTTGGCAGCGCCTGGAAGGCGGGGCTGCGCTGGGCGCCGGTCTCTGGCATTGTTGTAATTCTGATTGCACTCGCCTTCTCGATATTGCCAACAGAAGACATCCACAATGTTTGGCTTTATGAAGGGAAGATCTTTGGCGGGTCGGCGTTGTTGCTGGGTTTGGGTCGATGGATTTTCCTGAAAGGTCGCAGCATGCCATGATGTCATCAATGAGGTGTTTTTCATGAGGTATTCATGTTGAGTCTGAAGTATCGAATTGCATTGAATCTGG
This sequence comes from Bryobacter sp., assembly GCA_044376335.1. GTDB lineage: Bacteria > Acidobacteriota > Terriglobia > Bryobacterales > Bryobacteraceae > Bryobacter. The sequence continues at coordinate 2,507 of JBIPMY010000186.1, forward strand.
CAGTGGCTCTTGCTGCTTCCAGCATCGCTTGGGCTCAGCCTCCCGGCCAGGCACCCAGACGTCAGGGTGGATTTGTTCCCGGCCAGCAAAGGGCAGCAGAAGACCCGGTAAAGGTGGCGAAAGGCAAGGGAATCTACGGAATCTCCTGCAGGGGTTGCCACGGTGCGGACTTGCGGGGTGGAGACATGGGCGGGCCTAACCTCTTGCGATCTCAACTTTCGCTCAGCGACCGTGAGGGTGAAAAGATTGTCCCCGTCATTCAAGGCAGTCTGCAGAGCGGAGGGATGCCGGCGATCCCGATGAGCCCTGAAGATGCCCATGCCGTGGCAGCCTATGTGCGGACTGTGCTTTCTACGATTGGCGGCCAGGGCAAGCCGCCCAGCTCTCAGGAACCGCCAACCATTCTGGTTGGAAACGCAGATGCGGGCAAGGTGTACTTTGAAGCAAAGTGCGTCAGTTGCCATTCGACAACGGGAGACCTGAAAGGAATCGCAACGCGGATCAAAGATCCGAAAGCACTACAGAATACCTGGGTAGCAGGCGGGCGAACAGGCAGAGGCGGGGCAGGTGCACCCAGCGACTCTCCTCGCCGCATGGTGACGGTAACGGTCACCCCAGCTAAAGGCGGCGCACCAGTTACGGGGCGTTTGCTTCGAATCGATGATTTCGTGGTAACGCTGGAGCTTGCCGATGGCTCGGCAAAGTCCTTCCGTCGCGATGGGGATCTGCCGAAGGTAGTGGTGAACGATCCTTTGACGCCACACCGCGAACTGCTTCCCGTCTATACCGACAAAGATGTACATAACGTGACCGCTTATCTGGTGACCCTACAATGAAGTTCCTCCAATTCCTCGTTCTCCTGACAGGCTCTGTAGCCTTATTTGCGCAGGGCGGTGGTGTTGCGCCTGAAGACTTGCTCAAGCCACTCAAGGATTCCTGGCCCACCTATAACGGCGATTATTCGGGACGTAGATTCAGTGCTCTCAACTTGATCAACACCTCGACGGTGAAGCATCTTTCGCTGGCCTGGAGCGTTCGCTACACACCGGGCATGCCTCCGCCTGCGGGTGCTGGACGCGGCCGCTTTGGCGGTGGCCCGCCCACCAAGCTGATTGTTGGTGGTGAGGGCACTGGCGAACTTGCCGCCGGTGGCGGCACGATCAAGGCCTCAGTTCTTGCCGTTGACGGCACGCTCTACTTCACAATGCCGGACAATGCCTGGGCCGTCGATGCGCGTGATGGCCGCGAGTTGTGGCACTACTACTGGAAGACCCGTGGCGGCACGCATATCGGCAATCGCGGCATGGCCATCTGGAACAACTATCTCTACATGGAGACGCCAGATAACTACCTTGTTTCGCTTGATGCCAAAACGGGCAAAGAGCGCTGGCACAAAACCATCGCTGATCTCGAGCAGGGCTATTTTTCAACCCCAGCGCCGATTGTCGTAGGCAACCACGTATTGGTCGGCACCGGCAACGATATCGACTCGCCTGGCTTCTTGTTGTCTTTTGATGCAGAGACCGGCGATCTGCAATGGAAGTTCTACACTGTGCCGATGCAGAAGGGCGACCCCGGCCTTGATACCTGGGCCAGCCTTGATGCCGCTCGCCACGGTGGCGCGCAGACGTGGATTCCCGGGGCATACGATCCAGAAACGAAGCTCTACATCATTGGCACGGGCAACCCCACTCCTGCCTACACCACCGGCAAACGTGGCGAGGGTGATAACCTCTTCACCTGCTCGCTGGTAGCAATCAACGTCGACACCGGCAAGATGGCCTGGTACTTCCAGACCTCCCCACACGACATGCACGATTACGACTCCGCTCAGACCCCTGTGCTGGTAGATGCCCCCTTCAACGGCAAGATGCGCAAGCTTGTATTGACTGCTGCGCGGAATGGTTATTTCTTTACTCTCGATCGTGTCACCGGAGAGCGCCTGGTAACTGCCAAATACGGGCAATGGACCAACTGGGCCAAGGGGCTGAACAAGTTTGGCGGGCCAGAACATGATCCGATAAAGGATCCAACTGTTGGTGGTGCGCTGGTTTCCCCAACATCAGATGGCACTGTCAATTGGCAGCCACCAGCTTACTCTCCCGACACCGGTTTGTTCTATGTGCCGGAAGGCAACGGGTTTTCGCTCTTCTACCTGACCGACATTGATCCACGCGGCTCGATGGGTCTTGGCGGTAAAGAAGAAGTTGGCGTCGGCACCGGCGGCAATTATCTGAGCGCCATCGATTACCGCACCGGCAAAGTTGTGTGGCGGCATCGCTACTACGGCAACGGCGGTGGCGGCGGTATCCTGGCCACAGCTGGCGGACTTGTTTTTGCAGGCGACGGCATGGGCAATCTGGTTGCGCACGACGCAAAGACAGGCAAGCCGCTTTGGAACGCCCGCATCGGCAACATCACGAATGCGCCGCAAACCTTTCTGCTTGACGGCCATCAATACCTTACAGTCGCCACCGGCGACACCATGTGGGCCTTTATCTTGAACTAGGCAACAGGACGTCTTCGAGTTTGTCGGCAAGGATAAAGTTGTCGAAGTAGATCGTATCCACTGAGGGCTTGTGAGGGCTGCGGTGGATACCGGGCTGGCAGAAGTAAACTGCCTCCGGGCCTTTGGTCTTCAGCTTCTTGTCCAGCACCAGAACTCCGTCAAACCACAGGCGCGTGTTGCCCTTCTCTCCATCTTCAGACCAATGGATGTGCATGGCCAGGTGATGCCATTTGCCTGTTGTGAAGTCAGCCTCCCAATGCGTGCCATTGCGGCCAAGATTTCCTGTGCCGTATTTGATTAATGTGCCGCCTTCTTTGGGCTCAACCCACCACGTCATCACGTTGTTGTATCTGGGTGGCGGGTTGCCTTCCCAATAGAAAAAATTGTCGCGATCCTTCGGTGCGTCGGCCATGTACAAGTGGAAGGACATGTAAGTATCCGACCCTTCTTCAACCGTGATCCTGGGCCCTCCTACCTGTACCCGCAACTGCTGCGCGTTGAAGACATCGTCTTCATGAATCGTGAACTTGCCGGCGTATTTTCCGCTTTGAACAATGTCGCTGACAACCTGGATGTTGCGCGGTGTCGCGTTCTGGCCGCGGGTACCTGTCTTGCTCCACTCGCTCAGATCGCCCGTCTCGAAATTGGCCTTGAAGAGGACCTCAGCCGAGGCAGTGCAAGCCAGCAGGAAGAAGACCTGCCATCTCATTCAGCGAATCCATGCTGTTTGCGATGGTGTGCGGCGTCGTAGCGCTGTGTGGTCTTGAAGTGCTCGTAGCGGCCGTCTCCTGAAACTTCGCGCAGTCGCGAGCTAAGCGTCTGCAATTCAGGAGCAGTCATGGGCTTGAAGCTACGCGCCATGGCAAGGGCGCGATTGAGGTCTTCCATATTTGCCAGGCCCACAACCTGGGTGCTGATGGGTTGGGACAAGAAGTAGCGATAGCACTCTTCCACGGTTACAACGCCATCCTTCAGCATCCGCGCATCACCGCCGCAACCCTTCATGCCGATCACCCCAACGCCGCGTTTTGCACACTCCGGCATTACTTCGTGGCGGAAACTCTCGAAGCGGTAGTCCATCACATTGTTAGGCATCTGGCAGGCGTCAAAGGCAAAATTCAGAGCCAGCATCTTGCGGTGAATGCGAGGGTGCTTGTGACCGGTGAAGCCGATAAAGCGGATCTTGCCCTGCTTCTTCGCTTCAATCGCAGCGCGCAGCCCACCTTTTTCCTGCAACATTTCAGGGTCGTTGTAGTAGTTGCACTCATGGAATTGCCAGAGGTCGATCACGTCGGTTTTCAGGCGGCGCAGGCTGTCTTCCAGGTGCTTCATCGCCCCCGCGTAATCGCGATCACAAACTTTGGTCATCAGGAAAGCCTTCTTGCGATAGCCATCCATTGCAAGGGCCTTACCCATTACTTCTTCAGCGCGGCCGTCATGATAATCCCAGGCATTGTCCATGAAGGTGATGCCGTTATCGATGGCGGCATGAACGAGCCGGAAGGATTCGCTCTCTTCTTTAGGACGAGCCTGATGATGGCCGCCAAGGCCAAGAATCGAAACCTGAACGCCCGTCTTGCCAAGCGGACGAGTGGGAATGCCGGATGCGGCAGATTGCGCAAGCGGCACTGCCGCTGCGCTGGCGATAAAACCACGTCTTGAAGGTGTCATTTGGAAACTTGCTCCTTGTCACGGTAATTGTATAGCGCCACGCGCTTCCCCGAATTCTGGGCAGCATAAACGCTCTCGATCATTGCGATGGTCCAGCGTCCATCGTCTTCGTTGCAACACGGCTTCGAGTTCGCGTCGATCGCACGCAGCAGATCGGCCACCATAAGAGCATTTGCGATCTCTGGCCCGTTGCGAAATCCTGGAACCGGCGTTGCCGGGATCGCTTCCCAGGCGTGCTTTGCGTCAGGAAGCCAGGACGGCGAGCGCAGGATATGAAGCCCACCATCAGGGTAAATTCCGTTCGGCAAAAAGATCACACCCTTGCTGCCATAGATCCATGTACCGAAACGAAGCGGGTGTGTGTCGGCAACGGCACGCGATGAAAAGTAGGCATGAACCCCACCAGAAAAAGCAAAGACTGCACTGATTTGTTTACCCGCTACCGGGCCGATGTTTTCAGTGGGCTTCGTTTGATCGCTAGGCCCGATTTCCCGGCCATTGGTTGTAACGTGGGCCGTTGTCCATTCCGGATTGCCGAGAAAGAAGCGCATCATGTCAAAGAGGTGCGAACCAAGCACCATCATGTCTTCGCCGCCCGCCCGTTTGTCTTCCTTGCCACGCGAGCGGATCTCCTGAATTTCACCAATCTCGCCAGCCTCGATGAAAGCCTTCGCCTTCAGGGCAAAGGGCGAGGTCCGCATCTGATGGGCAATCTGGACCTTTACCTTGTTGTGTCTTATTGCTGCCACCATACGATCGGCGTCGGCGAGATTCTCCGCAAAGGGTTTCTCCATGTAGATGTGTGCGCCAGCCTCGGCGGCAGCGCTGACCATAGCGACTCGCTGATCGGTCCAGCGTGGACCGATCCCGACAATCTCGGGCTTCTCTTCTCTCAGCATCTCCCTGTAGTCGCTGTAGGCCCTTGTGGCACCAGTACGTTTCGCCGCTGAGGCCCTGCCAGCAGCATCGGCATCGGCAATCGCAACCAGATCCATGTTGTCGAAAGCACGCCAGACAGTGTCGATGCCGTGGCCGTAGTTTCCATGGCCTGTGTGACCTATGACGGCAACCCGGTAGCGTTTGGAGGCTGCTGCAATCGAGGCGCCAGCCAATGCCATAAAGCTGCGACGCGAATTTGGTGTTATCAATCCCAATCACCTCTTGGCATTCGATTCTATGCAAATTCATTGGCTGCGTATAGAATCCCTAACATGACTCGACGTGATTTCCTTGATAACGCCAGATGCCTTGCCACTGCGGGCGTCGCTGCTCTTTGCTCCTCTGAAGGACTGTTGGCACAAGCCCGCGAAAAGGCAAAGCCTCTCAACCTCAAGATCACCGACCTGAAAACCTTCATCGTCAATCGTGGAGGCACCAACGGAGTCAATTATGTCTTTGTGAAGATCTACACCAATCAGGGGCTGACAGGTCTTGGCGAAGGATCCGTCACAAGCAAGGAGGCCACAGTCGCCGCTGCAATTGAAGAGCACAAGCGATACCTGGTGGGCCGTGATCCCGCAGACATCGAGATGCACTGGCAGGCCATGTACCGCTGGCCCCGGTGGCGCGGTGGCCCGATTCTGAACTCTGCCATCAGCGCTGTCGAAATTGCCTTGTGGGACATCCTGGGTCAAGCCTTGGGCCAACCCATCTGGAAGCTGCTCGGCGGCCGTGCAAGGGATCGTGTTCAGATGTACGTCCATGCGAGTGGCAATTCACCGCAGGCTTACGTGCAAGCCTGGTTGCAGGCAAAGCAAGAGGGCTGGACGGGCTGCAAAGCCGCCTTCATCACAACACAAGGCGACGTGATCGACCCTGTGCGATCGGTACGCGAGGGCATTGCCAATCTCAAAGCAGTGCGGCAGGCCGTCGGCGAAGACTTCCGAATCTGCATCGACGTACATGGCAAGACCACTCCCACAATGGCAATCGACTTCTGCCAGCGAGCCGAAGAGTATCGGCCTTTCTTTGTCGAAGAAGCTACGCAGATCGAAGACCTGGATGAACTGGCTCAACTGCGAGCTTCAACCCGAATTCCGCTTGCCACTGGAGAGCGTCTCTTCACCAAATATGGCTTTGCGCCAATCTGTCAGCGTCACCTTGTGAACTACGTCCAGCCCGACGTCGTACACTGCGGCGGCATCCTTGAGATGAAGAAGATTGCCACTATCGCCGAGGCCTATCGTATTGAACTCGCACCGCACAATCCACAGAGTGAGGTAAGCACACTGGCCTCGCTGCATGTCGATTTCTCAACGCCTAACTTTGCCATCCAGGAGATCACCCATCGTGGCAACGAGCAGTACTGGAAAGACCTGTTCTACGGCGGCGGAATCAGCTATGAAAAAGGTTTTGCCGAAGCCCCGGATCGTCCGGGGCTTGGCGTCAACCTCGATGAAAAAGTAGCTGCGTTACGGCCCTATCAGCCGCACAACCGGCAGCAATTGCGCTTCCCGGATGGTGGAGTCGCTGATCACTAAGGAGCTAGCGGTACTCGTTCTGCAGCGCATTGAGCGCATCAGCCCCGGGGCAGAGCTTCTCGTAAGGAAGATCCCGCAGCGGAGTCTCTGATGTATCGTTCGCCTGATGCAGATCTGCCGAGTCACTCTCGATGTAAAGCAGGCCTGTCAAAACCTGGCCCTCGTTTTGATGCTGATCGAGATAAGCCGATACCTTGGCCCGATCGGTAGGATCGTAGTCTTTGGGCACAGACCGGAAGAGCACCGTGCTGCCATCGTGCATCTTTACAGCAGTAGTGCCGGCATCAGTGATGTTGGCCACGATCTCATCAGCCTTGGGCACGTAGTCCGCCTCAATCATGTGTTGCGAAAAGCGTCGAGTGTGCAGATAGCTCTTGGTTGAGCCAGGATGGTCATTGAACGTAACGCATGGGGACACAACGTCGATCAGGGCAAAGCCACGATGTGCAATTGCAGCCCTGAGAATGGGCACCAATTGTTCCTTGTCGCCAGAGAAGCTGCGAGCAACAAAAGTGGCACCAAGCGTCAAAGCCAAACGCACCGGATCAATCGGAGCCATACGATTTACTTCGCCGCGCTTGCTCTTCGAACCCATGTCGGCCGAGGCCGAGAATTGCCCTTTGGTCAAGCCGTAGACGCCGTTGTTCTCAAGCACATAAATCATGTGCAGGTTGCGACGAATGGCATGACACAATTGCCCAAGCCCAATCGACAAAGAATCGCCATCACCTGAGACACCGATATAGGTGAGATCCCGGTTTGCGGCAATCGCACCAGCGGCAATCGCGGGCATGCGGCCATGCGCTGAATTGAAACCATGCGCCCCACCTACAAAGTAGGTTGGAGTCTTTGAAGAACAGCCAATGCCGGAGAGCTTGGCGATGAGATGTGGAGGAATAGATTGTTCCCATACAGCCCGAATAATGGCAGCGGTGATGGAATCGTGGCCGCAACCCGCGCACAGCGTGGACATCGAACCTTCGTAATCGCGAACGGTCAGCCCAAGTGCATTACGTAGCGCAGTAGGATGTGCAGCAATCGGTTTTGTGATCGACGGCATTTAGGCGATCTCCTTCAGGATTTCTTCCACCAGATGGCCAGAGCTCAACGGGAAGCCGCTGTAGAAAAGCAGGCTCTTCATCTTGTCTTTGGCAATGCTGGTTTCCAGTGTCAACAGTGATTTGAGCTGAGCATCGCGGTTCTGCTCGACGATGAAGGTAAAAGGATGCGAGGCCAGAAATTCCTCCACGCTCTCAGGGAATGGGAAGCCCCGAATCCGCATATAGTCGGCTGGCACGCCCTGGGCAAACAGCACGTCCTGGGCTTCACGCACAGCAGGATCACAGCCGCCAATCGAGATGATCCCGAACTTCGCGCCTTCGCGCTTTTCAACAATCGGGGCCGGAACAAACTTGGCTGCTGCCGAGTGCTTCTTGAGCAGTCGATCCATCACTTCCTGATACTCCGCCGGGATCTCCGTATAGACGCCATACTTGTTGTGGCCCGAGCCACGCACGAAGTAGGCACCCTTGGAATCCACGCCAGGCAGCGTACGGGCTGGAACGAAATTCTCGTCTTCGTTGTGATAGCGCTGGAACTTCGCAATCTTGGCAAGACCCTCTGAATCCAGCACTCGGCCGCGATTCGGGCGATAGGAATTGTCCCACTCCAGGCGTGGCACAACCCAATCGTTCATACCAATGTCGAGATCAGAGAGCAGCATTACCGGAGTCTGGAATTGCTCTGCCAGATCAAAAGACTGGATCGCCATGTGGAAGCACTCGTTGGGGTCAGCCGGAAACAAAAGGATGTGTTTAGTGTCGCCATGAGAAGCATAGGCGCATTCCAGAATGTCGCCTTGTTGCGTGCGCGTAGGCATGCCAGTCGAAGGGCCGACACGCTGCACATCCACTACGACAACCGGGATTTCGGCATAGTAGGCGAGGCCAAGCAACTCGTTCATCAGCGAGATACCAGGGCCGGCTGTGGATGTAAAGGATCGTGCTCCATTCCAGGAAGCACCGATCACCATACCGATTGCGGCTAGTTCGTCTTCTGCTTGCAGAATCAGGTAGT
>JBIPMY010000576.1:0-3388 GCA_044376335.1 Bryobacter sp.
GTCAGCGGCTTCTTTCCCTGGCGACGCTGATGATCTACACGCGTTTTCTAAGACCGAGCGATTACGGGCTGCTTGATCTGTTGGAAAATATTTCTTCATTGACTAGCGTACTTTTGGGATCTAGCTTTGCGTCAACGCTTTTCTATATTTATGGAAAGCAGCGTAGCGAGCAGGGGCATCGTGCGGCATTATCAACGAACGTCCTTGGCGCGGGGATAATTGGATTATTTGCCTCCCTGCTGGGCTTGGCTGCAACGCCTTGGTTGGACCGCTGGTTATTTGATGGACCCGCGCCACATCCTTATTTCCAATTAATTTTCATTGGACTAGGCATCAGTTTCGTGATTGAAGCACTGTTTGCGTGGCTGAGAAGTACAAATGCAACCCAACTTTTCTTAATAGCATCTTTGGGGCGAACTGTGATTGGCGTTTGTATATCGTTTACGCTACTCGCCTATTTTAAATTGGAAGCCTTAGGTGTGGTGTGGAGTAGTCTTGTTAGCGCTGTCCTTGCGGTTGCGGTATTGGGGTGGCTGTTTCGCCAACGAGTTGGGCTGTTCTTTGATCGAAACTTGTTCGTCGAGATGCTACGAATCACGGTTCCGCAAACATTGGGCGCTTTAGCTCAGTTTACGATTCACTTCGGTGACCGCTTCTTTCTGAAAAACTATACGAGTTTGGAGGCTATTGGCATCTACTCTCTGGCTTACAAGCTCGCGATGCTGCTAAGTGTCGCCTATAGCTCTTTTCAGAGCTACTGGGTGACTCAGGTGGTGAACTTGGCAAAACAGGAAAGCGGCATGCAATTGATTGGACGAACCCTGACTTACTTACTGGCGACGTTGACAGCTGTAGGACTAGGGCTGGTAGTTCTGTCGAAACCTGTGATTAGGAGCTTTGCCTCACCGTCATATTTAGATGCTATTGCCTTCATTCCAATTCTGGTGCTCTGCTACTTTATTAGATCAATCGGGGATTTCTTGCGCTGTCTGTTTTTAGTACTGGGAACGCCGGGGGTCGATTCGATGGTCAACGTTATCGGAGCAGCGGTTTGTATTGTCGGTTACGCCACACTAATTCCGAAGTACGGGGCTTTGGGAGCAGCCGTGGCGACACTAGCCACTTTCAGCTTAATACTGTTGGGGTTAATTATTTGGATGTATAGAAATTTGCCGTTTCCTGTGGAATGGGTGCGGCTGGGCCAGATCGGGCTGGCGAGCAGCACTAGTTTAGTGGCGAATATGTTAATACCGGAGATGAAGGGATTGCAGATGTGGGGCATCTCGCTGTTTTGTCTGGGCTTGTATCCGGTTGCGCTGTTTGGTGCAGGTTTTTTCACTGAGCGCGAACGGGAGTGGCTTGCCCTTTACATAAGCCGGCGTGTAAAGCCGTAGAGGTCTCAGATGACCTTTCTATAAACTTTTACTACGTCTCCGAACTATCCGATGGTCCAGAGAAACTCTCTGATAGCGTTAAACTGAACAGGCAGTTCAAAACTTTCATGCCCCCACAATCATCTCCATTCATAACCGTTCTCGTCTCAATATTGAACCCGCTGTCCCGGTTTCTTTGCCAGACAATTCCTTCCTTGCGCCCATTCCTATGGAAGCGGCTAATTGAACCAAAGTTGTGCTGGAGAGATTTTCCGTTTGAGGTCCCTTCTGAAACTGGCCTACTCATGGCCGGTAGCACCGTTGATGTGCTTCAGCGCTACCTCTACTACTTCGGGATCTGGGATCCGCCTGTTTGTGGTTTCATACAAAAAAGTTTGCAGCCCGGGGATGTGTTCGTGGATGTAGGTGCAAACATTGGCTACCTGACACTAATTGGGGCGCAAAGGGTTGGTCCCCAGGGTAAAGTGATCGCGATCGAAGCATCCGAAGAAACATTCGCTAAGTTTCGGGCAAACATTAGCAGAAACGGCATGAAGCAAGTTCACCCAATCTGGGGAGCGGTATCAGACCAGCCTGGGCAAGTGACTTTGTTTAAAGGCCCAAAAACGAACAGCGGCCTCGCGTCGATGATCCGCAACAACGAGGCGGAGGCCGAAGAGATTGTTGAGGCCCGGCCACTTGGTCAGTGGCTTGAACTTGAGGATATTTCCCGTATCCGAATGATCAAGATTGACGTAGAAGGGGCGGAGATGCTGGTGTCCAGGGGCATGGTGCCCTTGCTGGAGCTTCTGCCCGAAAGAGCAGAAATTCTCATGGAAATTAGCCCTGCGCTCATGAGTGAGCAGGATCAGCTGAGCTTGATCGCAATATTCGGCAATGCAGGATTCCGCATGTTCTGTCTGCCCGAAGATTCAATCGATGCGTACCTGTATCCGGAAAAATACGGCAGGGCGACGGCCCACCTCAGGGAAGGTATTTTGAAAGAACGGTTTGATGTGGTGTTTTCACGCAGCAAAGAGAGTGTTTTGTAGGGCCTAATCGGCCAGCAGCGCCATGATGCGTTCAGCAGTGTGGCCATCCCAGAGCGGTGGTTTGTGGTCGGCTGGAGGAGGAGTGGAGAGTTTGGCGCGGGCGGCCTCAATCAGGGCACCGGTCTCGCTGGCAACCAGCGAATTGGTGCCGTGGGTAATCGTCACCGGGCGCTCCGTATTCGGCCGGGCCGTTAGACAGGGCACACCGAGATAGGTGGTTTCTTCCTGCACCCCTCCGGAATCGGTGACAACCAGTTTGGCGTGACGCTGCAAGGCGAGAAAGTCCATGTAGCCCTGAGGGTCGATCAGGCGGAGATTCGGGCGCGGCTCGAAGCCTGCGATACCGGCAATGCGCTGGCGGGTACGGGGATGTACGGGGAAAAGCACAACATGAGACGCGGCCAGCTCGTTGAGAGCATTCAGAATCTGTAGAAGCGTAGCCGGGTCGTCTACATTCGAAGGGCGGTGCAGCGTAGCAAGAATAAAGCCACCAGACTCCAGCGCAAGACTGCCAGCCAGGGTGGGCCAGTTCAGTTCTGCACGGGGCAGAAGCCGAACCAGCGAATCAATCATGATGTTTCCAACAAAATGGATGCGCGAGGCATCAATGCCTTCCCGCTCCAGATTCACCTGCGCTTCGGCCGAGGGCGTGAGCAGCAGATCGGAAAGCTGGTCGGTAAGAATGCGGTTGATCTCTTCTGGCATCGATCGATCCCAGGACCGCAGACCGGCCTCAACGTGAGCCACGCGGAAGCCGAGTTTCACAGCAACCAGAGCACAGGCAATCGTCGAATTGACGTCCCCTGGCACCACCACCCAATCTGGCTTGTATTCAAGCAACACGGGCTCAAATTTACTCATGATCTGGGCCGTCTGCTGGGCATGGCTGCCGCTACCGACTTCGAGGTTGAAATCGGGCGGGGGAATATCGAGGTCTCGAAAAAACACATCGCTCATCGCGGC
>JBIPMY010000578.1:0-3384 GCA_044376335.1 Bryobacter sp.
TATCTCGTCGGGATCTCTTCTCAAGATAGGCGACTAAACTCAAGATCCCGCATCCAAGGACGAGAATATTTCCAAGCCAATTGGGTGTCCAATCGAGTTGAGACTGGACTTTGTGCTTTTCCTCCTGCAGTGTCAACAAGGAGAGCCCGCCAATCGTAGGAGGATGGCCATGAGCCAAGATCCCTGTTTGGGCAAGTGACCGATACAGAAAAACTGTCGAGCTGGTCCACCTGCGAATCGCGATCTTCAGTGTCTGGCCCGAAGGGACCCGAAACACCTGTGGGCGGGGGAAGGGAGCGTGGTCGCGATCCAGCCAGGAACCATGCGTGCCTACCAGCTTGCCCTCGACATAGACTTCATAGACCTCATCGAGTGGGGCAAAAGCAATCGCCAGATCCTGGCCTGCCAAGCCCGGATCGATGTCGATCGAAGCTCGATACCACTGGATGCGGGAAGGTTCAGGCAAACGGGTCAGTTTCGGCCATTGGCCAGTCTGCCAGGCGGAATCGTCAAAATCAGGTGCGGCCCAGGAGAGATTATCCCCCGCTTGTGTACGCCAATGGGGAAGCTCCTGGGCCGCCAATCCGCACGTCAGCACTACTCCTAGAATGAATCCGGGCAGTGCCCACATTGCTTAGTTATCCAACCGCCGTGCGAGCTGCAGCTTCGTCCGGCTCAAGGGTGGTGTACTTGGCCAGGCCCAGCATGGTGAAGACCTTCACGAAGTGAGCGCTCAGGCCAAAACAGACTACCTTCTGGGGCACTTTGCTGGCTGCCATCAGTAGCTGAATGACCAGGGCGATGCCGCTTGAGTTCAGGTAAGGCACCTTTGAGAAATCGAGCAGGATCTTCTTCGTATCGCCGCTTAACTTCTTGTAGTATCCCAGCACCGCTTCTTCTGAAGTGCTGGTGATATCGCCTTCAAACCGCATCACGGCCAGATCGCCGCTTTGATCTACTTTTGTCTTTGTAGCTGTAACCATAACTTATTCCTCATCCCTCGCATCTAAATGAATCACCAGGCGGGCATAGCCGCCGGCTGTTTCCTGTCCGTATTCCACTTCGTCTACCAGCGCCTGGATGAGGAACATTCCCATCCCACGCGGTGTTTCTTCTCCGGCCATCTTCCGGTCGATGTCCGGAATGTGGGCATCACTCGGAACGCCCTTGCCTTCGTCTCGAATCTTTACCTCAAGCGACTTGTCGTCCATCGACAGGGTGACTACTACGCCGAGCAGCTCATTCATCTCATTGCCGTGTTCGATTGCATTGATACAGGCTTCGGCCACAGCAGTCTTGAGATCGTCGACACGGTCTGGCGAGAAGCCCATGATCTGGGCGACGCTGGCGGCCGTGTTCATTGCTACCTTTTCGAAGCCGAGCCGTGTTGGCAGCCGCAACTCCGTGATGATCGGACTTTCGATCATTGATGCCCTCCTTGCTGGGCGCGGTATAAATAGAGCGCCGTCATGTCATCGGTCTGTTTTGCGTTTCCGGCAAACTGCGCCAGACTCCGCCATGCATGGTCTAGAAATGCTTCTTGTGGTGTGGGCCCTATCAGGCTTAACAACCGTTCTTCGCCAAACTCTTCATCGCCCTGAAAGACTTCCGTCAAGCCGTCAGTGTATAGCAGCAACTGAGCCCCGGGATTGAATGTCCAGCTTTCTGTTTCGTAGGTCCGGCCGGGGAGCATTCCGAGCGGTGGGCCGCTGGCTCCGATTAGAATCGGCTGCTCTGTGAGGCCAACGAGGAAGGCCGGGTTGTGGCCGGCGTTTACGGCTTCGAGCTTGTGCGTATTGGGGTCCAGGCACAGGAGGATAGCGGTTACGTAACGGCGGCGTGCCTCAACACCTTCCTGCCAGTGCAACTGGTTCAGCCGTTGGGCGACTTCTTCCATCGGCAGACCGGCGCCGGCAATGGCGCGGAAGCTGGAGCGGAAGGTCATGCTGATCATGGCCGAGGCGAGACCTTTGCCAGCCACGTCGGCGAGCACCATCATCAGGCGGCCATCGGGTAAAGGCATGACATCGACATAGTCGCCACCCACTTCGTAGCAAGTGGTGGAGCGCATCTGCAGTTTGTAGCCCTGGACGTCGGGAATTTCCTGCGGCAGAAGACTGCGCTGGATCTGGCGGGCTGCATCGAGATCGAGCTGGACGCGCTCCCATTCGAGCGACTTTTCGTGGTGCTGGGCGTTACCGATGGCTAGTGCGGATTGGAGTGCCAGGCCTTCGAGAAAGTCTTCTTCTTCCAGCGAAAGGGGCCGTGGCCGGTAAATTACCAAATGCGCCAGCGCCTCGCCTCGCTCGCCCGTTAGCTTTGCGCTTGCGTAGCCCGGAATCTCGATTCGATCGCTCCAACGTGTCCAATCATCGGGTACGTCACCGTAGACCAATCTGCGCTCTTCAAACTCGGCGCTGGTGCCAAAGAAGAATGCACCTTCGGCTTCCAACTCTTTGGCCGCAATCTCAAGAACCGCTTCCAGAACATCATTGAGGCGGATGGTTGCATGGACGCGGCGGGACGCTTCAAGCAGACTCTGCACTCGAAAGAGTTTCTGCTGGAGTTCGATAGTTTCGTCGTTACCTTGCATCAAATGCATTGTGGGATTATCTCTCATTTCCAGGGCTAGCATCTATGGTGAAGCATTCGAAGCATGTTGAATGACATGTAAATCTTATGGCAATCCGGCTGCCATTGGTAAATCTATTGATTTTATTGAAGTTAGACTTGATTGAGGCCCGGAAATAGCACATAGTGGATAATTGCGTTATCCAAATAGATAATGAACTCTAGCGCTTCCACATTGCTGTTAAACGCCTCGGTGCTGGTGTTTCTGTTCCGTGCCCTAGCTGGTGCGCGGAGCCCTTCGCGGCGTGAGGATGTGGCTCGTCAACTGTTGAAATTGTTGAACGATTTTCTTCCCTTTGAGCGAGGGGTGATTGTGTTGGGGCGGTCGGAGGCTGAGCTTGAATTGGAATTTCTGGCTCAGGCTGGCAAGAAGACAGTTTGGGAGCACATCACAAGCAAGGGTCCCTTTACGGCTGCGGGCGAGGCTGCTGTGCCGATTTACGTCAATGGTGCTTTGTGTGGAGTGATTGCGGTTGAAAGCAGTACGGAGGATGCGGTTGCCACGCTTAGTGCTGTTTCCAGCCTTGCCTCTGTGGCTATCGAAAGCGTGCGTGAGGTGGAGGAATTGCGGCTGGAGCTGGACCGGAAGCTATTGCAACGTAATAGCGGGGGCATTCTGGGCCAGAGCCCTTCGGTGTTGAAGTTGCTTGACAGGATCGAAAGGCTGGCTCCTCGCGATACGACGGTTTTGATTTTGGGTGAGAGCGGTACTGGCAAAGAACTTGTAGCAAGGCTTTTGCATGCGGCGAGTCC
>JBIPMY010000579.1:0-3382 GCA_044376335.1 Bryobacter sp.
AAGCCCTTCGCCAGCTTCCGTGACAATCTGAGTGTCGCCTGGTCTTTGCGCCCCTTCCCGCAGTACAGCACGATCGATACGGCTGGTGGCAATGGCGATAGAAGCGGCTCGTCAAAGTATCATGCGTTGATTCTCAAGCTTGAGAAGCGCTACTCGAGCGGTCTCACTTTCCTCACCAGCTATGTCTTCTCGAAGATCCTGACGGATGCAGATTCTGCATGGGTGGGCGGGGCGGCAATGGACATGTACAACCGCAAGCTCGAATACTCGATCGGCCAGCTCGACCAGACTCACAACCTGAAGTTGAGCTACGTCTATGAACTCCCCTTTGGCAAAGGACGCAAGTACATGACTGGAGGCGGGCTAAGCAATGCTGCTCTTGGCGGCTGGCGCATCGGCGGGGTTCAGACTTACAGCTCTGGCACGCCGGTCGGTATTGGCACCACGGTTGGTTTCCCGATCTTTGCCGGCGCAAATCGAGCCACCATCTCTACCTACGAAGGCTGGCGCAATCAGCCCGCCGGTAGCCGCTTTGACCCCTTCAAAGAGCCCTACATAAACCGGTCGGTTTTCCCGGACCAGCCAACAGATCGTCTGGGCAACATGACCCGCTACAACCCCAACTTCCGCTTCCTCCCGAACCTGAGCGAGAACTTCTCGATTGCCAAGGACTTCAACTTCACCGAGAAAATCCGATTCAACCTTCGTGGTGAAGCCTTCAACGCCTTCAACCGTACCCTTTGGGGCGGCGTAGGCGGCGCACAAACATTGCAGGATCCCAACTTCGGGATCTGGCGCAATCAGATCAATCAGCCACGGCGGCTCCAGATCGCCCTCAAGCTGAATTTCTAGGCTCTACTGCGGAAAGGCTGCGGCGCGAGCCAAGGCCATTCGCAGTGCTAATCGGTCCATCTCAATCAAACGGTTATTCACTCGCAAGCGCCCTCCCAGTGAGGGCGTTTTGCCGTTCGGGTCCCAATACTGCTTTACCTTCTTGCCGCCAAACTGACTGAGGTCGGACGTCTTGGGTGCTTGCCTGGTTCGCCATACAACATGCAGAAAGAGAGGAGTCTTCTTGTACTCGCCAAAGATTGGTAGAAGCAATTCGGGAGGCGCTCCTATGGTGTCCATAGTAAACATCACAGGGGCGTTTACTGCCTCTTCTACGACTACGAGGCCGTCTTGCTCCATCGGTGTTGATCCTGGGCCACTGGAACAACCACAAAGGGCCAAAGCCAGAAATAGCGAGCGCCTCACGCCTTCAGCTTCGCCTCAAACTCCCGCTTGTAGGCTTCCAGCCGGGCCGGCTTCAAGAAGCGGTACCGGCCGTCAGCCAGTTCGGCGAATTCCCGTTTGGCTTCGTCTTTCCTCTTGGTGCCAGCCAGCAGTGTTGCCAGTTCTTTGCGATAAAGATGGTTGGTTGGGAACTCGCGCTCCAGGCCGCGCATGATCTCGATTGCCGCGGCAGGCCGCTCTTCCCGATTCTCAACCAGGGCCAGTAACACCTGTGCTTCCAGCTTGGCCCGCATGCCGTACTTGGCTACGGTTCTCAGTCCGTTTAAGCCCTTCTCTTTTTCGCCACTGAAACCGACGAGAAATCCGAGAGCCTTCAGGTAGATCGGCAGGCTTCCGATGATGTACTCGTGGAAACTCGGTACCAGCATCGCATCGACAAAGCCTTTATCGAACTCAAGCGCCTTGGCATGAAGCTTTCTGGCTTCGCCGCCCGTTTTCAGTGCTGCTCGCCATTCCTTATCGACTAGAAGGGCAAGGTTTGCCCGGTGCGTTTGACTGACACCCAGGGCATAAATTGCATCGGCGCGTTCGCCTCTTTTTCTTGCCGCTTCTTCTGCTTTAACTAAAGCGGCTTCAAATCTTTGGCGGTCGGTGCCTGACATTTGGACCTTTGGCCGGTGCAAGAACTCAGCAACGCTGAGCGCTACCCCGCCATCGAGCGCATCGGCATGGAAGAGCGTCCGGTAAAGGATCGCGTAGGCAAGATTGTTGTAGTGGTCAGGCTCACTCGGTTGAGCCGCGCAATCCTTTTCAAGCAGCGGAATCGCCTGCTCAAAATCCAGATTGTAAAGCCGCTGAAACGCTGCAGAATGGCGCCAGTCCTGGGCATTCAACGCCCAGGCGGCACTAGCGCCAATAAACGCACGTCTCCTCATACTTGTAAGAGTGCTCTGGCCTCATCCAGGTTGCAACGAATTCCAAGGTAAAACGATCCGAACTTGGCATAGACCGCGCTCACTGGGTCAAAGCGCATCTCATAAATCAGTTTTTTGAAGACAAGGGCATCGTCAGAGAACAAGTCCACACCCCATTCCCAATCGTCAAAACCGATCGATCCGGAAATGATCTGCTTTACATCGCCGGCATAGCGGCGACCCACAAGGCCATGCTCGTGCATCAGTGCTGCACGTTCTTCCAGTGGCAACATGTACCAGTTCTTCGATTCGCCTCGCAGACGGTCCATCGGATAGAAGCAGCAATACTTCGCCGGAGGAATCTCGACGTGCAGGCGAGGTGCCATCGCAGTCTTTTGCCGCTCCAGCGTCTCTTGAATCGAAGCCTTCCACGGTGCACTGTGTGGAGTGACTCCCTCGGCCAGCAGAGCTCCATAAACCTTGGCCGTGCTTTCGTAAAGGCCAAGTTCCACGATGCTGAGGTAGGAAGTTGTCTGCTCGCAGTACTGCCAGATGCGCAACTTCCGAATCTCCCACTCGGCAGCGCTCAAGACTTCAAAGTCCTTGCGAAAGTGCACCAGCATGAAGTCGCCTTTGTGTCCGTACATGCTGAAGAGCCCTGTCACGGAACCCATTTTTTCAAGCGTTCCACACAACTCGTCAACCAGTTCCGATCTGGTTGCGGCGTCGAGGTTTCGCCATGCCCCCCAGTTGATTCTGAACATCTGGTGGAGCAAAGCGGCGCCCTCAACTGTGAGGGGCATCTGCGGTAGTGGCAAACTCATATATAGATTATGGCAACGCCCCGGGGTATTTGGCTCGGCTCCGCCTTCGCCGCCCTTGGCGCGCTTGGCTTCGCAGTCAAATCCATTCTTATCAAAATCGCCTATCAGCTCGCGCCGATAGACTCAACTACCATCCTTGCTCTGAGGGTGCTCTTCTCGGTTCCCGTCTTTCTGATCATGGCCTGGCAAGGCAATCGCGAAAAAGACAGTCTTTCACTACGCGACAAACTGGTACTGGTTTTGCTCGGCTTCAATGGCTATTACATTGCCAGCTTCTTTGACTTCTGGGGCCTGCAGTACATCACGGCGGCACTGGAGCGATTGATCCTCTTCACCTACCCGGGTATCGTTCTGCTGCTGAACGCGCTTTGGTTCAAGCGTGCCATCCGCCGTCACGAATACGGCGCG
>JBIPMY010000188.1:0-11176 GCA_044376335.1 Bryobacter sp.
CTTAAGAGCTCATAGAGGATCAGCCCCAATGAGTAGACATCGCTGCGGGTGGTGATGGGATCTTTGCGAAGTTGCTCGGGGCTGGCGTAGCGCGGGGTGAGGAGCATGACCTCGGTGACGGTTGCTTCTTCGCGGCCCTTGAGGAGTTTGGCGGTGCCGAAGTCGAGGAGTTTGACCTGCGCATTCTTGCGGCTCACGAGGACATTGGAGGGCTTGAGATCGCGGTGGACGATGAGGTTTTGATGGGCGTGTTCGACCGCGGCACAGACATCGATGAAGAGGCGGATACGCTCGCGGATGGGGAGGCGGCGGTGATCGCAATATTGATCGAGGGCGATGCCATCGACATATTCGGTGACGAGGTAGGGTTCGCCGGCCGAGGTAATGCCGCCATCAAGGAGCCTAACGATGTTGGGGTGCTGCATCTGTGACAGAAGCTGGCGCTCGACGAGGAAGCGGGCCTCAAAGTCGTCAGTGGCAAGGTGCTGTGCCAGGACTTTTACGGCCACCTGCTGGGAGAAGACCCCATCGTTGCGCTCGGCCAGATAGACGCTACCCATGCCACCGCGGCCTAGTAAGCCGATGGCCTGATAGATGCCGTAACTGGGGAAGCTTTGCATGGGCTATTTGAGCTTCGAGCGGTAGTCCGCTATGCGCTTGGTGATGCGCTGGTAGATTTCTGAAGGTTGTTCGCCGGGCCTGGGTGCCGGGAGGCAGGCGAGGCCTTTTTCGAGGGCACCAATCGCTTCCATGACCTGCTTGAGTTGTAGGTGGGATTCGGCGAGGAGTTCCCAGGAGTTGAGTTCGCCCGGGGCAATTTCAGTAAGTTCGCGGGCGATGGGGAGTGCTTTTTCGGGCTGGTCGAAGCCTTTGTGGCGGAGGTTGAGCAAGAGGTCTGCCCGGCCGACGCGGCTCATGACATCTTTGGGCAGGTTTTTCGAGCGTTGCTCGAGAGCGGCGAAGGTTTTGGTGAGGAGCTCGTCGGCACGGGGATCTTTGAGTTCGGAGTAGGCGTAGCTCAAGTTGTAGAGGGCACGGAGGCGGAGTTCTTCAGCGCGCGGATTTTCGCCGGCGGCGAGGAGCTTTTCTATGAGGACGATGGACCGCTCAGTGGACCTGGTGTATTCGGCTTTCAGGCCGAGATCGTACTCGAGAATGCTTTTGTTCTGGGTGACGGAGATGAGGTCCATTTGTGCGGCGAGGTTGCTGGAATCGGTTGAAAGTGAGTCAAAAATGTCGGCTGCGGCATTCATCTCATTGAGAGCCTCTGCGCGTTGGCCGAGGGCAGTGAGGGTGGCGGCTTTTGCCGAGAGACTAGTGGCGCGATATCGCTTTACGAGCGGGGTGTTGCGAAGAGATTGGGGCATGCGGGTGAGCCACATTTCTGCTTCGTCGCTGTAGCGCACGGCAAGTTGGGGTTGGCCTTCAGACGCCCAATTGGTTCGCTCAGCGGCAAGCTGGTAAAGGGCAACCAGAAGGGGCCGGGAATCGGGTTTGAGATCGAGGCCTTTCTCGAAGGAGGCTTTCGCTTTGACGATCCAGTCTTCGCTCTGGTTTTTGAACTGGCGGGTTTGGAGGGCGCGGGCGACGGCCTGGTAGAGCTTGCCGAGGCGGAGGTGATTTTCAGGATCTTTGGGGGCTTCTCGCGCCAGCACTTCGAAGTCGTAGACGATGGGTGCCAGAACTTTCGCGCTTTCCGGGGAAACCTGGAGGGCGAGTTGAGAGCTGATCTGGCCGTAGTTGAGCCAGGTGCGTGTGCGGCGTGCGGGGTAGCTTTGGAATTTGCCGATGGCGGCGAGGCCTTTTTGATAAGCCGATAGGGCTTCACGCCAATTGCCCAGGGTTGGTGCGCCAAAGTTGCCAGTGACATCGCCGACACGGAGGTAGCCGAGCGCCACCTCGACGGCGAGGGATTCATCGGTGCTGGATTCGGCGGCCAGAGCGTCGAGATAACGAAGGGCTTCTGTGGACATGCCGGCACGGAGACGGGTGGTGCCTTGTACGTCCTGAAGCTGGTCGTAGAGGTCGAAGATCTGATAGTGGGCAAGGCGGCGGACGTCTTCGAAGCGTCGCTCGGCGAGGCGTTTTTCTTTGAGGGTGGAGTAGAGGCCAGCGGTGGCGGCGATCAGCACAAGGGCGGCGGCGGTGACGTAAGGCCAATTGCGGCGGAGGTATTTTTGAGTGCGGTAGAGGGCGGTGGCGGGGCGGGCTGAGATGGGTTTTGAGGCGAGATAGGCTTCGAGGTCGCTGGCCAATTCGCGGGCTGTTGCGTAACGGCGGGCGGGGTCGTGATCGAGGGCTTTGGAGCAGATGAGGGCGAGGTCTCCCGAGAGGGTGCGTTTGAGGTCTGATTCGCTGGTGCTGCGTTTGGCTGCGTCTTCGCCGGTGACAGTTTGGCCGAGGGCTTTGCCTTCGGAGTATTGGTAGGCGCGGGCGAGTTCTTGTACGACTTCGCCGGTGTTACCGAAGGGGCGCTGGCCGCTGAGGAGTTCATAGAGAACCATGCCGAGGGAGTAGACGTCGCTGCGGGTGGTGATGGGATCTTTGCGGAGTTGCTCGGGGCTGGCGTAACGAGGGGTGAGAAGCATGGCTTCGGTGACGGTAGATTCTTCGGGGCCTTTGAGGAGCTTGGCGGTGCCGAAATCGAGAAGCTTGAGGTGGCCTTCTTTGGTGCTGACGAGGATGTTTGAGGGTTTGAGGTCCCGATGGACCACCAGATTTTGGTGTGCGTGCTCGACGGCGGAACAGACTTCGAGAAAGAGACGGATGCGTTGTGGAATGGGCAGTTGCTTCTGGTCGCAGTATTGGTCGAGCGAGACACCGTCTACGAATTCTGTGACGAGGTAGGGTTCGCCGGAGGCGCTGATGCCGCCATCGAGAAGACGGACGATGTTTGGGTGCTGCATCTGGGCGAGGAGCTGACGCTCGACGATGAAGCGCGCTTCGAAATCTTCGCCTGCCAGATGTTGGGCGAGGACCTTGATTGCGACCTGTTGGGTGAAGACGCCGTCTGTGCGGTTAGCCAGGTAGACGCTACCCATGCCGCCACGGCCGAGGAGGGCAGTGGCCTGGTAGATGCCGAAGCTGGGAAAACTTTGCACTTAGGGCAGAGTTTATCAATGGAACAAAAAAGGGCAACAACGATATCCCTCCGGAACGTCGCTGCCCGGCCTTGCGGTGTAGCTTATGGCTTCAATTGGATAAGCGATTTATTTGGCTCAAAAGGCTCAAACTTTTTTTAATTTTTTTCTGAGGCTTTTGCGGAGGCGCTCGAGTTCGGTGATTTTGGCTTCAACCCGGAGTAGGGCCTGCTCCATTTTGATGGCGTCGCCGGCTAACCAGTCTTTGACATCCTGAATGCTGAAGCCAACGCCGATAGCGCGCTGGGTGAGGCGGATGCGTTTAGCGTCGGCTACGGAATAGAGGCGATAGCCGTTGGGGCCGCGCTCGGGGTTGAGGAGGCCTTCTTTTTCGTAGAAGCGGAGCGTTTCGCTGTTGACACCACAGGCTTCGGCTAATTCGCCGCGTTTCCATTTGGTTTCCGTTACGGGCATCTGAGCCTATCCTAGCGCTAGAATGGGAGATGCGGCCAGTCTGGCCGCGAATCCCCAATAGAAACGGAGGCTCGAGCTGAACTTGAGCCGTATCTCGCTCGCATTCTCATCTTTCTTCGGCCTGCTGTTTGGCGGCCAACTTCCTGAATCGGTTATTCTCGCGCTGGGGCTTTCCAAGCGTGCGGCCAAAGCAACGCCTGCGCCTGCTGCCGCTGTGCCCAAGGTGGACGTCAGCGACGGGGCCTTGCAGTTGCTGGCCCTGTTGCAGCGGGATGCCCGGTTGCTGGACTTTTTGATGGAGGACGTTTCGCCTTACTCTGACGAGCAGGTTGGGGCGGCTGTTCGAAACATCCATGAGAGTTCGCGGGCTACGTTGCAGCGCTATCTGTCGCTGCAGCCTGTGATTGACGGGGTGGAGGGTGCGGTTACGCAGCTTTCTGCGGCTGGGGCACTCAAGAACGACCCGGGTGCGATCAAGCTGCTGGGGAATGTTCCAGCCGATGGAAATGTGAAGGCCGGGACTTTGCGCCATAAGGGCTGGAAGGTAGAAAAGATCGAATTGCCGGCACTGCAGGTGAAGGCGAATCTGAAGATTCTGGCACCGGCTGAAATTGAGGTTGAGTAGTTTCCCTTGGTTATTGGAATCGATCTCGGTACAACCAATAGCGCTTTAGCCTTTGGTGAAGAGGAAGCCGTTCAGGCCTTTGCGGTGGAGCAGGTAGTGCAACCGGGCGAGGTAAGGGCGGAGGCGTTGTTGCCTTCGTTTGTCTACTTGCCGGGGCCGAAGGACTTTGCTGAGGGGGCGACGGCGCTGCCCTGGGATGAGCAGCCGAAGTATGTCGTGGGAACGCTTGCGCGCCGGCGTGGGGCCGAGAGTATGGGGCGGCTGGTGGCTAGCGCGAAGTCGTGGTTGAGCTATGCGGGGGTGGATCGCAATGAGGCGATTCTGCCGGTGCATGCGCCGGATGGGGTAGCGAAGATTTCGCCGGTTGAGGCTTCGCGGGCTTATCTTGAGCATCTGAATGAAGCGTGGCAACATGCGGGGCATCCTGCTCTTGGCGAGCATGAAGTGGTGCTGACGGTGCCGGCCAGCTTTGATGCGGTGGCGCGGCAGTTGACCGAGAAGGCGGCGCGGGAGGCCGGGATCTCGAAGCTCGTGTTGCTGGAAGAGCCTCAGGCGGCTTTTTACGCATGGATTGGCAAGCACGCAGACTGGCGTGAAAAGGTTGGGCCTGGCGACCGGGTGCTGATTATCGATATTGGTGGCGGTACGACGGACTTTACGCTGATCGATGTGAAAGATCAGGGTGGTTCCTTGACGCTGGAGCGGGTGGCTGTAGGGGATCACATTTTGCTGGGTGGCGATAACATGGACCTCGCCCTTGCGCGGCACCTTGAGACCAAGATGCCCAAGCTCGATGCGCAGCAGTTGCAGGCCTTGTGGCAGCAGTGCCGGGCGGCTAAGGAAGTATTGCTGGACCCCGAATCGGCCGTGACTGAGCAGCCGGTGACGATTCTGGGGCGTGGCAGTAGTTTGATTGGCGGGACGATCAAGTCGAAGCTGACGCGAGCTGAAGTGGAACAGATTCTGGTGGAGGGCTTCTTCCCTCATGTGGCGCCGGATGAGGATTTGGCCAAG
Organism: Bryobacter sp.; assembly: GCA_044376335.1. Classification (GTDB taxonomy): domain Bacteria; phylum Acidobacteriota; class Terriglobia; order Bryobacterales; family Bryobacteraceae; genus Bryobacter. Next base: position 5,194 of record JBIPMY010000188.1, read on the forward strand.
ACCCGCAGGTCTGCTTTGTCTGAGATGGCTTTGCCGTATGCAAGCGACGCGCGGATTACGGCGCATCTGGCGCATTTTGTGAAACAGGGCGGAGCGGCACCGACGCATGTTTTGTTTAACGGCGGTGTGTTGCGGGCAGGCCTCGTGCGGGACCGGATTCTGACGAGTTTGAACCTGTGGTTGCCGAAGCCGGTGAAGGTGCTCGATGGTGAGGACCTGATGCTGGCGGTGGCTCGTGGGGCTGCTTATTATGGGCTGGCGCGGCAGGATAAGGGGATTCGGATTCGCGGTGGTGTGCCGCGTACTTATTACGTAGGAATTGAAGATGCGATGCCGGCCGTGCCCGGGATGGCAGCGCCGATGAAGGCGTTTACTGTTGTGCCTTTCGGTATGGAAGAAGGCTCGGCGCATCAGTATCCGGGGCGGAAGTTTGGCCTCTATGTTGGTGAGCCGGTGGAGTTTCGGATCTTCTCTTCGACCGAGCGTCGTGGCGATGAGGCTGGAGCCTTGCTTGAGCCGATGCCGAAGGATTTGAAAGAATTGCCGGCGATGGAGATTACGCTTGCGCCGACAGAGAAGACGCCAGGCGGGCTGGTGCCGGTGACGCTGGAATCGCATGTAACGGCGACGGGCGTGTTGGAGCTATTTTGCGTGGCCGCCAGTGGCGACCGCTGGAAGCTCGAGTTTAGTGTGAGAGAGCGCAAAGCATGAAGATTGGTATCGATTTAGGGACAACGAATTCGGCGCTGGCCTGGGTGGATGAGGTGGAGGCGGCCGAAGCGGAATATACGCCGATACAGGTGCTTGAGATCGGGCAGTATGTGGCGCAGGGCCGGCAGGAGAAGCGGCGGACGCTGCCGAGTTTTCTTTATCTCGATCAGCAGGAGTATGTGGGTGTTTATGCGCGTGAGCAGGGGGCTCTGGTTCCAACCAAGAGTGTTTATGCGGCCAAGAGCTGGCTCTCGAATAGTGAAGTAGACCGGAATGCGAAGATCCTGCCGTGGGATGCGCAGGAGGCTGGGCGGTTGTATTCGCCGGTAGAAGCTTCGACCAAGTATCTGGCTCATATTGCTGCTGCGTGGAAGGAAGCCAACGGGTCTTCGATTGGCGAGCATGATGTAGTGCTGACGGTGCCGGCAAGCTTTGATGAAGAGGCTCGTGAGTTGACGGTGCAGGCGGCGCGGGCGGCGGGGATGGAGAAGCTGACTCTGATTGAAGAGCCGGCGGCGGCGTTTTATTCGTGGATCGCACGGCATCTTTCGCAATCGCAGAAGAGCCTCACCGATGGCATGAACGTGCTGATTGTCGACGTTGGTGGCGGCACTTCGGACTTTACTCTCATTCAGGTGGCGCGCACGGGCGATCATGTGCAGTTTACTCGTACGGCAGTTGGCAAGCACTTGTTGCTGGGTGGGGATAATCTCGACCTCACGCTGAGCTGGCTGGTGGAGACAAAGCTGAATACGCAGTTGTCACTGCGGCAGCGGAGTGCGCTGCGTCGGCAGTGTGCGGCGGCGAAAGAGAAATTGCTGGCGGTGGATGGGCCTGAGTCGGTTGAGATCACGGTGCTGGGTGCCGGTAGTTCTTTGATTGGTGGGACGTTGCGGACCGAGATCACCCGGACTGAGGCTCGCGAGTTGGCTCTCGATGGATTTTTGCCTGAGTGTGCGCTGACTGACGTACCGTCTGTGGATAAGAAGTCGGCATTTCGTGAGCTCGGTTTGCCTTATGTGTCTGACCCGGCGGTGACGAAGCACCTGGCGCAGTTCTTGAGCGAAAGCGGGAATGTGCGGCCGGACGCGATCTTGTTTAACGGTGGGTTCTTTATCCCGGAGATCTTGCGGGAACGGGTGAAGAGTGTTGTCGAGAGCTGGTTTGGCAAGGCTCCGCTGGTGTTTGAGAATCAGGATCTGGATCTGGCTGTGGCGCAGGGTGCGGCTTATTACTCGCATGTGCGTGGTGGCGGGCAGGGGATTCTGGTGCGTGGTGGATTGCCTCGGGCTTACTTCATCGGGACTGGTGAGAAGCAATCGATTTGTCTGGTTCCTCGCGGGTCTGAAGAAGGCTCGACGCTGGAACTGGATGTGCCTGGATTGCAGTTGCTCGCGAACAAGCCTGTGAGTTTTCGTTTGTACAGCTCGTTGACGCGGACTGAGGATGTGGCCGGGCAGAGTGTAGAGGTGGACGAGGGCTTTCATCTTCATGCGCCGCTGGATGCGGTGATCCGGTTTGGGAACCCGAATATGGAGCGCAGTGTGCCGGTAAAGCTGCGGGCGCACTTGACGGAAGTGGGTACGCTGGAGATTTTTGCCGATAGCAAGGTGAGTGAGCACTCGTGGCGTTTGCAGTTTGAGTTGCGGCGGGCGAGTGCGAAGAGTGTTGTGGCACGGCCGATGGCGACTGTGAATGACGAGGCGCTGGAGCGGGCTTGTGCGCTGGTGCGGCAGACCTTTACTGGCGAGTTCTCGTTGTTGCCGGAAGAGTTGCCACAGAAGCTGGAACAGACGTTGTCGCTGGGGCGGAATTCGTGGCCGCTGGGGGCGATTCGTAAGCTGGCTGATGTGTTTTTGGAGTGTGCCGAGGGGCGCAAGAAGTCTGCGGCGCATGAGATTCGCTGGCTGAATCTGGCGGGTTTGTGTTTGCGGCCGGGCTTTGGTGCGCCGGGGGATGATCTGCGAATTGAGCAGGCGCGACGGGTCTTTGCTGGTGGGTTGGTGTTTGGCAATCAGGCGCAGAATGAGATTGACTGGTGGATCTTCTCGGGCCGTATCTCTGGTGGACTGAATCGCAATCAGCAGCAGGATTTGTATCAGCGTTTGTCGGGGGCTTTGATTCCGAAGGGGGCCAAGCCGAAGCGGATGAACCCGTCGCTGTCGCGCGAGATGTGGCGTTGTGCGAGTTCGCTTGAGTTGTTGCCTGTGGGTGTGAAGACGGAGTTGGGGAATGGTTTGCTGAAGCGGATTCGGGCCAAGGATTACTCGGCTAGCGAGATGTGGTGTCTGGGGCGACTGGGGTCGCGCAAGTTGCTTTACGGGCCGAATAATCTGGTGGTGCCGGTGACGACGATGACCCGCTGGATTGATCAGGTGCTGGCCTTGCCTGATGCGGCAGAGGCGATTGCAGCGATGGCCCGGCAGACGGGTGATGCGTCGCGCGATGTGCCGGCGCAGACGCTGGATCTGGTGGAGAAGGCTTTTGCCAAGCATCCGAAGCGGGATCAGTTGATGGCGATGGTGCAGGGCGAGGGCCAGGATGAGCTGGCGGCTCTGGGACGCGTGTTTGGTGAGGAGTTGCCGAGCGGGCTGGTAATCGCGTGAGCGAGCGCGGAGTCATCGACTGGATTCGCAAACATGCGCCGAGCTTTGGCACGGGCGTGAGAGTGGGGATCGGGGATGACTGCGCGGTGTACCGGCCAGTGGCGGGCGAGGAGTTGGTGTTTACTACCGACTTCACGATTGAGGGCCGTCACTTTACGCTCGGGGATTATTCGCCGCGCGATGTCGGCTATAAGGCGCTGGCGCGGGGGCTTTCTGATATTGCGGCTATGGGGGCGGAGCCGCGTTTTGCGCTGGTGTCGCTGGCGGTGCCGGACGAGACTTTTGTGAAGCCGTTCTTTGGGGGCTTGTTTGGTTTGGCTCGCAAGTATGGGGTGACGGTGGCGGGTGGGGACTTGTCTCGCAGCGAGAAGGTGCATGTGGACATCGTGGTTTGCGGAACTGTGCCGAAGGGTAAGGCGTTGCTGCGGAGTGGGGCGAAGCCTGGGGACTGGCTTTATGTCACCGGGCCGTTGGGGGTTTGGAAGAAGCGGCCGAAGCCGCGGCTGGATCTGGTGGAGGTTGTGCGGCGGGAGGCTCATGCGGCGATGGACATCACTGATGGCTTGTCGATGGATCTGGATCGTCTGCTGATTGCCTCGGGCGTGACTTGCGAGATTACGGCTGCGCCGCCGGTGTGCCGTGGGGCGACGCTTGAGGATGCATGGCATCGGGGTGAGGATTATGAGCTGCTGATTGCGAGCCCGAAGCGGCTGGCTAAGCCGTTTCATGAGATCGGTTTGGTGTGTGCGGGCAGGCCTGGATCGCCGGTGCCGCCCAAGGGCTGGGATCACTTTCGATAAGCTAATGCTTGATGAACGTCGAGAAGATTGCCTACGGCGGCTGGCCGAATTGCTACCGGATTTCTAACGGTACTGTAGAACTGATTTTGACCTCGGATGTGGGGCCACGCATCATCCGGTACGGATTTGTGGGCGGGCAGAATCTGTTCAAAGAGTTTGACGAGCAGATGGGGAAGACGGGGGAGACGACCTGGCAGATTCGCGGTGGGCACCGCTTGTGGATTGGGCCTGAGGATGGCAAATACACCTACGGCTTGGACAATTCGCCTGTAACGGTTGAAGTGCTGGGGGATTTGGTGCGGGCGACGCAGGCGGTGGAGCCGGAGACAGGTTTGCAGAAGGTGATGGATATCTATTTGGCGGCGAGTGGGTCTGAGGTGCGAGTGGTGCACCGGGTGACGAACCGGAATCTAATGTCGGTTGAGTTTGCGCCGTGGGCTCCTTCTGTGATGGCGCAGGGCGGGGTGGGGATTACAGGGTTTCCGCCTCGCGGGACGCATCCGGAGATGCTTGCGCCGACGAACCCGCTGGTGATGTGGGCTTATACGGATTTGAGTGACGCGCGCTGGATTTTCATGAAAAAGTATCTGGGGCTGAGGCAGGACCGGAAGGCGGTTGCGCCACAGAAGGTAGGACTTTTCAATCCGCATACGTTCGGCGCGTATCTACTGAATGACGAGCTTTTCCTGAAGCAGTACCATGCCGAGCCGGACAAAGTGTATCCGGAGTATTTCTGCAGCTTCCAGACCTTTACGAATGCTGATTTTCTGGAGTTGGAGACCTTTGGGCCGATGGTGAAACTGTTGCCGGATCAGGACGTCGAACTTGTTGAGAACTGGAGTTTGCATAAAGACGTGCAGATCAAGCAATGGCGCGATGAAGATGTCGACGCAGTGCTGCTGCCGCTCTTAAAATAAAACCAATGAAGCATCTACTGATTGCCGCACTGTTTTGCTCGACGATTGCCTTTGGGCAGTACAAGCTGGAGAAGGCCGGGGCAGCGCCTGCGGCTGGCGATCTTGTCGCTAAAGAGGGCGCGAAGGTTCTGGACGGCTCGGGCAAGGTGATCTGCGAGTTGTGGTTGCGGAGCCCGATCCCGACGGGGGCCAAGTCTGACCAGCAGGCGATTACGTTGCCTGAGGTGGAGCACGGGACTTTTATGGGGATCATTCAGTTCTCGATGAAGTATTCCGATCGTCGCGGGCAGACGGTGATGCCGGGGGTTTATACGATGCGTTATAGCTACTTCCCGCAGAATGGGGATCATCAGGGGGCTGCGCCGCAGCGGGACTTTTTGCTGTTGACGCCGATTGCGGTGGATAAGGATCTGGCGGCGAAGCCGGTGTTTGCAGATCTGATGGAGATGAGCAGGAAGGCGAGCGGGACGCCGCATCCTTCGGTGTTTAGCTTCTGGAAGGAAGAGGAGAGCTTTGAGCCCGGGTTGAAGCTGCTTGGTGAGCATGACTGGGTGTTGTATACGAATATGGGCGGGATCAAGCTGGGGATTATTTTGGTGGGTAAGGCTGAAGGGTAGTCTCAATCCCTGGCTTTGCTTTAAGTTTTGAGATTTCAAAAACTTTTTGCGATGGTTGTCGAAATGGGCTGGCTTGGGGGTTCACTTTCACAGAGGGCGCGATTGCCCCGATTTAAATGAAAGTGCATCACATGCTACATAAACTCAAAACTCAGGCGGCTCTTCTGCTGGCCTGCTTTGCGCTGACGGCTTCTGCCTCTCGCGCTGCTGAATTCACTATCCTTATCTATGAAACCAGTCAGGATCTGGCTTTGCGCACCAACAAAGGCGAGGCCGGGAAGAAGTATTGGGCGTCTTACACCCAGTTTGCCGGGGTGCTCGCTCAGGCCGGG
>JBIPMY010000580.1:0-3364 GCA_044376335.1 Bryobacter sp.
GTTCTAGCAACAGGTGAAGATGGGGCTACTAACCCGTTGATTTTCGATATGAATGGCGACGGGAAGATGGATGTGGTTGCATCGCGTGGGCATGGGGTGGGCTTTGTGTGGTTTGAGGGGCCGGGGTTTGTGAAGCATGAGATTGATGCTTCGGTTTATGGGCCTCATTCGCTGGCGGTGGCGGATATCGACGGGGATGGGGATCTGGACTTTGTGAGTTGCGCGAAGGATTCGATGGTTGTGGTTTGGTTTGAGAATGATGGGAAGGGTAAGTTCACCAAGCGCTTTATTCATGAGGATCAGGCAGCTTACGATATACGGCTGGTGGATCTGGATTTGGACGGGGATCTGGATGTGCTGGTGGCCGGGCAGACGTCGAAGAATGTGGTTTGGTATGAGAACCGATTGAGATAAGAATAAGAGAGTGCAACGTTTGAGCCGGTGGATTTGGATTTCGATTTTGCAGTGCGTCGTCTGGGCGGCTGAGACGCCGGAGGTGCTGCAGCGGCGTTGTGTTGCTTGCCATGGGGCGACGCAGCAGATGGGGAAGCTGCGCCTTGATCAGAAGGATGGTGCGGAGCGGGCGGCTCGGCGGGTGCTCGAGATGACGGCTGCCGGGAAGATGCCTCCGACGGGGGCATTGCCGGAGGCAGAGTTGGCTTCGATTCGGAATTGGGCGGAAGGCTTGCAGCCATGGTCGTTTTCTGCGATCCAGAAGCCGGCGGTGCCGGTTGGGCGCAATGCTATTGATCACTTTGTACAGGCGGCGCTTGCGGCTAAGGGCATTCGGCCTTCGGTGGAGGCGGATCGGAGGACGCTGACGCGGCGTATTCATCTGGACCTTACGGGATTGTTGCCGGAGCCGGAGGAGGTGGAGGCATTTGTTCGCGATTCGCGGCCTGATGCTTATGAGCGGATGGTGGACCGGTTGCTGGCTTCGCCGCATTATGGGGAGAAGTTTGCGCGGCAGTGGCTGGATCTGGCTCGCTATGCCGACAGTGAAGGGGGTGTGCAGGATTTTGCCCGGCCCTTTGCGTGGCGGTACCGGGATTGGGTGATTCGGGCTTTCAATGACGACATGCCTTTTGATCGTTTCACTGTGGCTCAGATCGCTGGCGATTTGTTGCCTGTGGCAGATAAGGTGGCGACGGGATTCAATCGCAACACGATTACCAGCCGTGAGGGTGGCGTGGAGCTGGAGCGGATTCGATTTGAGCAATTGCTGGACCGGACGAGTACGGTGGGGACGGTCTGGCTTGGGTTGACTGTGGGTTGCGCGCAGTGTCATGACCACAAGTACGACCCGATCTCGCAGAAGGACTTCTATTCGTTGATGGCGTTTTTTGAGAACGCGGAAGAGGTGGATCTGGAGTCGCCGTTGCCTGGGGAGCTGGGTGTGTATCGCGGGTATGTGGCGAAGTTTCGGGCCGAGCGGGACAAGTTACTGGCGGAGCATAAGATTGCGGATACGCTTGCGTTTTGGGAAGAGAATGCACGGGATGCGATGTTGCATCCGGGGAAGCGGCCGAATTGGGATATCTCTTATGACACTTATCTGAAGCTGGTGGATCATGGGCAGCGGATTCTGCTGCAGAAGCCGAGCGAGCGGAGTGCGCGGGAACAGGATGCGCTGGTGGATTACTTTGCGAAGTACTCGCAGGGTGGGATTGGGAAGGAAAAGTATGACGAGTTGAAGTTGAAGGAATTGACCGAGAAGCTGAAGAAGCTTGAGGATCAGTATCCGCGGCTTAGTATTTTGATGACGCTGGCCGAGAGTGGGAAGCATGAGCCGACACATGTAAGGATTCGCGGGAATTGGACGGATAAGGGTGCTGCCGTTGAGGCTGGGACGCCGAAGGCGCTAACGCCCCAGGTGAGTGGCAAGATGGACCGGCTGGCGCTGGCTGAGTGGCTGGTGTCGAAGGAGAATCCGTTGACGGCGCGGGTGACGATGAACCGGCTTTGGCAGGAAATGTTTGGGCGTGGGCTGGTGAGGACTTCTGAGGATTTTGGGGCTCAGGGAGAGAAGCCGACTCATCCGGAGTTGCTGGACTGGCTGGCTGGGGAGTTTCGGGATTCGGGTTGGAGTACGAAGCGGATGGTTCGGATGATTGTGACTTCTGCGACTTACCGGCAGGCTTCTGAGGTGCGTGCTGACTTGATGGCGGTGGACCCGCAGAATGTTTTGCTGGCGCGTCAGTCTCGATTGCGGCTGCCGGCGGAGTTGATTCGGGATGCGGCGTTGCGGGTGTCTGGGTTGTTGAATGATGCGGTGGGTGGGGAGAGCATTCGACCGCCGCAGCCGGAGGGTGTTGCGGACTTGCAGTACAGCATGAAGTGGGAAGAGACGCAGGGGCGGGCGAGGTACCGGCGGGGCTTGTATATCTTCTTGCAGCGGACGGCGGCTTATCCGCTGTTGATGGCTTTTGATGCGCCGGACAGGACGGTGAGTTGCTCGCGGCGTGAGACGTCGAATACTCCGTTGCAGCCGCTGAATCTGATGAATGACCCGGTGTTTGTGGAGGCGGCTGAGGCGTTGGCGGCAAGGATTGAGGCAGTGCCGGAAGCGGAGCGGGTGTCGCGGGCGTTTGCACTTTGTTTTGGGCGGGCGCCTTCGGTTCGCGAACGTGATGCGGTGTTGGGCCATGTGGCCAAGCGTGGCTGGTTTGGAGCTAGCCGCGCGCTGCTGAATACAGATGAGTTTTTAACCCGTGAATAACTTGAATTCTTTATTGCGACGAAGACAGTTTCTTACCAAGGCGGTGGGCGGCGTGGGCCTGGCTGGAATGGCCGGGTTGCTATCGGCAGACCCGTTTGCGGTGAAGGCGCCGCACTTTCCGGCGAAGGCCAAGAATCTGATTTTTCTTTACATGGAAGGTGCGCCGAGCCAGATTGATTTGCTGGACCCGAAGCCGGCGCTCGCGAAGTGGCATGGGCAGCCGTTGCCTGCATCGATGACGAAGGATATGAAGTTTGCCTTTATCAAGCCGAATGCTAAGGTGCTGGGTTGTAATCGCAGCTTTGCGCGGTATGGGCAGAGTGGGGCTGAGTTTAGTGATTGGGTTTCGGCTTGGGGACCGATTGCGGATGACCTTTGCATTGTGAGGTCGATGCATACGGATGCGTTTAATCATCAGCCGGCGGATCAGATTCTGTTTACCGGGCATATGTTGGGTGGAAGGCCTACGCTGGGATCGTGGGTGCTGTATGGATTGGGGAGTGAGTCGAAGAATTTGCCGGGCTTTGTGGTGCTGACTACGGGGAAGAACAATATGAGCCAAGGGGCTCAGTGGACGAGTGGATTCTTGCCTTCGAGCCATCAGGGAGTTTTGTTTCGACGGACTGGGGATCCGGTGCTTTATCT
>JBIPMY010000581.1:0-3361 GCA_044376335.1 Bryobacter sp.
AGTTTGTGAGGGGGCTTTTGGGCTCAGCAGATTCAGGCAATGGAACGATGAGTGAGAATACGCTTCCCTGCCCGACGACACTTTCTACCTTCAATTGGCCCTGCATGGCTTCAGTTAATTTACGGCTGATGGCAAGGCCCAGACCAGTGCCGCCAAATCGGCGTGTGGTGGAGGATTCGGCTTGGGTGAAAGGTTCAAAGATGAGGTCGAGCTTGGAGGCCTCGATGCCAATACCAGAGTCGGAAACAAGAAATTCAACCAGCCCAGGGCCGCCTTCTCGAATGTGGATGGATACTTCACCCTGTTCGGTAAACTTGACGGCATTGCTGAGTAAATTCATGAGGATTTGACGCAGCCTCGCGACATCGCCCAAGCGCCAGGCCTTCAAATCAGAATCAACGATTACTGCCAGCGAAATCCCTTTCGTTTCCAAAACCGGAGCAAACAATTGCCTCATGTGGTCGGCCATTTCGAGAAGCGAAAAGGGGACAGTTTCCAACTGCAGGGAACCAGCTTCGATCTTGGACAGGTCCAGAATGTCATTGACAATCGCCACCAGAGATTCGCCGGAGCTGTTCATCAACGAAAGCAATCTGCGCTGTTCTGGATTGAGCGGTGTTTGTTGCAAGAGTTCCAGAACGCCGATTACGCCATTCATGGGCGTGCGAATTTCGTGGCTCATCGTAGCGAGAAAATCTGCTTTGGCGCGCGCAGCGTTTTCAGCAAGAAGACGCAGGCGTTCGGCCTCATCCCGAGCCTGGGCCAGCTGTGCAGTGCGCTCCTCAACTCTAGATTCCAATTCCAGTTGCAGTGCCTGACGCTTGCGCGTTTTGAATCGAATCGTTGCAGCGATGAGAACGAGCGTGCCGACGATTCCGAATACAATGACTTCCGCACGCTGATACCAAAGCGGTGAAATCTCCAGTTCAATAGCAGCAACGGGGCCGTTCCACTCGAGCGAATGCGATCGCGCTTGTACCTCAAATCGATAACTGCCCGAAGCCAGGCGCGTAAAGCCTGCAGAGTTTGCACTGGATTCCACCCAGGGTTCATTGCCACCAGCGAGCCTGTAGCGATAAACAGGATTGTCTGCCGCTCTGCCACCCAAGACGGTGTACCGAATTTCAACGTTGCGAGTGCCGGCGGCCACGCGCAAATTTGTCCCCACAGCTAATGACATTCCATCAACCAGAATCGAAGAGATCGCACATCGCAGCTCCTCGCGTTGCGCTAGCAGGTTTTCGGGTTGAAAATGAACAGCTCCACCAACAGAAGCAAGCCACATTTCACCATTGCGCCGGCGCAAAGATACTGAAGAGGTTCCCAAGCCAAAATTAGCGCTCGCTAAACCCTGCTGAGGGGTAAAGCGTAAAGGCAGGATCTCAGTCGATTTCCCTGCAAATCGGCCTTCAAGCTGGAGACGGCTAGCCGCCAGAAGCGAGCGCCGGCAGGCAAACCACAAGTTTCCAATCGCGTCCGGTTGGATGGCAAAAATCTGTTCGTTCAGAAAAATCGGCTCCTGAAAGACGAATGTCCTGAGCTTGCGGTCAAAGACGAGCAAGCCATGACTTGCCCCTACCAGGAGATAGCGATCTGAAAACTCAAACAGGCTCAACCCCCGACGTTCCTTCATCTGGTCTAGCGGGTAGGTGGTAGCAACACCTTCGCGAATATGGATGAGGCCCTCATCCCAACTGATGGCCCAAATCCCGTCAGTGCTTTCCAGAATTCCACGTGGGAGCGAAAGCCGGGCCACTTTTTCGAATTGAGGCTTTGCCTCGAAGGGCAACTTGACCCGATAGAGAGTCCTGGCATCGCCGTAGTAAACATGGTCGGGATAGACCGGGGACAATGCTCGGTATCTTCCGAGCATTCGCTCCAAAAGCGGCAAAACCAGCTTGCTTCCCTTCTCATCTACAACCGCCAAACCACTCCCATCCACCGACAGCATCCTGCCGTCAGGCAGGGGTGCGAGCGAGAAATGAAAGTGCCCACCGGTGCCCGGAACTTTCTGCCACTTCCCGCCTTTATCGGCATAGTGGATGCCTTTGGTTCTAGTTCCAATCCAGAGCCGCGAATGGGAATCCTCCTGGACAGCAGAAATCGCGGAATCCTCAAGTCCATCCCGCTGATCTACAGATTTAAAAACAGGAGACGAGAGCCGTACCAGACTCCCCCATTTCGAAGCGCCCCAGATTGAACCGTCGACAGTTTGGGAGATGACTTGAATCAGGTCATCGCGCCGAATCCTTCCGCGCAGATCAATCACCTCCACCTTGCCATCACGAATCCGTCCAATGCCACCGATCAGCCCTACCCAGATGGCACCGGTTTCATCTTCGTGCAAGCCACGCTGTTGCTCAATCGCCAGAATACCGGGCAAAGGGAAGACCTCTCGCCTGGAATCTTGAAACCGGAAAAGACCTTCATTGCTAAAGATCCATAACGCTCCATCTCTGGATTGATGGATCCGGCTGGCATTCGAGGGGCTGCTCGGCAAGGCCTGCCACTGCTCACCTTCCAATCGTTTGACACCCGTCTCGGTTGAGATCCAGACTCTGCCCTGGCGGTCTTCATGAAAGGCATAAATGGATTCGCCAGCAGGGGGCAGAAAACGAAGAGCTGGTGTCTTTGCTGATGCCGGATCAAACGAATAGACTCCATCGAGACGATGCACCCACAACATTCCGTTCTTTCGCAGGTGCATCCCAATCACGCCATAACGATCTCCATTGCGGCGCGGAAAGGGTAAGAATCGGAAAACCGGATTCGTGTGCGACTGGAAGGCATCATTCGACGAGAGCGCGAGAAAATCCCTGGCTCCCAGCAACAGCGAATCTCCGAATGACAAGATTGCCCCAAAAGAGTTATCCCTCAGCCCGGGCTGCGAACTGGGATGCATTGTTCGGAAAGTCTGGCCATCAAACCGGGTGAGGCCGTCGCGAGTAGCAATCCAGATATTGCCGTCTGAGGTTTCTGCAATCGCGTGGATGGATTCTTCCGGCAACCCATGGACGCTATTCCAGCAACTGATAGCAATGTGCGACAAATCATCCGGGGAGGCACTTTGGGCGCAATTCGCATTAAAGGCAACTGCCAGCAGGCAGAGCACCAGCGCGGGTTTGAGGCTAGCCGGAAGCATCGGATAAGCGCGTACTTCTCACTTACGAGCTTATCGGCAAAAATGTGAATGCGCTACTGAATCTTCTGAATCGCAATCCCGCTTGGCCGCTTCACATCGTGAAATAGACGATGACTGGCTTTGACAAAGTCTGAAGCTTTTGCATTCGGAATATCCAGAAACCGCTGCGGGTTCAGATCCACCAGGGGAAACCAGGAACTCTGTATCTGCACCATGACT
>JBIPMY010000189.1:0-11135 GCA_044376335.1 Bryobacter sp.
CGTTGAGCGCGCCAAGAGCAGAAACCTTCACCACTGGCAGATCGTCGCCAGGGAACTGGTAGCTCGAAAGCAGCTCGCGCACTTCCATCTCAACCAGCTCAAGCAGTTCGGCGTCTTCCACCATGTCGGTCTTGTTCAGAGCAACAACGATGTAAGGTACACCTACCTGACGGGCGAGAAGGATGTGCTCGCGGGTCTGGGGCATAGGACCGTCGGTTGCGGCGACGACGAGGATTGCTCCGTCCATCTGTGCTGCACCGGTGATCATGTTCTTGATGTAGTCGGCGTGGCCTGGGCAGTCGACGTGTGCGTAGTGACGGTTCGGCGTCTCGTACTCAACGTGCGCTGCAGCGATTGTGATACCGCGTGCTTTTTCTTCCGGCGCGTTGTCGATCGAATCGAAGCTCCGGAATGTGTTCTTCGGGTTGTGCTTGGACAACACCTTCGTGATCGCTGCCGTCAGGGTCGTCTTGCCGTGGTCGATGTGCCCAATCGTTCCGACGTTGACGTGCGGCTTACTACGGTCAAATTTCTCTTTCGCCATTTTGCTCGCGCCTTAAAAAAAATGTTTTGGGGGAAAATTGTATGGAGCTGTTGACCGGGATTGAACCGGTGACCTCGTCCTTACCAAGGACGCGCTCTACCATCTGAGCTACAACAGCCCGCCTCTAACAGTGTATCAGGAGAAACGGCGCAAATTATGGTGGATAGGGAAGGATTTGAACCTTCGTAGGGTGCAAGACCCGACAGATTTACAGTCTGTTGCCATTGACCGCTCGGCCACCTATCCAGATGCGCACGAACCCTCTCGACGAAACCTTACCAAGGGAAAAAATCCAGTGGATGTATCGAAGACGACAGTCTCGCAAAGAAGGCCGCCTGACAACTTTTTTATGGTAACACAGCAACACGCCAACGGAGAAGTAGCGCATCAACTGCTGTATCAATTGTGTTCGGAAGTGGAAACAATTTTGGCTTCTCGGCCTTCACCGGCGAATAAAGAATATCCGCCGCAGCCAGAAGCTCATTGCGCAAAGGCGCAAGTTGAGGCTGAGGAATCGCCGCTGCAATTCTCGCCTTGAGAGCAGCTGAGTTCGCAGCCGGCTGCGCCATCAGCGCAAAAACTAAAAACTCGTTCCTTGCCTGCGGGTCTTTCAGCTCCTGGCTCCAACCCTGAATCGTAGCAGTCGCAGGCACCTTGCCTTCCAGCCCGAATTGCAACATCGCCAGATGAAAGGCGGCAATCGCTTTGCGCTCGCCAGAGCTCCCCGCCGCTTCTTTTTCAAGCAGCGCACGAGCCTGCTGCGCCCGGCCACTTCGCGCCAGCCACAAGGCCTGCTGAAAAACTTGCCCGCTTGGGGCCAAATTTCCAAGCACCTGATTGCGCCAGTCGGCAAACCGCAAATCCGCACTCTTCACATCACCCGAATAGTAATGAGCAAATGCAGCCTTGCGCCACCCCACCCCACCCTGAAACGCCGGAAAGCGCCGCCACTGCTCATCAAAAAACCTGGCGGCCTCTTTAAAGTTCCGGTTCATGTAATTCACTTCGCCCAGCGAATCGAGCGCATTGGGTTCGTTTGGTGCGAGCCTCTGGTATTCGTTAAGCGCAGCCACCGCCGCTGGTAACTGCCCCTGATTGGCCTCGGCATAACCCAGCGCATTCCACCAATCCAGCTTGCCCGCCTCGATCTTCGTAAGCTCCCGGTATTGAGCCGCTGCCAGATCCCATTTGCCCTGGCCAGAGGCAATCGTCGCCAACTCGGCCAACAAGCGTGGATCACCCTTTCGAAGCTTGCTCAAGGCCTCCAGCGCGGCAAGCTTTGCAGCCGGGTCAGACGCAAGAGTATAATCCAACTGGGCACGGCTCAGCGCATCGGCACTCGAAGGAAACTTTTGCTTCAACGCAAGCGCCTCGTCGCGTTTGCCGCCCCGCAACAACAATTCCGCCAAAATCGGATAAGCTGGCGCAAAACCCGGATGTCGCTCGAGAAAAGAGGAAAGTGCCTCCGGGCTGCCTTCAACCTGAGTTTCAGCAAAGCCCTTCCACTGCGCGAAATCAAAGTTGAGCGGTGAAGGGTTGATCCGCAATAACTTCGATACCAGCCTTGTCGAGGCTTCCAGCAATTTCGCCTCTTCCACCACCTCATCAAACTGTCCCAGAATCCTGGTACTCGCCGGGTCGGTCAGTTCTGCGTGAATCCGAATCCCCTGCCCCTCCCTGCGATAGTGGCCGCTAATCACTCGGCCCACCCCAAGCGTTCGCCAACCCTCAGCGTCTTGCACCAAATTGGCAGCCAGAGTGCCTTCGCCCTGAAGCTGCCGCCCAATGGCATAACTCAACAACGGCCGAACCCATCGATCTGCACCAGTCGACTGGTTATCGAATCCGGCAATCGCGATACGAGGGTTCAACGGCGCAGGCGCCTGCCCCGAACACGATACAAAAACAAAGGCTAAGACTAAGGGGCCAAAAATGAAGTACTGACTAGATCGCACGAAATTCCGTTTTCAGAAGTGTCTGAAACTCTGGATTATCGCGCAAAAGTTCGAAGGCATCTTCTGATGCAAGTTTGTCCCGATCCTTCAAGCCCTCTTCCAGCGCTTTGCGCAAATACTGCAAGGCCCGGTCCGCCTGCCCGCTCTTGGCATAAAGCTTCGCCAGATGGAAGTGGAACTTGGCGCGCTCCTCAACACTACGCTCCTGCAAAACAGTCCCCTGGGATCCCCGATGCTCAAACACATTCGGGTCCAGTGCAAGTGCCCGCTGGTACTCGGTCATCGCATCCTCATACTTCTTGCGCGCAAAATGCGCCGTACCAAGATTGGAATGAATACTGGCAGACTCCGGGGTAAAAAGCAGTGCCTTCTTGTAGTAGTTGGCGGCGCGGCGGTAGCTCTTCTGTGCGTAGGCAACAGTACCAAGATTGTTGATCGCCTCGGCATACTTTGGGTTCAGTTTTACCGAGCGCTCATAACTCTTGCGAGCCAGGCCCAGCTGCCCCATCTGGTGATAAGCAATGCCCACTTTGTTCCAGGTGATGGGAGAATCGGCCGGCATGCTCTGGTACATTTCCACGGCCTCGCGAAACATCTTGCGGGCCATGAAGATGTCGCCGCGCATCTCCGGGCTCAATTCAGGCTTCTGCGTGGGTGGCGTGGTGTTGTTGGTAGATCCAACAGGGGCAAAGCTGGAAGTCGTTGGCTGGGCGAACAACATCGCTCCGGTCATGACGGATAGAATCAGGGTGCGAAAACGCATGAAGCACCTCACTTGCTCCTCATTCTAATCCAAAAAAACTTATTTGAAAATCGACCGGATCTTTCCCCAGATTCCAGTCTTCTCGCCAGGGGCCTCGGCAGGCGGCTTGGCACGGCGCGCAGCTTCGGCGGCTTCAGCCCTTGCAGCATCGGCATCCTTCTTCTTTAAAGTCACGCTCCGGCTTGCCCCGCCACCAGCCTTGGCTGGCTCTTCGGCTTTGGCTTCATCGGTAGCATCCCAGCCAAATACTTGTGTCTGGCCGCTCACGCCCTCTACCGGCTGCGTGCCTGCCACATAGACCTCAGATCGGCCTGCCCCCAGCTTACCGGTGGCAACATCCACTTCGGCCGAGACAACACCCTGGGGAGGCTCAAAGCCATGCACGTTGCGGTATTCCCGATGAGTGTGCGCCCGCTTCATGAATTCCGTCCAGATCGGCAACGCGCTCCTGGCACCTTCAAGCTTGATGTCCCGGTTGTCGTCAAAACCCACCCAAACAACACAAACCAGCTTCGAGGTAAACCCGGCAAACCAGCCATCACGGCTGCTTCCCGTCTTGCCGCCAGCCGGAGGCGAAAATCCACGGCTGCGGATTCCCGCGCCGGTCCCAGCCCTCACCACGTCCTCCATCAGATTCACCATCAGATAGTTAATCCGCGGATCCAATACCTCATGACGCTCTGTCTTGGATTCAAAAATGTTCGCTCCGAATCGATCCCGAATCGAACGAACCCAACTCGGCCGAGAAGCAACCCCGTTCGAAGGGAACATCGTATAAGCCCCAGCCATTTCGATTGCCGTTACTTCGTAGGCACCAAGCGCAACAGCAGGCGTTGGCCTCACTTCCATGTTCAACCCTGCACGCCGAGCCAGCTTCACTACTTCCCCATAGCCCACCGCTTCGGCCAGCTTCACCGTTGGAATGTTCAAGCTCTTCATCAAAGCAGTGCGCAAACTCACAGCGCCATAATATTTTTCCCCGAAATTGCCAGGCTCATAGCTCCGCCCGTCGTAGTAGAACGTTGTGGGCTCATCAATCAGCATCGTTGTAGGCGTAAACACCTTTTCGCTATCGAACAACGCTGTATTCAAGGCTGCCGCAAATACCAGCGGCTTAAAGATCGATCCAGGCTGGCGTTTGGCCATGGCACGATTCAGTTGCGATAAGCCATAGTTCCTGCCACCCACCAGCGCTTTTATCTCACCGGTTCGCGGGTCCAGCACCACAACTGCGGCCTGCACTTCAGGCACCTTGCCGTCTTTGTCTTTTTTGTGCTTTTTGGCAATCGCTTCATCCACTTCTTTCAGCCCGATACGCATCGCATCGGCGGCATCGCGCTGCAGGTCGACGTCGAGCGAAGTGAAGATACGATAGCCCCCATCCTGAAAGTCCATGGCCGGGAACTTCTGCTGCAGGGTGTCGTTCACAAGGTCGACGAAGTAAGAGGAATCCGCTGAATCCCCATTCCCGCGTACCGCCTTAACTTCCACCGCCCGCGCCTGAGCGAGTTGATCGTCCTTGATGTAGTTGTTGTCCCGCATCAGCCGCAAAACAACATTGCGGCGGTTCTTGGCTTTCTCGGGATAGATAAACGGGTTGGTTGCGCTGGGACGCTGAATCAGACCAGCCAGTAGCGCAGCCTCAGGCAGCGTCAGATCGCGCACATCTTTGCCCAGGTAAGCCTGCGCAGCCTCGCCAAAGCCAAAAATATTGAAGCCCCCGCGCCAGCCAAGAGGCACGTAGTTCGCGTAGTATTCGAAGATCTGTTCCTTGCTTAGCTTCTGCTCAAGGATCAACGTATAAACCACTTCGTTCAGCTTGCGAGTCCAGGTCTTTTCCATGCTGAGAAAGAAGCCTCTCGCCAACTGCATGCTGATCGTCGAAGCACCTTCGGCATGACGGCCGGTCGAGACATCCACCATCACTGCCTTAACGATTCGAATCGGATCAAAACCAGCATGGCTGAAGAAGCGCTTGTCCTCAACACTGACGACAGCTTCCACCAGTTGCTTGGGCAGATCCTCATAACGGGTCATGCGCCGCTTCGCCCGGGAACGGTCAAAAATATTCGTTACCAGTTCTGGCTCAAGCTGATATTGATTGCGTACAGAATTGTCGGCCAGAGAAACGATTTGCGAAATCCGCCCATCCACAATCCGGATCAAGCCTCCGTCTCGGGCGAAATAAGAGTCTGGCCCAGGGTAAATCTCGATTGAGTCTCCGCGCAAAACATAGTGACCCACAGGATTCCCGCTCGCCTCACTATAGCCACTGCGACGAAGTTGCCCAACCAGTTCTTCGCGGTCTAGCGGATCGCCAAGCGACAACAGGTGTGGTGCCGCATAAATTCTGGATGCATTTCGAAAAGGCCCTACAGCAAGCTTTTCATCGATCTCGCGTGAGTACTTGCTGTAGACAAAGCCAAACAGCAGTAAACCGGATATGAACAGAAAAGCCAGCCCGGCAAGAACGATTCTGCCAGCAGGACTCATGAAGATTCGCACCCAAAAGGCGCGTGCGGGGATTTGAAGTCGAATTGCCACGGATATTGTTTCGGACGCCTTTATTTTTGCATGACCCTGAGGCCCGGCGTACGCATGAGAAACTGTAAGTCTTATGACGGATGAAAAAGCAGATCCGCTACAAACCTTTCTTCGCCTCTGCCGCGTCGTGATTCCGGCCATTGCACTACTACTTGTAGTCCTCCAATGGTGGCAATCGGCTCAGCTCATGGATGAGGCCAATTCGGCCAATCAGACCATGCGCCAGATTTGGTCAAACCACCCACCAGCATTCCCGCTCGACACCCTTGCCTCGGCTGTTTACCTACCAGCAGCAGTGTCTCCTGTCGCCGCATTTGATGCAGGCGAAGGCCCCTGGCAGGCCCAATCTGTCTGGATGCAGCTGGCAAGAGCAGCCCGCGCTCAAGACCATCTCGGCTATGACGTTTTCCCTTCAGGCAGACAGATCGGCCTCAATGCTGCAATGTTCTGCCAAATCATCATTCCGTGCTTGGCTTTGATTCTTGGTTGGCAGCAAGTCAGGAAATCACGCGGACTGAATTTGCAGTCGTGGGCCAGCCTCCAAACATCCCTAATCGAGTATGCAGGCCCGACTGTGGCACTTTCCTGCCTCCTCACTGCTGCCCTCCAGCGGCAAAGCCTGGGCCTTGAAGGCGCAATTCGCCTCATGCTGATTCTGGGCATCTACATCCTTTACTCTGTTGCCGCCGGCACAATCTGCTGGCTTGTATACCAACGATCTACCAGCCTTTCGCGTTCCACAGGGTTGCTCGTCCTCTTTTGGCTCTTTAACTTCAGCCTTGCCAGACCCTTCACCGTAAACCTGGCCGCGGCAGTCTTCCCCCTGCCCAGCCTCGATCAATTTGCCAGAAAGCTCGAATTCGAATCTCAAAATGGCTACAACGGCGTAGACCCCAGAGCAGACCGGCAGCGCCGCTTTTTTGCCGAGGCGCTTCGCGACTACAAGGTCTCTTCGGCCGCTGAAATGCCGGTAAACCTCTCTGCCATCCTTCTCCAAAAGGAAGAGCGCCACCAGCGCGAAGTGGCCTACAGGCTCAGAGGCGAAGTCAATGCACTCTTTCATGCCCAGGAACGACTTGAGCAGTCTTTATCCATGTTTATGCCACTGGTCGCGATTCAAATCAGCTCCAGCGCCATTGCCGCGACAGACTTCGCCAGCGAACGTTGGCAACTGGAACAAGCCACTGTTTTCTGGGATAAAGTCGTCAAACGAATCTACGACGACATTGTCATTTCCAGCGGACCTATGGCAAACAAAGTCTTGCGGGGCTCAGACTACTGGCAACAAATTCCGATGATCGAATTGCAAGTTCCGTCTCCTATCCTCGCCTTAAACGCCAGTCTCCTCCCCGCACTTGGCCTGAGCTTCATTTCAATCTTCGGCATGGTAACTGCCATGCGTGCCAGAAAGACTGAAGTCTCCACGCAACCCACGGAGGAATCTGCACTATGAACTTGAATTGGCGACGACTCACCTTCCAGCTCCTCTTTGGATTATTCATCACGCTCGTCCTGCTTTTCGCCTCCTCGACAACCTCTACACTCCATAGCCAGGAACAAAAGATTCACGCGGGAGCCACCCGCGAACCACAATCGGCTGATCCCGCCTCCAGCTTCTTTGAAATCGTCATGGAGTCCTCACCTCTCGGTCAACTCAGCGCCGGCTTCATTGGCATTGCGCCTTCCATGCACATGATTCGTCTTGACGCTACGCGGCCATTGTCAAACATCGACCCCATCGAGAACCCTGCCCGACGCCGATACGGGCGAATCGATTTCAGTTTCGCCTTCCTGGTCTTCCTGCCCATTGTGCTCATTCCACTTTGCTACCTGATCTATCAGAAATGCACTGCGCGAGGTGATGCCGAAAACTTGGCTTCGGGCAGAACCAAATTGTTTGACTTCATCATTGAACGAATTCTCCTGCCAATCCTGGGCTCTGGCGGCCTTATCTTCCTCGTCACCATTGCCTGCTTCTACTCCAGTGGCCTTCGCTTAAACGACAACGAACTCCTGGGGCGACTCACGCTCTGGGCCCTCCTTACAACGCTTTATTTGCTCTGCTGGATCCTCTTATTCGCTTTTCTGCTGATTCGCTCACGCATGTTTGCTACCGCTACCATTCAGTACGCTGCAATCTTTTTGTTGCTTGTATTTGTGTTCCCACAATTCATCCAGAGCGTACAGTTGTCCCTCGAGCGGCCTAAAGGTCGCCTTCCCCTGATCGTAGAACGCCGCAAACTGATGGCTGAAACAAAGGCCGATGACCAGGCAGCAATCGATCGCTTTCTCACCCGCCAGGGGCTTCCAGCAATCAATTGGTCAGAACCTCTAACCAAGGCTCAATCCGTTGCACTCGTGAACCTTCGCATTGAAGAGAAAATTGCTCCCAGGCTAAAGGAATTTGAAGATAACGTCCGCAAGCTCGATGAGATGGCAATCATGGCATCCTGGATCTCTCCTTACACCACCGCCCAGTTCGGCGTGGACGACCTTGCAGGCACCGGTCTGTCCCGCTACTCCGCGTTCCGGACGGCTGCAATCGCTTACCATGAGCAGTGGCGCAAGTACGCGCTGGGCTTCATTGCAAGAAGACAGATCCTCGACTTTGATTCCCTCCGCAACGCCCCTAAATTCAAATCCAGGACGGAAGACAGCGGCGAAGTGTTTTTCCTTGGCAGCCTCCGATGTTTGTACTTCCTCGTGATTGCCATTTTACTGACCTTCGGCATCAACAGAGAGCTCCGGAAGATCCTTCCCAAACAGAAAAAAGCTGCCCGCTAGCGGGCAGCTTTTTTTGAACTTAATTAAACAACAACTACGAAATCTTGTATTCCTTGTATTCCACGTGCTTGCGGATAACTGGATCGAACTTTTTCTTCAGAAGCTTTTCAGTGGTCTTCTTGGGATTCTTCGTGGTGGTGTAGTAGTGGCCAGTGCCAGCAGTTGAGACGAGCTTGATATTGATGCGCATTCTAAATTCCTCTTTTAGCTAGGTTGGGCTACTTTTTCTTCAGAAGTGGGAGCACGGCTTCGATTCCCACCTTGTCGATGGTGCGCAGTGCCTTGGCAGACAAACGAACGCGGATGAAACGCTTTTCGCTGGCGATCCACAGACGCTTCTCGTGCAAATTCGGTTCAAAACGACGCTTCGTCTTGTTATTGGCGTGCGAAACCGTGTGGCCGCTGATGGGCCGCTTGCCGGTTACGGGACATACTTTGGACATAACTCTAACTCCAACTTGCGCAACCAGGGGTTTGGTCTTGCCAGAAATTGAAATAGCAATCTTGCAATCGGCTATTTCGCAGGAAGGCGCACAGCGATGCTGTTGCCACCACAATCTCCTAGTGTACTGGATTTGCGCCCGTTTGGCAAACCAACTAGCTCACCATTCCGCCGCTCTTGTGTACGGCATGAGCATGAAGGTCCTCAAGTGAAACAAATTGCAGTGCATTGTGATGCGTCGATTCCAGAATCACATGCGGCGCACAGCCTGCTTCAAGGGCCTCTTTCCACCGCAACGCACACAAACACCATTGATTCCCGGCCTTCAGGCCCGGAAAACCCCACTCAGGATGGGGCGTAGACAAATCATTCCCTTTGGACTTTGAAAACTCCAAAAAGCTGTCCGTCATCACGGCACAAATCAAATGCCGTCCCTGATCTTCATCGCCCGTCTCGCAACAACCCGTTCGATAAAAACCTGTCATTGGATCTGTAGAACAGGGAATCAGAATCTGGCCCAGAATATTGCGTTGTGGCTTTGGCATGATCTTCTAGCTTAAGGCCAATCGAAGAATATTGAGCGCAGATTGCACAGCAAACTGCCTTACCCTGTCTCGATCCCCGGCAGGGTAACGAAAGCGTTGTGCCTTCAGATACCCATCGGGTCCGGCGATCCCGATGTAAACCGTGCCCACAGGATTTTCTTCAGTCCCTCCATCGGGCCCGGCATATCCGGTCAAACTCAGCGCCCAATGTGAATTCGATTTCTCGCGTGCACCTGCCGCCATCTGCTGCGCCACCGCTTCAGACACTGCGCTCTGCTCAGCCAGCACCAATGGGTCGACACCAAGCAACCCTTGCTTCTCGGCGTCGTTGTAAGTAATAAAACCACCCACAAACGCCTTCGACGCCCCGGCAATGCCAGACAACCGCGAACCCAGCATCCCGCCAGTCAAGGACTCAGCCACAGCCACAGTCTGTCCACGCTCCACCAGCAAGCGCAACACTGCCGCCTCTAGCGGCGACCCATCACGAGAGTAGATCCGATCCCCAAGCACGGCTTCGATCTTCGCCCCCAACTCAGCCACCAGCGCATCCGATTCTTCCTGCAACTTCGTCTGCGCACGCAGATGCAACGTAATGTCACCGGCCTTAGCCAGAATCGTCGTCACCGGGTTTTCGTATTGCTTGTAGATAGGAGCAACCAAGGCGTCCACATCCGATTCCCCCATCCCGGTCAGGCGATAGGTGGCCGTCGCTAGTGCAAGTGGCGGCAATATCTTCTGCAGCCTCGGCAGGAATTCTTTCTCGGCCATCGGCTTCATCTCACCCGGCGGGCCGGGCAGCAAAACCACAATCTGCTCCGAAGCCAAACTCAGCCACTGCCCGGGTGCCGTCCCATTCGGATTCGGCATAACCTCGGCCCCGTCGATCACATACGCCTGCCGCTTGTTGATCTCGGCCATCTTGCGCCCAAACGAGGCAAATCGCGCCTCAAGCGCATCACAAATGCTCTGGTCAAAAAAGATCGCGCGGCCCGTAGCCGTGCCAACCGCCTCACGAGTCAAATCGTCTTCAGTCGGCCCAAGGCCGCCGGTAAGGATCAGCAAATCCGAGTGCTCAAGGCAATAGCGAATGGCTGCCTCAAGCTTCTCCCGCTGGTCTCCAACTACTACTTTCTGAATTACCTCAACACCCAACAAATTCAGCCGCTCAGTTAGAAACAGTGAATTGGTATCCAGTCGTGTGTGAGTGAGCATTTCGCTCCCGACGGCAATAATGGCTGCGTTCATGAGAAATCCTAGGCTCTTGCGATATCCACATCCACTCTGAATATCGAATTCGTAGTGGCTACGGCCATCGAGCGCGAAGGCATGATACAGAGCCCGACAATCCCGTGGCCTGACAGGAAATGCTGAGCCTCGCGAGCCGGATTGATTCTCACCACCCCGCGGCGGCCAGAATAGCTGGCAGCACAATACAGGTTCCCATCACGGTCGAAGGTAATCCCCTGCGGCCGCCCAAGCCCGCGGTAGAAAAGCTCAGCCTCGCCATTCGGCGCAATACGTTGAATCGAATCAAAACTCGAAGTCGTCGGCCCGG
>JBIPMY010000582.1:0-3346 GCA_044376335.1 Bryobacter sp.
TGCTTGCTTTATGCAGCACGGCCGCCATTGCTTTTGTTCAGTACGAAGGCACTGCTCTCTTCTACGGCGACGCCGCCGCTCACCTCAACATCGCCCGCCGCATCTTCGATGGCCACAACCCGGGCTACGAACAAATCGGCACCGTCTGGTTGCCCCTTCCTCACATTCTGATGATGCCTTTTGCCAGCGTCGACGCCTGGTGGCAAAACGGCCTGGCCGGCGCCATTCCCTCTGGCATCGCCTGGGTGATTGCAGGCACCTTTCTCTTCGCCGCTCTGCGGCGCTGGTTTGGCAGTGAGGGCGCTGTAACAGGCGTAGCGATCTTTGCCCTCCAGCCCAACCTGCTTTATCTCCAGGCCTGCCCCATGAATGAGCCGCTCTTTCTCGCCGGCTCTCTAGGCCTTCTTCTGTTCAGCTCAAAAGCAGCCGAAGAAGCCCCACTCGGCAATGCTTTCCTGGCCGGCCTTTGCGCCATCGTCGCCACGCTAACCCGTTATGACGGCTGGTTTCTCCTGCCCATCGCTGCCCTCTATTTGCTCTTCCGCGCCGGCTTTGCCACCGCTCTCGTTTTCTCTTTCGTCGCCGGACTCGGCCCCCTCTACTGGCTCGCCCACAACGCCATCCTCTACTCAGACCCCCTCGAGTTCTATCACGGCATCGGCTCGGCCAAATACATTCAAAAACAGATGCCCTATCCCGGCTCCCACGATTTGGGCATGGCGATTCGCCAATTCGCGATTGCCTCCAAGGCAGTCCTCGGCTGGCCCCTCATCGTGATTAGCGCCCTGGGTCTCATCTGGACTCTCAAACAAAAGCAATTCTGGCCCCTGATCTTCGCCTCCCTCGCCCCTGTTTATTACGTAATCAACCTCTACGGTGGCGACAGCCCGATCTACGTCCCCGAAGTCTACCCCTTTAGTCACTACAACTCGCGTTATGCCCTCGCCGCCTTACCTCTCTTTGCCATCTGCACCGCTGCGCTTGCCGCCGCTCTGCCCCGCCTGCGCTTCGTACTCCCCCTGGTTGCACTCTCCTGGTTTGCCTTCTCCCCCGCTACGGTAAAGCGCGAAGGCGACGTCAACTCAGAATCGCGCCGCGCCTGGACCCACGAAGTGGCAACTCTCCTCAAAGCCGAATATCAGCCCGGCACTGGAATTCTCATGCCCTTCGGCGACCTCACTGGAATCCTGCAGGAAGCCGGAATCCCGATTCGCGAGTGCATCCACCAGGGCGACAAGCTCGAATTCGACCGCGCCACCGCACGGCCAGATCTTTTTCTCGACACAGCCTGGGTCATCGCCCAGTCCGGCGACGCTGCCTCAAACGCCATGGCCCGGGCCCGCGCCAAAGGAATGCCCTACCGCTGTGTGAAACTAATATCTTTGAAGTATGCTCCTGTGCTTGAGGTCTGGCGCAGGATTGGTTCCCAATGATTCCCTTTACTAAAGCGCACGGCGCACAAAACGACTTTCTTCTCACCTGGCAACCCGACATGCCCGAGGTGAAGAGCCTCGATGCCCTCGCAATTGCAATTTGCCATCGCAATACTGGTGTTGGTGCCGACGGCTGGCTCCTGGTTTCTGAAGGCGAGCAGGGCTGCGACATCCGCATCCGGCTCTTTAATCCCGATGGTGGCGAAGTAGAAATGTCGGGCAATGGCACGCGTTGTGCCGCTGGCTGGGCGATCGCCAACGGCAAAGCAAAAGGCCCTGAGGTAAACATCCTCACCGGTGCCGGCCCCAAGTCCATGCGCCTCACTGAACGTGATTCAGAACTCTTCATGTTCCTGATGAATATGGGCCTCCCTCGTATCGTCGAAGGCGATCTCCACACCCGGCTCGCACTCAAGGGCGGGGAAGTCGATTGCACCATCCTCGACGTAGGCAACCCCCAGTGCGCCGTTTTTGTCGAGAATTTCGACCTCGATTGGGTCGCCTTGGGTGCCGAAATCGAAAGACATCCACGGTTTCCAAATCGAACCAATGTTTCCTTTGTCCGGATTTTGGACGAAAATTCGATTGATGTCCGTTTTTTTGAGCGCGGCGTAGGAGTAACCAACTCCTCCGGTACCGGTTCCACCGGTGCCATGGCCGCCAGCGTGATGCGGGGGCTGGTGAAGAGCCCCGTAGCTGTACATACTCCTGCAGGAACCCTAAACCTTTCCTGGGAAGATTCGATCTATCTATTGGGGCCTGCCGAAATCACCACGACAGGCCAGTTTGTGTATCGAGAGAAATGAAAAAACAACTTTTAGAAAAACTTCAGAACAAGACGGCCCGCGTTGGTGTCGTTGGCTTGGGATACGTCGGCTTGCCGTTGGCCGTTGAATTTGCCCACGCCGGTTTCCATGTCACCGGTCTCGACGTAGATCACCGTAAGGTAGACAAACTCAATGCCGGGGAGTCCTACATCCAGGACATTCCCACCTCCGTGCTGAAACCCCTCGTTGATGCCGGCCTCCTGGATGCCACCACAGATTTCTCGAAGATTCTCGATCTGGACACGATCAACATCTGCGTTCCAACGCCGTTATCCAAAGCCAAAGATCCGGACATGACCTTCGTCAATTCGGCGGTTCAGTCCATCGCTGAAAACTTCGGCCCCGGCAAGCTCGTCATTCTCGAATCGACAACCTATCCGGGCACCACCGAAGAACTCGTCCTCCCCAAACTCGAAATGGGCGGCCTAAAAGTAGGAGAAGACTTCTTCCTCTGCTTCTCGCCAGAGCGTGTCGACCCCGGCAACAAACAATTCCAGACCCGCAACATCCCCAAGGTCGTCGGCGGTCATACCGATGCCTGCACCGAGGCGGGTGCCGCATTCTACGGCTGTGCCCTCGATCACGTCGTCCCCGTCAGCGGCACCAAAGTGGCCGAGATGGTCAAGCTCCTCGAAAACACCTTCCGCATGATCAACATCGGCCTTGTCAATGAAATGGCCATCATGTGCGGTCGTATGGGTATCAACGTCTGGGAAGTCATCGACGCTGCCGCTACCAAGCCTTTCGGCTTCATGCCCTTCTATCCCGGCCCCGGCCTCGGCGGCCATTGCATCCCGATCGATCCCTTCTACCTGAGCTGGAAGTCCAAGCAGTCGGGTATCGAAGCTCGCTTCATCGAACTCGCCGGCTACATCAATGGCCAGATGCCCCACTTTGTCGTCGACAAAATCCAGAACGCACTCAACGATCACACCAAGCCGCTCAAGGGCTCCAAAGTCCACATCCTCGGCATGGCCTACAAGAAGAACATCGACGACGTACGCGAATCCCCCGGCCTCGACATCATGCACCTTCTGATGCAGCGCGGCGCAATCGTCTCCTACTCAGACCCCTTCATCCCCAGCT
>JBIPMY010000584.1:0-3339 GCA_044376335.1 Bryobacter sp.
TCGCAGATCATCGCTTCGGTGGTCAGCATGAGGCCGCTGATCGAAGAGGAGTTCTGCAGGGCCGAGCGGGTTACCTTGGCAGGGTCGATGACACCAGCGGCGATCAGGTCTTCAAAGACACCAGTCTGGGCGTTGAAGCCGTGGCTGGGGTTTTCGATTGCCTTGATCTTTTCAACAATCGTGGCACCTTCGAAACCAGCGTTGCCAGAGATCTGACGAACCGGCTCTTCGCAAGCGCGCTTGATGATGTTGACACCGATGGCTTCGTCGCCTTCGAGGGTCATGGCGGAAAGAGCGGCCGAAGCGCGGAGGAGGGCTACGCCGCCGCCGGCAACGATGCCTTCTTCAACGGCTGCGCGGGTTGCGTGCAGTGCGTCTTCGACACGGGCCTTCTTTTCCTTCATTTCGGTTTCGGTGGCTGCACCGACCTTGATGACTGCAACGCCACCAGCGAGCTTCGCCAGACGTTCCTGCAGCTTTTCACGATCGTAATCGGAGGTGGTTTCTTCGATCTGTGCACGCAACTGCTTGATGCGGCCTTCGATGCCCTTGGCTTCGCCGGCGCCGTCGATCACGGTGGTGTTGTCTTTGTCGATGACGACGCGCTTGGCGCGGCCGAGATCTTCCAGACGAACGCCTTCGAGCTTGATGCCCGTTTCTTCCATGATCGCCTTGCCGCCGGTGAGGATACCGATGTCTTCGAGCATCGCCTTACGACGATCGCCGAAGCCAGGTGCCTTCACGGCTGCAACGTTCAGGGTGCCACGCAGCTTGTTCACAACGAGGGTTGCGAGCGCTTCGCCTTCTACTTCTTCCGCGATGATCACAAGCGGGCTGCCTGAGCGGGCAATCTGCTCGAGCAACGGAAGGAGGTCCTTCATGTTGCTGATCTTCTTCTCGTGGATGAGAATGTAGGGGTTTTCCATCACGCATTCCATGCGGTCCGGATCGGAGATGAAGTAGGGGCTCAAGTAGCCACGGTCAAACTGCATACCTTCGACGGTCTGCAATTCGGTGTGCATGGTCTTGGATTCTTCAACGGTGATAACACCGTCCTTGCCAACCTTCTTCATGGCTTCAGCAATGGTGTTGCCGATTTCGGTGTCGCCGTTGGCGGAAATCGTGCCAACCTGGGCGATCTTGTCGTCCGAGGTGACCTTGACGGCCTGCTTTTCGATTTCCTTCACAACTACTTCGACAGCCTTGTCGATGCCACGCTTGAGGGCCATCGGGTTTGCACCGGCGGCTACGTGCTTGACACCTTCACGGAAGATGCTCTGGGCAAGAATGGTGGCGGTGGTGGTACCGTCGCCAGCGATGTCGCTGGTCTTCGATGCCACTTCGCGTACCATCTGTGCGCCCATGTTCTCGAGCGGATCACGGAGTTCGACTTCCTTGGCGACGGTGACGCCGTCCTTGGTGATCGTCGGGCCGCCGAACTTCTTTTCGAGTACGACGTTACGGCCCTTGGGGCCCAGGGTGACTTTTACTGCGTCAGCCAACTGGTTTACACCGCGCAGGATCGCCTGGCGGGAATTTTCAGCGTATACAATTTGCTTTGCGGGCATGGTTCTAGTTCTCCTGTTGCCTTACTTTTCGAGAATGCCGAGGACTTCGTCTTCGCGCATGATCATGTATTCTTCGTTGTTCAGCTTGATATCGGAACCCGAATACTTACCAAAGAGAATGCGATCTCCAGGCTTCACATCAAGTGCGACTACCTTGCCGTCTTCAAGGCGCTTGCCCTTACCAACTGCAACAACTTCCCCTTCTTGGGGCTTTTCTTTCGCAGAATCGGGAATGTACAGGCCATTCACCATGTCTACGTCATTTTCCAGGCGCTTAACCACAATGCGGTCATAAAGCGGGCGGATGTTCATCGTGGACAACCTCCATCGATTGTTTAAATTTTAGTTATGCAGGCACCAACAGTGCCTTCACACCCATAGAATTAGCACACTCGAGCGGAGACTGCTAAAAAAATAATTCAAGCTATTGATAATAAAGGAAATATAAATTCAAAATACCTGCGAACGGCTAAAAATGATGTTTTCAATGAGCAGAAAACCTTAGTCCTTGGTGCTAAGATCTACGCATGCGCTTTTTTATCCTGATCTCCTGCCTGGTCTCGATGCTTCCCGGCCAGACCGTTTCTGACTTGCTCGCCGAAAAGCTGAAGGCCAAAATCGAGGCCTACGATTCCAGGATGGAAGGAGTTTTGGGAGTAGCCATCATCGATCTCAAAACCGGCCAGCGCTTCAGCCATCACGGCAAAGTTCTTTTCCCACAGGCCAGCGCCATCAAGATTCCGATCCTGATCGAGATGTTTCGCCTGCGTGAGGAGGGCAAGCTTCGCTTTGAAGACACAGTGACGCTGCAGCCTTCTGAGTTGGTAGGTGGCAGCGGCGTACTTCAGAATCGCCTCAAGAACGGGCCGCTCAAGGTAACGATTGAAGAGATCGTCCGCGAGATGATCGCCTCCAGCGACAACACCGCTACCAACTGGTGTATCCGTCGGGCCGGGATGGCCAACATCAACCAGACCACCTCAAAGCTGGGTTTCCTCTCCACGAGGCTGCAGCGCATCATGATCGATCAGGCCGCCGCCTCACGCAACGAAGAAAACATCTCAACGCCTGAGGAGATGGTTGAAATCGCAAAGCTCATCTACGACGGCAAGGCAGTGAGTGCCAAAGCAAGCGCAGAGATGATTGCGATGATGAAGCTGGTAAAGGATGACATGCGAAAGGGTGTACCTGCTGAAATTGAGGTGGCATCCAAGGTGGGTGAACTCACCGGCGTACGCACCGAAACAGGCATCGTCTACATGAAAGGCCGGCCCTTCATTCTCGCCGTTATGGGGACCTACCTCAAAGAGCCTCTTTCGCCAGTCGAAGAGATTACTCGCATGGTCTACGAGCACTTCGCAAAGCTCGAATCCGGGAACATTTACGGCAATCTTGGCGTACGCTAAGGTACATGCCACTTAAGGGAAAACGCATTGCCGTCCTCGTCGATCAGCTCTACCAGGAAATGGAAGTCTGGTACCCCTACTACCGCTTGAAAGAAGCCGGGGCCGAAGTTTATCTTGTCGGCGCTGAGGCTGGCAAAAGCTACCCAAGCAAGGTGGGCTATCCTGCCGTCGCCGAAAAGAGTTATAGCGATCTGAAGCCCGAAGACTACGATGGCGTAGTGGCACCAGGTGGTTTTGCACCAGACCATATCCGCCGCCATCCTGCTGCCACCACCTTCGTACATGAAATCGATAAGGCCGGCAAGATGGTTTCTGCCATCTGTCACGGCCCCTGGGTGCTGTGCTCCTCGCGTATGCTCAAAGGC
>JBIPMY010000190.1:0-11059 GCA_044376335.1 Bryobacter sp.
CTTCCGCGGATCTGGTTTTGCCGATGACAATGCGGTTAAAGTTAGCGTCAATCTGAGCGGCGTTACAGATTCGGCCACTCTGGCAAGCGCGATCAACGCTGCCATCGACTCAGCTGGAAACAGCGGTTCGCAGTTTGCAACCGCGTTCAAAAATGCCGGCATCAAATCGAGCATCATTACCGATAGCGCGACAGGCAAGCAGTCACTGGCCTTCACCAGCGCCAACAACGCTTTCCAGGTTGCCGCAGGCGATCGTACGGCCAATGCATTGCTCGGCAATTTCTCCGCTGGTTCTACCGGAGTCGATCTCGCTGGTACAGCTACGGCAGGTGGAGCTTCGCTCACTGCTGCTTCAGCTGCCACTGCAAGTAACATCATCGTGCGCATCAAAGGCAGCGGCCTCGCAAGCCCTGTGGACCTCACAGTGAACATCACAGGTGGCACCACCACCTATACAAATGCAGTCGCCGATCTCAGCTCGCAAATCACAAATAACTCTACGCTTCAGGCGGCTGGTATCAAGGTGGGCAGCAACTTTACGGGCGGTTCTACCTTAAGCCTCACCAATGCACGCGGCGAAAAGTTTTCCATCGAAACCCTCGGTGATTCTCAGAATGCTCTGGGCTTCGGTACATCCTTCCGTCAATCGACTCAGACCACCTTTAACTCGAATGACATCACGGGCAGTAACTACCAAACTGGCACCCCAGGCAATTCCACAATCCGCGTGGCATTGAGCGATGGCTCCAACTTCGACATAACTGCCAACACCGGTGCTAACGTAGCTGCGGGTGTGGCCAATCTTAACGCCGCATTCGCCGCCAGTGCCGATGCCTCAAAAGCAGGGCTCTATGCGACGGCCAGCGGTGGTCAAGTACAAATTCGGTCTCAGTACGGCACCGATTTCCGCCTCGACGAAGCGTACTCGGCGACGACGAATTTCGGCTTTGCAACTATTGCCCGTGGTGCTGGTGCAGTTGGAACCACCACCACTGCCTCAACCCTTGGCGCTACGTCCAGTTCGTTCAACTCGGGCGGGGCTCAGCAAACCGGCTTACTCGCTTTTAGCGCAATCAATTACGCTAACGACGATCAGACGATCAGCTTGAGTGCCAACGACAGCGCCGGCGCACAGCAGAATCTCGCTGTCGTGCTTCGCAACGACTCCACCGCGCGCAATGCCGTTACCATCGATGATGCAGTTGATGCGATCAACTCAGCCATTACACAGTCCAACAATGCGACTTTGCAAAAGATTGTAGCGGTGAAGGAAAACGACGGCGGAACCGAAAAAATCCGCTTCCTGAGCACGCTATCCAACTTCAAGGTCAGTGTGGGGTCCAATAGCTCCGGTGCCGGTGGTATCACCACCTCGCAAGGCAGTGTACAAACGAGTACTGCAGCGGCTGGCGGTTCCACATCCGATATCGCTACGCAAGAAAACGCGCAAAACGCCGTAACTGCGCTCGCCGACGCCGTGGACAAACTGGGCCAGGCCCAAGCCGTCGTCGGTCGAGGCCAAAATCAGTTCGGCTTTGCCGTCAACCTGGCCCAAAGCCAGTTGACCAATCTCGCAGCCAGCGAAAGTCGCATCCGAGATGCCGATCTCGCCCAGGAAGCCGCCAACCTGTCCAAGGCCCAGATCCAGTTGCAGGCCGGTATTGCCGCACTGGCTCAGGCTAACTCAGCTCCTCAGCAGGTGTTGAGTCTCCTCCGGGGTTAATCGCTAGTCGATTCACCTAACGTCTCTCAAGCAGCTCTCGGCGGCCGGTCTATTCTGGCCGTTCGAGGGCTCTTGTTTTGAACCCGAGGAAACCCCCAATGACAGCCCAAGCGAACTACACCTACGGAGCACAACTCCTCCATCGGCTCGAAACCGACCCCAAAAACGGCGAAGCCTACGACGCTCTAGGCGTCTTCGCGCTCGAAAACGATTCTCCTGCCGAGGCCGTCGAGCTCTTCGGTAAAGCGATTCAACTCTCAGGGCCAGAGCCTCGTTACTGCGCCCACCTTGGTGAGGCCTTTGCTCACCTGGGTGACTATGCGCGAGCAGCCGCCTGCATCGGTCAAGCCCTGGTAGGCGCACCTTCCAATCTTGACCTCCGGCTCGCCTATGCAAACCTGCTTCATATTCAGGGTGATCACGATCATGCAGGCAAAAACTACGAGTTGCTCTTGGTTCAATCTCCCAATCATGCCGAAGCGTGGTTTAACCTGGGCGTCACGCGTACGATCCAGCGAAATCCTGACCAGGCAAGGCGCGCCTACGAATCGGCCTTAGCCGTCAAGCCTGCATACCCTGAAGCCTGGAACAACCTCGCTTTGCTTGAGCGCTCCGACGGTAATCTCGCATCTGCCGAAACCGCATACCGCCGCGCCTTGCTAATACAGCCCGATTACGGCGATGCTCTCTATAACTTTGCGATTCTGCTCCAGGATCAGGAGCGTTTACAGGAAGCAATCATGATCTACGAACGTCTCCTTGCCGTCGATCCTAACTTTGCCGAAGCGCACAATAATCTCGGCAATTGCTACCTCAAACTAAACCGGCTTGCCCAAGCCCAAAGTCATTTCCTCGAAACTCTGGCTATCAACGCTTCGCATAAAGAAGCTCCCTGGAATCTTGGCTTCGCATCTCTCCTGGTGGGTGATTTCGCCCGCGGTTGGTCCGGCTACGAACATCGGCTTTCGCAACATGAAATTCCAACCAAAAGATGGAATCTCCCCCGCTGGAACGGCAAACTGAAGCCTGGGAGCCGCATCCTCGTCCACTCTGAGCAGGGTCTTGGAGATACGATCCAGTTCGCCCGCTACCTTCCCCTCTTGAGAGACGGCGGCATGAATGTCTACGTTTTCTGCCAGGCTCCACTTGAAACACTGATTTCTTCGATGCCCGGCCTCGCTTCCTGCACATCAAGCCTGGCTTCTTGCGCCTCAAACTTCGCCAATCCGCAATCTGACGATTGTGAAGTTCCCTTTCCCAGTCTTTCCTACCATTTCAAGACGCGCCTCGACAGCATCCCTGCTCAAGTGCCTTATCTCTTCGTCGATCCGGCCAAGCGGGAAAACTGGCGCTGTCTATTTGCCGCTATGCCCTCGGCAGCCAAACGGATTGGAATCGTCTGGCAAGGCAACCCCAAACACCGCAATGATCACAACCGCTCAATTCCTTTTGGTACCTTTGCGAAGTTGTTCGACACACCGGGCTTTCAATTTATCGGACTTCAAAAAGATGTGTCGAATATTGGAACCACCGATCAACTCTTCGATATTTCGTCTCTGCTTACAGATTTTGGGGAGACGGCCGCAGCCATTGAACAGCTGGATCTCATCGTCTCAGTCGATACCGCTGTTGCACATCTTGCCGGTGCTCTCGGCAAACCTGTCTGGACTCTGCTCCCCTATGCACCAGACTGGCGCTGGCTGCTTCAGCGCGAGGATTCGCCCTGGTACCCATCCATGCGTCTGTTCCGCCAACAAATAGCCGGCGACTGGGGAACGGTTATAAAAGAGGTCCGAAAGGCATTGCTCGATATGGACTAAGCCTCCCAGCTTAATCCTGTCGAGCTCAGGAGGAGCGTATCCGCGGCAAAGGTTCAGCAATGACGCCTTTTGCCGCGGATGCGTTTTGGTCGTTAAGCCAAACGATTTAGTAGCTTCGCATCACTTGGCATCCGGTCTTCAAATGCACCCAGTTGCTTTAAATTTGACTCAGCTGCTTGCAGTTCCAAAGCAACCTGATTGCGCTCAGATCGAATCTGCTGCTCAATAGACCGCGTCCGCTCGAGCATCGCCTCAAACAGCTCCTGGCTCTCAGCAGCCAGCATTGGATGTGAGTGGCATAGATTCCCTAGCTCTGCAACCAGCATTTCGCGCCTGCTAAGCGACGCATGATCCCATTGCTCGATCGCCCCGCCCAGTGAGAACCTTCTGTCGATTTCGGCAACCTCTGCCAGCCCTTGCGCGATCCGCTTCGCCTCGGGCAACTAGCCTTCCCGCTTTCCGTACAGAACCAGATTCAGACTATCCACGGAAGCACCAATGATGTTGCTTTGCGATTCGAATCTTCCAAGCAAGGCATCCGCTGCCTGAAGCTTTTGCAAATAGCTCTCACGGATCAGGTTGATGCGGTCTTCAAGTTTGAAGATCTGTTCCGCCAGCCGGTCATCTGTCTTGTCGTATTGCGCGACTTGAATCTCGGCCAGGCCCGTAACTTCCTCGCTAAATCCATCCGTTGCTTCACTCAGACTGCCCAGCCCGGTCGTGTCCTTAAAAAACTCAAAGCTATCGCGTAGCTCAGTTTCACTCAGACTATTGAATTGGGTAAATTCAAAACTCACTGCACCGTTCGTAGCAAAGGTGATCCCCAGATCCGAAAAGTTTTTTACGCTACCCTCGGCAATACTGAAACTTGAGGTTTTACGCAAGATGTCCTGCGCCTCACGCACAAGGTAGTCGCCGCTCAAGAGGCCAGCAGTTTTGCCTACCTGAGCCGTGACTTTATCTTGAACAGCGTTGTAGGCATCCACAAATCCGCTTATCGCATCCGACAACTTTGAGCGATCACTGGAAAGTCCAATCGACAAGGTCTCACTCGCAACAGTTGTTGACTTGAGGCTGAAGGTCACCCCAGGTATTAGATCGTTTACCTGATTGGAGGTCCTGCTTACCGGCACCCCGTTCAACTTGAAGCTGAGATTGCTGCCCTGATTCGTACTGGTCAGCAAACTCGTATTTGCGCCATCAGGGTCATCCCTCAAGGTCAACGCTTTTGCCCCAGCTGTATTCGCCGTAACACTCAAATAATTCGTAGTGCCGTCCACGGTCAGAATCGTGGCCGTAACCCCGGCTCCCAGTGTATTGATCTTGTCCCGCAGGCCCACCAGATTGTTCTGCCCGCTCGTAAGGCTGATGTTGTAATCCGAGCTACCTACAGTGAGCCTGAGCGAGCCCGTCGTTGAAACCGGCGTCGCGTTTGAATCTGCATAGGCGATAGCGGAGGTCTCAGAGGCGGCCTTCGCCGTCGAGGTCACTTCAGTGATGTTGTATGTGGTCAGCGTATCGGTGTTTACAGAATCTACCGTAAGCTTAGAGCTATTGGAGGAAGTGGCCGACACGGCCCGGTTTGCTGCCACATCCTTGAGCGCCTTGATCCTGTCGCCCAGCAACTTCACGCTGCTGCTCAATTCAGATGTCAGTTGCCGCTTGGCTCCAATATCCGACTGCTCGTTCTTAAGCTGATTCAGCGGAAACGAAGCAATCGTGGTTACCCGCTGAAGGATCGTCTGAAAATCCTGCGAGTACTGACTGATGCCGGTAAATGTTAATGGTGATAAGCCCATGGCTGGTAATCTGCCTCTTCTTCTCCAGTCTTTTCGGCAAACTCCAAGGATTCTTGAGACGATTCTCACAAGATCCACACTAAAGTGGCATGGCCGCTCGCACCCTCTCCCCGCTAGCCCTGATCGCCCAGCAACTCGAAAAGAAAAACGGCAGCGGCTCGGTAGTCGTACTTGGCTCCAGATCCGCCGAATCCATCCCCGTCATTCCAACCGGTTCGATCCTCCTCGACCACGCCCTTGGCTGCGGCGGCCTCCCGCGCGGGCGCATCATCGAAGTCTACGGGCCTGAATCCTCGGGCAAAACCACCCTCGCCCTGCACGCCATCGCCGAAACCCAGAAACTCGGCGGCTACGCAGCCTTCGTCGATGTCGAACACGCCCTCGACGCATCCTACGCCTACAAGCTCGGCATCGACCCAGACCGTGTCCTCCTCTCCCAGCCCGACTACGGCGAGCAGGCCCTCGACATCACGCAATCCATGGTCGCCTCCGGCCAAATCGATCTGGTTGTTGTCGATAGCGTAGCTGCGCTCGTGCCCAAGGCCGAACTCGACGGCGAAATGGGAGACGCCTTCGTCGGTGTCCACGCCCGTCTGATGTCTCAGGCTCTGCGTAAATTGACGGGCCTCGCCTCCAGCCACAACTGCACCATTCTCTTCATCAATCAGATCAGGGAGAAAATCGGTGTCATGTTCGGCAACCCTGAAACCACCACCGGCGGCCGGGCGCTCAAGTTCTTCGCCTCGCAACGCCTCGAGGTCCGCAAGACCACCTCGGTGAAAGACGGCGACGAAATCCGCGGCAATCGCGTGAAAGTAAAAGTAGTCAAAAACAAGATGGCCGCGCCCTTCCGCGAGGTCGAATTCGAGATCCGCTTCGGACGCGGCATCGACCGGCTCGGCGAACTCATCGACGCCGGAGCCGAACTCGGAATCCTCCAGAAATCCGGCTCCTGGTTCAGCTACGGCGAACAACGCCTCGGACAGGGGCGCGATCAAGCCAGAGAATCCCTCGATCAGGCCCCCATCCTGCGTCACGCCATCGAAGAAGCCATCCTCAGGAAAATGGGCCTCGACTACCTCGATGCCGGAACCCAAAGCCAGCGCATTCGCCCCTCCAGCGAATCTCAAGCCTCCCGCGTCGTGGCCCAACAAATGGCAGCGAGCGTTTAAGTTTCGGCGCTCATCTTCGCCGCCGCCACAATCCGATTACACCCAGTCCGCCGACGATCGCCCCCCAGGTCCCAGGCTCCGGCACTACCACTTCGCCGGTAACGCTGGTTGCCGTAAACGATCCCTGGACGACTGTGTTCTCTATGAGTCCAGATCCCGGCGATGTCAAATCACCCGTCGAGCGGAAGTTTTGATAACTCACAAACCCAGTGGAAAACGACGGAACCCCGCTGATGGCTTGAAATTGCCCGGTCTGGGGATTGTACGGAATCCCTGACAAGCCCTGCGCATTCAAAGCCCAATTCCCCTGACGCCGAAAAGTCGCAAAGTCCGGATTTGCCCAAACATCCTTAACCACGACACCAAGCCGCAGAAAATTAAGAGATTCAATCACCCCAAATCGCTGTTCATAAGCGGATGGCTCCAGATTGGTTCCATTCGACGGTACAGGTGCCGACTCGACAAAATAAGGACCCGGTTCAAAGAAACCTGCGGGGAGGTCGATGATGCCGTCAATGGAAAATTCAGCATCGCGCAGCCAAAGTGGATTCTTGCCAAGCGTCTCGTAGCCCGTTTCAAACTCAGTCACCGTTGCCGGTGACGGCAGTGCATCCATCACAATACTAATCTTCCCTCGCAGCGTACGGCCACTCAGGTCTCGTGACAACGATTGCCCGTTTTCGCCAAATGTGAAGGCGGACGCCCCGTTCCCAAATACACCAACAAAGCGCACCTGATAAATCGAACTCGCTAGGCAAGCGCTAACGGCCGACAGCAACATGAAAAATAACTTGAACATGAGACAATCCTGGGGCGAAATGATTCACAGAAGAAGTAAAGTGGGGAGTGATTGGGGTAAACTACCTCGGCTATCTTGTTGAAAATACACAAACGCCAATTGTCGAAAGAATCGAAGCCGGACAAGGTGCCATATTCTATCGACTCTCGTTGATGAAAAAAGGCAAAGCGAAGGCCAGCGAGCCGGGCCGAAGTTTGCAAAAAAAACAAGCAAGCGCCGGATCTGTCCTAAGTCCTTTCCTGCAAGCAGTTTGAACCCCTCTGTCAAGAACCTGAAAAGTTTTCCACAGTCCGGGGTTTGACAATTCAAAGAATATTCGGTTATCCTAGTTAAGTTTGGCGAGTAGTGCTTCTGCTTTCGAGCTACCCGTCTCCTGCCGAGTCCACCTTGGACAAAGCTTTATGGAGCGACCGGCCGAAAGCCGGCCCCGCTACTGGAACGTACCGGCTGAAAAGTCGCGCGACGCACTCCGGCAAGGGCTAGTCCAGAACCTTCAAACCGCAAGTCGTTAGTTTGCACTTGCATACGCCCATTAGTAGTACCAAGTTTAATCAGTTTTCAAGTTTAACTATTTGTCGCGTTCATGCGCTTTTGCGCTTGGGCGCTCAAACGTTGAGAGGGTAACTTTTCGTGCCAACGTTCAACCAACTCGTGCGCAAAGGGCGCACGCCTATTAATTACAAGACGGCTAGCCCGGCCTTGCAGGCGTGCCCGCAGCGTCGTGGCGTCTGTACTCGTGTTTACACGACAACGCCGAAGAAGCCGAATTCGGCCCTCCGGAAGGTCGCTCGTGTCCGTCTAACCAACGGAATCGAAGTCACGACCTACATCCCGGGTGAAGGCCACAACCTGCAGGAGCACTCAATCGTGCTCATCCGCGGCGGCCGTGTGAAGGACCTTCCAGGTGTCCGTTATCACGTCGTTCGCGGCACGCTCGATACCGGTGGCGTGCAGAATCGTAAGCAGAGCCGCTCCAAATACGGGGCCAAGCGGCCAAAGTCGTAAGGGGCTATTGAGGATTCATTATGGCAAGACGACGTAGAGCTGAAGTACGCGAAGTAGGGGCCGATCCGATTTACAACTCGACCCTCGCGACCAAGTTCATTAACAGCATGATGTGGGACGGCAAGAAGAATACTGCTCAGCGGATCTTCTACTCGTCTCTCACGATCCTCGGCGAACGCGCCCAGGATGACGCGCTCAAGGTATTCAAGAAGGCAGTCGAAAACTGCCGTCCCTTGCTCGAAGTCAAGACCCGCCGCGTCGGTGGTGCCAACTACCAGGTGCCGATCGAAGTGCCGCAGACCCGCCGCACCAGCCTCGCGATCCGTTGGATTCTGTCCAATGCTCGCTCGCGCGCCGAAAAGGGAATGATCGACAAGCTGGCCAATGAATTGAACGATGCAGCCAACCTTCGTGGTGGCGCAATCAAAAAGAAAGACGACGTCCACCGTATGGCCGAAGCCAATAAGGCTTTTGCTCATTACCGCTGGTAGTTAATCCAAGGAAACCACAAAAGATTTTATGCCTCGCCTCGTACCGCTAGAGAGAATGCGCAATATCGGCATCATGGCCCACATTGATGCCGGTAAAACGACAACTACGGAACGTATCCTTTATTACACTGGCCGATCCTACAAAATCGGCGAAGTGCATGAAGGCACCGCCACCATGGACTGGATGGCGCAAGAGCAGGAGCGCGGTATCACCATTACCTCCGCTGCAACCACCTGTTCCTGGGAAGGCATTCAGATCAACATCATCGACACCCCGGGTCACGTCGACTTCACTGCTGAAGTTGAGCGCTCGCTGCGTGTTCTTGACGGTGCTGTGGCTGTGTTCGACGCCGTAGCCGGCGTGCAGCCCCAGACCGAAACCGTATGGCGTCAGGCTGACAAGTACAAGGTGCCCCGCATCTGCTTCGTCAACAAGATGGACCGTATCGGTGCAGACTTCTTCTACTCAGTAAAGACCATGGTGGATCGTCTCGGTTGCAAACCTGTACCGATTCAGATTCCCGTCGGTGCTGAAGATCAGTACAAAGGCATCATCGACCTCGTAACGATGAAAGCCCGCATCTGGCGCGACGAAAGCCTCGGCGCGCAGTACGACGACGTGGAAATTCCCGCCAACCTGCTTGAAAAAGCCCAGGAATGCCGCGAGGCCATGATCGAAGCTGTTTCCGAATGTGATGAAGCGCTTACAGATAAATATTTGAACGGTGAAGCGCTCACCGAAGCCGAAATCAAGGCTGGCATCCGCAAGGGCACCTTGGCTCAGGCATTCTTCCCGGTCATTCTCGGATCGGCCTTCAAGAACAAGGGAGTGCAGAACATGCTCGACGCCGTCGTCGACTACCTGCCTTCGCCGCTCGATGTGCCCCCGATGACTGGTGTAGATTTCGATCACCGCGACCGCGAAGTCATTCGCAAAGCTGACGATAATGAGCCTTTCTCGGCTCTCGTGTTTAAGATCATGACGGACCCCTTCGTCGGTCAGCTGAGCTTCATCCGTGTTTACTCGGGCAAGCTGAACTCTGGCGATCACGTCATGAACGTGTCCAAGAACAAGACAGAACGCATTGGCCGCCTCGTTAAGATGCACGCCAACAAGCGCGAAGAAATTCAGGACATCCTCGCTGGCGACATCTGCGCCGCTGTGGGTTTGAAGTCGGTTATCACCGGCGACACCATTTGCGATCCGGACAAGCCCGTAATTCTTGAATCCATCGACTTCCCCGCGCCTGTCATTCAGCTCGCCATCGAGCCGAAGACCAAGACCGACCAGGAAAAGATGGGTATGGCCATCGCCAAGCTCGTCGCCGAAGATCCTACCCTGCGTGTGAACACCGACCCTGAAACAAACCAGACCATTCTGGCTGGCATGGGCGAATTGCACCTCGAAATCATTGTCGACCGCATGAAGCGCGAATTTGGCGTAGAAGCGAACGTTGGTAAGCCGCAGGTTGCTTACCGCGAATCGATCCGTCAGAGCGCTCTCGGCGAAGAAAAGTACTCCAAGCAGACCGGTGGTCGTGGTCAATACGGACACTGCAAGCTGCGCATCGAACCGATGGACACTGGCGGCGGATACGAATTCGTCAGCGAAGTCACCGGTGGTTCGATTCCCAAGGAATACATCCCCGCCATTCAGAAGGGCGTTGCCGAACGTCTGGAAATGGGCATCATCGCTGGCTTCCCGATGTCAGACATCAAGGTCATCGTTTACGAAGGCAGCTACCACGAAGTCGACTCAAGCGAAATGGCATTCAAGATTGCCGGTTCGCTTGCCCTTCAGGATGCCGTCAAGAAAGCTAAGCCTGTCTTGATGGAGCCGGTCATGAAGGTAGAAGTTGTGGTGCCTGACGAATACATGGGTCCCGTCAACGGCGATTTGATCAGCCGTCGCGGACAGCTTCAGGGCACAGAACGTTTAGGTTCGACAACCATCATCAACGCGATGGTGCCACTGTCGGAAATGTTTGGATATGCGACCGATCTGCGGTCGAAGACGCAAGGCCGCGGCGCGTTCACGATGCACTTCGGCAAGTACGAAGATCTGCCGAAAAATCTGGCGGACGAGATTATCGCAAAAACGAAGGGCGCGAACCAGCGCTAATTAGGAGCAACGGAAAATGGCGAAAGAGAAATTTGACCGTAGTAAGCCGCACGTCAACGTCGGAACGATTGGGCACATCGACCACGGCAAGACGACCCTGACGGCAGCGATCACGAAGGTGTTGTCCA
>JBIPMY010000585.1:0-3328 GCA_044376335.1 Bryobacter sp.
TTGACGAACTGGCCGCCCTGGCCCACCAGGACCCCCTCGACTTCCGTCTCAATCATTGCGACAACCCGCGTCTCCGCGACGTCATCATTGCCGCCACAGACAAATTCAACTGGAAAGCCCGCCGCAAAGATGCCAAACCCGGCACCGGCATTGGCCTCGCCGCAGGCTTCGAGAAAGGCTCCTTCGTAGCCGCCTGCACGGAAGTCACGACAGACCCAAAGACCGGCTTCCGCATCACTGCTTTTCATATGGCCTATGAGTGCGGAGCCATCCTCAACCCAACCAACCTCCGGGCTCAGGTTGAAGGCTCCATCATCCAGGGTCTCGGCGGCGCACTGATGGAGAAACTGGACTTTGAAAACGGCCGCCTCACCAATGGCACCTTCACCCAGTACAAGCTGCCCCGCTTCCGCGACGTACCGCCCATCACCATTACCCTGCTCGACC
Organism: Bryobacter sp.; assembly: GCA_044376335.1. Classification (GTDB taxonomy): domain Bacteria; phylum Acidobacteriota; class Terriglobia; order Bryobacterales; family Bryobacteraceae; genus Bryobacter. The sequence goes on from JBIPMY010000585.1 coordinate 448, forward strand.
GCAAAGACCTCCCATCCGTTGGGGCCGGCGAAACCCCCATCGTTGTTGTCGCCCCGGCAATCGCTTCGGCCCTATCCATGCTCAACAAATTGCCCCAGCGCAAACTCCCCCTGATGCGCCTCTAAAAACAATAAGGCGGCCCAGGCATCTTCTGCCCGGGCCGCCTTATCTTTACTTGCGAAGTGATCCTACTTCACATCCACACTCAGGAATTGCCGCGATTGCTGCAACCCATCCGGTGAAACATAAAGCAGTTCCAGTGTTTTACTCTGGTTTGCCTTCCACTGCGTCGACCATACTCCGTCTCCGCTGCTTACCAGAGGCAAAGCAGGACCTTCATCAGAGAGCAAGGACAACGAACCCTGATTCAGCGCAGCCCCACAACCATTGGTCATGAGCGCCTGAACATTGGCCGAGACACCTGTCTTGAGATTTGCTGCGCGCGCTGGAGATAGCCAGGCTATCGTTGGCCTCGATTCGCAATTCGGCTGCACAGCCAGCCAGAATGCATCTACCACGGCAGGGTCGCCATCACCAAAGCTCACAAAGACACTTTGCATTCCCGCAAATTGCTGAACACTAACTTCGAGCACACGGGATTCACCAGCCGCCAGTGTTCCCGACTCTACGCTTACAGAGATTGCGGGGTTAGAGCTACGCACTGCAAATGGCAACATCCTTCCCGTAGGATTCATCAGCCTCAGGCTCGCCTTCGCTTTAGAAGCACTAAACACAAAAGCAGACTTGTCCACCGAGGGGCTTGGTTCCACCGGTGCAGAATTCACCACCACTCGCACGGTTGCAGCCTCACGTCCATCTTCGAGATAGATGGTTACCAGTCCTACGTTTTCGCCAGGCGCGAGTCCACCAGGATCTACCGTCAATCCAAGCTTTGCCATCGAGGCCAAGTCGCCCGTAGAAGGCGTCACCTTCAGCCAGGCGGCGTCAACCGTGGTTGCATACCGGCGTGGGCCGCTTTGTGTCCTTACGATCAACTCAGTCTCAATAGCTTCTTTCTGATCGGTGGGAGCGAGCAAGCTGATCTCTCGTGCCGACAAGACAATCGGAGCAACACCACCAGTTGGCAACTCCAGTGATAACACTTGACTCAAATAACCATTCCGGATAATCAGGTTCGTTTTAAGCCCAAGATTGGTTGTGTTGTCGGATGGTGTAATCAGCAATGCGGTTGCCCCGGCAGGGCTGGCCACACCACTGCTCGATTTCAACTGGTAGCTCACTGCGCCTGGCCCTTCAAGTGTGGCCTCAAAGGGTACTTCGAACGTTTTCGCCTTCACCATAACGGTGTGTTGTCCTTGAGAGGCATCCACTAGTTCTGCGCTGAGCATCAGATCTTCGGGAACCCAGACGCTCAATGTTGCCGTGAACTTCTGCGTGGGCAGTCCCGGTGACTCAAAGCTCAAGTCTGCCACATGGGTGCCTGATTTTATGCCAGCAGAGATAACCCAGTATTCTACAGCGCCAGGCGTCGCCGTCTGGCTCGGACCAAATTTCAGCCATGATGCCGAAGACGACACCGTTACCGGCACTCCTGCAGGATTGGAATCAAGCTTTATGGTCTGGCGTGGTAACTCTCTCCCAAGTGGCATAGTAATGTTCGCCCACTTGCTCGATATCGTAAACCCGCTCGATACCACAACCTTGTAACTTCGCTCATACACAGCACCGTTTGCATCGCTTACCTGCAGAGTGAAGCTGAAGCTTCCGGCCTGCGTCAGACTTCCCGTCAATTGATTGTCTACAATCGAAATTCCAGCTGGCAAGCTGCCTGCAGAAATTTTGAAGATGTAGGGAGCGCTGCCGTTCTGGGCAGTCAGCGGAATCGACCACGTACTGCCTAGTGCATAAGACGGCTCAATCGGCGTCGTGATCAGTACGGGTACTACAACAGGCAGGCTTACAAAATGTTGCACTCTCGACACATTGGCGTCCGTGGCTTCAATAGTAAATGCCAGAGTCCCAGCGCTGGTCGGGGTACCCCAGATAATACCTGTCGAGCGATCCATTCTAAGTCCGGCAGGAAGCGAGCTTCCCAATAAACTCACCACAATCGGTGGTGTTCCGCCAGCCAGGCTTGGAATCCAGGTCATCGGGCTCCCAACAAAGAGGGTTTGAGGTGCCGGCAACGTAAACTGTAGCGCCGGGTTCACCAACAGCGTCATTTCCGTTGTTGCAGACTCCCCATCGGTCGTGGTTACTCCAAATCCGAAATTGTAGATACCAGTGCTTGTTGGTCTGCCTGACAACACTCCGTTCTCGAACCTCATACCATTTGGTATGCCACCTATACTGACGGTGATGCTTTCAATCGAGCCACTGGTTACAGCGCCGATGTTGACGGAATAAGGCGCACCTACCGTAGCCGCAGGCAGGCCGCCCGACGGGCCAAACTGCATTCTGGGCCGAACGTCAACCGTATAGGAACGAGTGTCCACGCTGCCAACAGCATCGGTTGCTCGAATGCTTACTGTAAAAGAACCCGCCGATGAAAATGAGCCGCCAAAGGATCCACCCAGCCCAGCGAAACGCCACTGGGCATCGCGCCTCCAACTACCTGAAATGTCACAGGGCTTGTTCCCCCACTAGTTGTAATGCTCCCTGAAACGCTCCTCGTTACCCAGCCTCCTGGTAGCGAACTCGTCTGTATGCTTACCGGTGGATTCACCACTACCGAGAGTGGAAGGTCTGTCGTCGCCCCAACACTATCCGTCCCTCGGATCGTAAAATTGAAGTTACCCGCGCTGCTGTATGTCCCGGATATTGCAGAGCCCGAAAGCGAGATTCCCGGCGGCAGCGAACCAGACTGCAAACTGTAGACAACCGACCCTGTCCCACCTGTCGATGAAATGGTGCGGCTCAA
>JBIPMY010000191.1:0-11040 GCA_044376335.1 Bryobacter sp.
CAAGCCGGCTGGTTTTCAACCGCATTCACGCAAGCGTCGCTAGTTCAATTCGATCCGAGACCCACCTCGGCTAGCATTTCACGCAAACTGGGCTCGCCACCAGAGCCAGCCTGCACTCCGGCTACCTTACCGTCCTTATCAAGGAGGACGTAAAAAGGAAAGCCCTGTGGGGCGATCAAGCCTGGAAGACTTGTGTCTTCTGTGAGCACGTGCTTGACGCCTGGGCGGGGATTGTCTTTGAGATAGGCGTCTACCTTCTGGCGGGTTTCACCAACATTGACTGCGACAACGATGAGCCCCTTGTCGTGAAATTCGCTGGCTAGTTTTTCTACGATGGGCTGGTCTTTGCGGCAATAGCCACACCATGTGGCCCAAAGCTGAATGAGTGCGGGCTTGCCGGCAAGAGCTTCATTGTTCAGGTTTTCACCTTTCATGCTCTTTGCGCGGAAGGCTGGCATCTTTTCACGCGGCTTTTTTTCCGCGAAGAGGGTGAGCCCCAAGACCAACAGAATCGCCAGCTTTTTCATTACTTACTTCGCTCCCATTTTCGAAATCAAAAAGGCTCTCGCAAAGGCCCAGTCTCTTTTCATTGTCGTACGCGAGAGGCCTAACAATTCGGCCACTTCATCTTCCTTCAATCCACCGAAGAAGCGCAGCTCCACGACCTTGTGTGCGCGTTCGTCGAGTTTTTCAAGTTGATTCATTGCTTCTTCGAGCACTTCGATATCTTCGGCTTTCATGCCGGTAGCGTTCTCTTCGAGACCACTTAAGGTGACAAAGAAGCGTTCTTCCCCGCGGCCCTTTCGTTTGCGCGCGTAGTCCACAAGAATCCTTCTCAACTGCGTGGCCGCAACCGCAAAGAAATGAGCTCTGTCCTGGAAGCTCACCGCTGAACCCTTCATGAGGCGAAGGTACAATTCGCTCACCAGGCCGGCTGGTTCGAGAGTGTGGCCGCTCCTCTCGTTGCGAAGATAAGATCCGGCCATGCGTTCGAGTTCACGATAGAGCAGGGTGATGATTTCGCCGCCTGCTGCTTCGCGTCCTTCGCGCCAGTCGATCAATAATTGTGTGACTTCTCCAGGGGCTTGGTGATCTTCCATACCTTCCAACTATAGGATAAGAGTAGACCTGAATTTCATGAACCCGGGATCCAAGCCAAGTCTGCGCGCGCTCTTTGATCAGGCAATCGATATGCTGCCGATCGAGCGTGCCCAGTTTCTTCGCGATTTGCAATTCCGGTCTCCTTTGCTTTATGCCGAATTGCGCAAGCTGCTGCTTGCGCACGAGGGCCCTTCCAGCCTTTTTGAACAAGAAGGCGGAATCTGGACTCAGATTGCCCCGATGGATTTTACGGGCCGACGATTTGGTGCCTATTCGGTTGTCAAAGAGATTGGGCGCGGGGGAATGGGGGCTGTCTATCAGGCCACTCGCGCTGACGAAGCCTTTTATAAAACAGTTGCAGTGAAGTTGATTTCCGGTGCAGTACTGGCCGAAGCTGCCCTTGATTCGTTTCGCCGGGAACGGCAGATTCTGGCCCAACTGGAGCATCCCAATATTGCAAGGCTGCTCGACGGGGGATCCACAGACGATGGCCTTCTGTATCTGATTATGGAGTACGTCGATGGCAAGCAACTGGATCAATACATCGAAAGTCATAACTGCAGCGTTGAAGAGATTCTGAAGCTCTTTCTCAAGATCTGCTCGGCCGTCTCCTTTGCCCACCAGAACCTGATCGTTCATCGGGATCTAAAGCCTTCCAACATTCTGGTTACCGAGGCCGGGGAGGTGAAGCTGCTTGATTTCGGCATCGCCAAGGTGCTTGATCCGGGAAGGGACGATACGGCAACGGTTGCCGTCCGTTTGACTCCGCAATTTGCAAGCCCGGAGCAGATTCGGGGAGAACCAATTTCAACGGCGTCTGACGTTTATTCGCTAGGGGTGCTGTTGTTTCATTCCCTCACGGGAGGTGCCCGGCCGTATCGAGTGACATCGCAAGCCGTTCCCGACATCCTGCAGGCGGTGCTGGATACAGAAGTGCCAAGGCCCAGTACGGTTGCCCTGCCAGCAAAGCAGAAGAAGCTCAGAGGTGATCTCGACAACATCATTCTGAAGGCGATGGCCAAGGAGCCCGCGAGGCGCTATGGGTCTGTGGATCAGTTTCGTGAGGACATTGAGCGGCATCTGAGTGGAAGGCCGATTCTCGCGCAAGCCGATAACTGGCGCTATCGCCTCTGGAAGTTTGCCAGCCGGCACCGGCTAGCTGCTGGCGCAACAGCGATGATTGTGCTTTCGATCGCATCTGGCACGATTACTACACTCAATCAGGCCCGCATCGCACAGGCCGAGCGCGCTCAAGCGATTGAAGCGAGAGCCATTGCCGAAGCTGAGCGCAAGCACGCGCTTGACCAGCGACAGTTGGCACTTGACGCGCAACTGCAAGCCGAGCGGCAGAGGCTGGTGGCGGAGGAGCGGTCGAAAGAAGCTCTGACGGAACGCGGTCGAGCTGAGGCCCAACGTGCATCTGCCGAAACACGCTACCAGAGCGTAAGGTCGCTGGCGACCTCAGTTCTGGTTGACGTGAATGAGTCGCTAAAGGATGTTCCGGGGACAGGGCCTGCGCGTACCCAGGCTGTACTGGCCGCACTCAAACACTTGGAAGCGCTATCGATCAAGCAGGGAAACGACCCTTCTCTGCAGGAGGATCTCGCAACGGCTTACGAGCAGAGCGCTGAGATCATGAGCACGCTTTTTGAAGATGAGCGCGAGGCTTCTGCATTATCGATCCCTGCTTTGATTCAGGCTTTGCAGATTCGGACGCGCCTTGCCACTGGACCGAAAGCACCTCAACCAGCGGTTTTACGTCTTGCCGAAACGCACAGGATTTTGGGAAATGGCTATCTGAAAGCAGCTCAGTTGCCAGCCGCGATTCAGTCCTACAAAGATTCGCTTTCTGCGGCGAACCGGGTGACGGCCGGGCCCCAGGCGATCCGGCTCACGGCTCTGGCCAGGACCAATCTTTGCACCGCGTTTTTACTGCGTAACCAGATCAGGGAAGCGCTCCCTGAATGCCAGGATGGTCTCAATGTTCTGGACCAGTTGGAATCGAATCCAGAAATTAACCGGCTACGAATCCAGACCAGGCTGCGTTACGGGAGTGCATTGAGAAAATTAGGGCAGGTCGCAGAATCAAATCTGGTGTACAAGACTGCTGTATCTGAGGTGGACGCACATGATGTTTCTTCTGGATTTGTTGTAGCAGAGATGGTGGAGCATTTCCGGAAATTGGAGGGAGGCAAGGAAGCCGGGCTGCTGCTTGCATCCTCTCTGCGGAAGCATGGTGTGGTGCAGGCACGGCTGGGCAAGCGCGATCAATCCCTTGAGACTTTTGAGCAGGCAATGCGGATTGAAGCTATTGGCGATCCTGCTATGAAGGACGTTGTCGCCTATGGTGAGGCGGCGTTGCTTCTCGCCGAGGGGCAGAGCTTGAAGCAAAAGTCGCAGGTGCAGCAAGCTATTGAGGCCTCCAAAAAAGCGCTCAACCGAATCGGTGAGTCCACTTCCGGCTCCACAAGTCTCCTCCGAGAAGAAATCGAAGCCAGCTTGCGCTCCCTCGAAACCTCACTTGTGAAGCCACCCCAATAAAGGCGAACTACACCTGCAATTGGGTTAGCGGCTGCTTGTCTGAATTTGGGCCAAAAAAAAACGGCTGACCCGCAGGCCAGCCGTTTTCTTCGATTTGTTGTGCAAGTTAGACGAGGGTGTGGCCAGCGAAGAAGAAGGCGAGTTCGATTGCTGCATTCTCTTTGCTGTCGCTACCGTGGGCGCAATTGCGGCCAACGCTTTCGGCGAAACGCTTACGGATCGTTCCTTCGGCGGCATTGGCTGGATTGGTGGCGCCCATGGTTTCACGCCACTTGGCTACTGCGTCTTCCCGCTCGAGGCAGAGAAGTACACAGGGGCCTTCGGTCATGAATTCTACGAGCTCGCCAAAGAAGGGACGTTCCCGGTGAACACCGTAGAAGCCTTCGGCCATCTTGCGGGTCATGTGAGTCATCTGCATGGCCTTGATTTTGAATCCGGCCGCTTCGGTTACTGCCAGGATGTCGCCGATTTGATTTTTAGCTACGGCGTCCGGCTTGATGATTGCGAATGTTTGTTCCATAAATCCTTAACTGATTACTTGAGCAGTCCGGCTTCCTGCATCCGGCGCTTCATGGTGCTTCCGAGGTCGGCGGGCGTCTGGCAGACGGTGATTCCGGCTGCTTCCATCGCTGCCATCTTGTCGCTCGCCTTGCCGCTTCCACCAGAGATGATGGCTCCGGCATGACCCATGCGGCGTCCGGGAGGAGCCGTCTGGCCAGCGATGAAGCCGACAACTGGCTTCTTCACGTTGGCCTTCACAAAGGCTGCTGCGCGCTCTTCGGCATCGCCGCCGATTTCGCCGATCATGATGATCGAGTCGGTGTCGGGGTCGTTGTTGAGGAGGTCGAGCGCATCGATGTGGTTGGTGCCGATGATCGGGTCGCCACCGATGCCGATACAGGTGCTCTGGCCGATGCCGAGGCCGGTCAACTGGCCGACAGCTTCATAGGTGAGGGTGCCTGAGCGGCTGATGACACCTACGCGGCCTTCAAGGTGAATGTGGCCGGGCATGATGCCGATCTTGCACTTGCCGGGCGAGATGACGCCGGGGCAATTGGGGCCGATCAGGCGGGTTGCACCGCCCTTGATGATGGACCAGACCTTGGCCATGTCGAGAGCAGGGATGCCTTCGGTGATGCAGACCACCAGCGCGATGCCGGCTGCGTGTGCTTCGAGAATGGCGTCAGCAGCAAAGGGGGGCGGTACGAAAATGACGGACGCGTTTGCGCCGGTATCGTTTACCGCGTCTGCCACCGTATTGAATACTGGGCGATCCAGGTGCTTGGAGCCACCTTTGCCGGGCGTTACGCCGCCCACAACGTTTGTGCCATAGGCAATCGCCTGTTCGGCGTGGAAGGTGCCTTCCTTGCCCGTAAAGCCCTGCACAATCAGGCGTGTGTTTTTATCTACAAGAACGCTCATTTTGCGAGTGCTACCACTTTCTCCGCAGCATCTTTCATGCCATCGGCAAGGCCAAAATTCAATCCGGAATCACGCAGAATCTGTTTGCCCAGTTCGACGTTGGTTCCTTCCATACGCACTACGATTGGAATCTGCACGTTGAGTTCGCGAGCCGCCGTGACGACGCCGTTGGCGAGTGTGTCGCAGCGCAGGATTCCACCAAAGATGTTGATCAGAATGGCCTTCACGCTGGGGTCGCTCAGCAGAATGCGGAAAGCATTGCGGATCTGTTCCTGATTGGCGCCACCGCCAACATCGAGGAAGTTGGCAGGTGAGCCGCCAGCGTACTTGATGATGTCCATGGTGGCCATGGCGAGACCAGCACCGTTGACCATGCAGGCCACTGTGCCATCGAGCTTGATGTAGTTCAAGCCAAACTTGGAAGCTTCCACTTCAAGCGGATCTTCTTCGTTCAGATCGCGCAGCCCGGCCTTGTCCTTGTGGCGGAACATGGCATTGTCGTCGATTGCGATCTTCGCGTCGAGGGCAATGATACGGCCGTCCTTGGTGAGGAGCAGGGGATTGATTTCGGCGAGGGACGCATCGATTGCTTCGTAGGCTTTGGTCAGGGCAATCATCGCATTTGCTGCTGCGTTGATGCTTGCCGTGGGAATGCCCATTCCGAAGGCGAGGTTGCGTGCCTGATAGGGCTGCAATCCCATTCCGGGTTCGATGGTTTCCTTCAAAATCTTTTCGGGTGTCTTTTCGGCCACCTCTTCGATGTCCATGCCGCCTTCACTAGACGCCATAAAGACAAGCTTGCCGATCGCGCGGTCGAGCACGATTCCCGCGTAAAATTCGCGGTCAATCGGGAGCTGTTCCTCGATGAGCAGGCGCTGCACCACACGGCCCTCGGGGCCCGTCTGGTGCGTCACAAGTGTCATGCCGAGAATTTTCTCGGCCTTTTCGCGGCATTCAGCGGCGTTGGCGGCAAGCTTTACGCCACCACCCTTGCCGCGGCCGCCCGCGTGGATCTGTGCTTTGACGACGACACCGCCGCCTAGCTCTTCGGCTGCCTTAACGGCTTCGTCGACAGAGAAGGCCACAATGCCTTTCGGCACAGGGACTCCGTATTGGGCCAAAATTTCTTTGGCCTGATGTTCATGGATTTTCATTGGATCTGTCCTATGCTGGGGACTGCTGGAACACTTAAGTTTATCATGCCCTTTTTAGATCACTTTCATAAAGTCTGTGCCCGTAAGGCACTCAGCCGTGAAGAAGCCCGTGATGCGATGGATGCGATGCTCAGCGGAGAGATCTCGACGCCGCTGATTGCTGCGTTTCTTGCCGCTACCAAAGTGCTTGGTGACGGGGTCGATGAAGTCACTGGTTTCGCCGAATCGATGCGGGCCAAGGTGAGTCACGTCGCTCCGCCGGAAGGCGCGATCGTACTTGACACTTGCGGTACAGGGGGCGACGGACTGTCGACCTTCAACATCTCTACCGCCGTGGCCATCGTGGTTGCCGCCTGTGGAGTGCATGTGGCCAAACACGGCAACCGAGCCTTCTCGTCTCATACCGGTAGCGCCGATGTGCTGGAGTTGTTGGGCGTCAAGGTGGACCTTACGCCAGAGCAAATGTCGAAGTGTCTGGCTCAGGCCGGCATCGCGTTTCTCTATGCGCCCAATGTGCATCCGGCGATGAAGCATGCTTCGGCTGCACGTCGTGAGCTCAAGATGCGTACCGTCTTCAATTTGCTCGGGCCACTATCGAATCCTGCCGGAGCGCAGCATCAACTGATTGGTGCTCCCAATTTTGAGGCAGCCCGGATCATGGCTCAGGCGCTTTCTCAACTGGGCACGATGAAGTCGATCATTGCCCACGGAGAAGATGGTTTGGATGAAGTGACGACTACTGGCCGCAGCATGATCTATGTGGTGGAGGGTTCTTCGATCACACGTCGCGCCATCAAGCCGGAAGACTTCGGCGTGCCGCAGGCTTCTATCAGTGAACTCCATGCATCGAATGGGGAACAATCTGCCGCCGATATTTTAAGCATTCTCGAAACGAACCCGAGTGCCAAGATGGATATCGTTCTGGTGAATGCCTCGACGGCGCTTTATGCTGCCGGGCTGGTGGACGATTTCAAGTCAGGTGTGGCCAAGGCTTTCAATGCGCTGGCCAGTGGGGCGGCCAAGGCCAAGCTGGAGGCGTTGAAGCAAGCCAGCAATGCGGTCTAAACTATGAGCAGGTTTCTTTATGGCGACCAGTACACTCACCCGGCCCATTTCGATCGAAGAGTTTCGCAAGATCCCGGATCCACCGGGATTCAGCATCGAGCTGCGCAATGGGGAGGTGTTTCAAGTGTCTCCACCCAAGAATAGGCATGCGAAGATTCAAATGCGAATCTTCAGGCTGCTCGACGCCCGGCTAACGTCCGGTGGTTTTCTTGGAATGGAAGTTGCATTTCAGCCACATGGAAATTTCGAGTTTCGCGTCGCAGACGTTGCGTTTATTTCTCAGAGCCGCTTCGATGCGATCGACGATGAAGACAACCTGCATGGATCACCAGAACTTGTTGTTGAGGTGCTCTCTCCCTCCAACACGGTGGCCGAAATGTACGAGAAAGAAGCTCTCTGCCTGGGCAACGGCGCATTGGAATTCTGGGTTGTAGATCCCGCTACCCGGCAGGTTCGAGTCGCATCGAGTGCTGGTCCAACTCGCAGTTATGGTGAAGGCGATCTTATTCCTCTCGAGCGCTTTTCTGCCGAACCGGTGCCGGCAGCGGAAATCTTTGCCTGATACAATCCACTCCAAATGCAGAATTCCCGCAGAGAAATTCTTGTAGGCATTGCCGGTGCCACTTCGCTTGCCGCAGCTGACAACAAACCCCATATTCATTCGCATGAAGAGCAGGCCGTTGCCGAGACTACTGTCGCAGCTTACAGCCCCAAAGTTTTCACCGCCGCAGAATTGAAAACCGTTGGCGCACTTTCTGAAACGATTATTCCCCGCACTAAAACTCCTGGCGCACTCGACGCGAAGGTGCACGAGATTATCGATGAAACTCTCGCCAGCCGCAAGCCTCAACAGGCCGTTTGGCGCAAAGGGCTTGCCGAGGTGGGCGCTCTTTCGAAGAAGCTATACAAGAAAGAGTACGCCGACTTGAGCGATAGCGATCAGGCTGCCGTTATGACTGAGCTTGCGGCCAAAAGCGCTTTCTTCAAAACACTGAAAGACGCAACCGTAGATGCTTACTATTCCACCAAGGAAGGTCTGATGACCGAACTTGGCTGGGATGCCGCAAAGCCAATGCCTGAATTCAAGGGCTGCACCCATCCTGAACATCAGGTCTAACTAGTTTCCGCCGTTGTACCTGCCGAAATCAATTTCTTTGCCGGCGGCGAGATCTTTGCGCCACTCAGCGGCTTTGGCGCTATCCCGCCAGACGCTTTCGCCGACAAGGATGAGGAACTGATCTACCGCCTGCTTTCGGCCTTTGGCAAGCAGATCGTTGGCCAGTCTGAAATTCGGGCCGCTATTGCGAATCATCATTTCGCCCCTGACTCTCATAGACTCGACGAGAGACTTTTCTGCCGCTATCAGGTTGCCTTGTCCCAATTCTGCCAAGCCTCGAATGGTGAGAGCAGAATGGCGCAGCGCTCCCGGATCCAGCCCAACATAGGGTTTCTTATCAGTGCTGGCGATTAGCTCGGCCGCCGTCTTTTTTGCCAGTTCCCATTCACTGGCATCTATCGCTGCATAGCCCAGCTTCTTCAGCTCTCCATCCTTCAGTGGTGGAGCGGCGGCTTCTGCGTCCTCTTTTGCGAAATTCAATTTTTGATAGGGCGGGACACGCATCCAGAGACCGGAGAGGCCCATGCCCACCAGCATTGCCTGCACGCTGGCTGTCTCGTAGTTCTTCGAGTCCACCTGGCTGCGGAGCAGGGCAATGGTGCTGAGCACCGCACCGGTGTTATCCATCTCCCGCATCCGGCTCCTCTCTCCTGCATCGAGTTCTGGAAATTTGCCGCCCGTCTTCTCTCGAAGCATGCTTTGGATCGGGAAAAGATTGACCAGCGCCTTGTCGAAGCGATTGCGGTTTAGCTCAGTCAGCATATTTTCAAAGTTCGAATCGAGGTCCTGCGCCAGTAGGGGCATTGCGAGGAGAAACAAGAAAACCATTAACGAAAACTCCAGTTTGATATAGTGCCTCTCATTGGACGCTCTCTCTGTTCTAAGCGTTCCTACTGAAGTATGCAAGCCCCAACCTCAACCCAAATTAAAGCTTCCGCTAAGCGCTATGACGTCGTGATCGTCGGCTCCGGTGCCGCAGGTGGTATGGCCGCCTACAACCTTACCCGCCAGGGCATCAAGGTGCTGGTACTCGATGCCGGCACCAAATTCAACAAGGCCACTTATTGGTCTCACGTCCGCCCGTGGGAAGCCCGGGCACGAAATCGCAAGGGGCAGAAGCCACCACAGTTCCTGCTCTCTCAGGAAGAGCAGCCCTACGCTACGCCCAACAAACAGGATTTTGACCTGTGGCGTGTTTGGGGCCGCGGGGGTAAGACCAACATTTGGGGCCGCGTCAGCCTTCGCTATTCAGACGCAAACTTTCAAGAGCCCGCTCGTGATGGCCACGAGATTCCCTGGCCGATTCGTTACGCCGATATTGCTCCTTACTATGACAAGGTGGAGCAGTTGATTGGCGTCTGCGGCGGTGATGACGACAGTGAGTTCCTGCCCGGATCGAAGTTTCACCTGCCGCCGCCGGCACCTCGTTGCGGGGAACAACTGCTACGCAAAGCCGCCAAAGGCATCGGGATCAACATCAATAGCGGTCGGCGCGCGGTGCTCACGAAAGAGCACAACGGCAAGGCTCCCTGCCACTATTGCGGTGCTTGTGGCAAGGGTTGTGACATCGGTGCCTTCTTCAATTCGACAGACTATCTGCTCGAACCTGCAGCCCTTACAGGCTTGCTCGAGATTCGCGACAACTCCGTGGTTTCTCATGTCACTGTAAACGATAAAGGCCAGGCTGACGGAGTGCATTTCTTCGATCGCGTTACCGGGCAGGCCGAAGAAGTGAAAGCCCGTATCGTGATCATGGCGGCGTCCTGCGTTGATTCGACGCGCATTCTGTTGAACAGCAAGTCCAACCGTCACCCGAACGGTATTGGAAATTCCAATGATGTCATCGGTCGTTATCTTTGTGAGCAGGTGCGCTTTCACATCTATGGCTTCGTGCCTGAACTGATGGGCAAAAAGACGCAGAACGATGACGGCATCGGAGGCGAACATATCTACATGCCTCGCTGGGCGGGGCAATCAAAATCGCGCAAGTATCTGCGTGGCTACGGGAGCCAGTTCTGGAACACCGGGGCCCAACCAGGAGTGAGCTACGCCAAGTCGCTGGTTGGTTTTGGTGCAGGCTACAAAGAGAATGTTCGACGGCACTTTCCGGCTCTTGTTGCGATGCACCCTTATGGGGAAGTGCTGCCATATGCAGACAACCGCATCACGCTCGATTCCAAGCGCAAAGACAAGTGGGGCATCCCGGTGCCGGTGATCGATTACAAGATCAAAGAGAATGAACGAACCATGATTCAGGACATGTATGACACTGCCCTTGAGATCATGACTGCCGCCAAAGCCGAGATTCTGCCCTATGAGCGGGGCTGGATCGACCGTTTGGGTAGCGCCATTCATGAACATGGCACTTGCCGTATGGGTGCCGACCCCAAGCGCTCAGCCCTCAACCAGTACAACCAGTCCCATGAGGTGAAGAACCTTTTTGTCGTCGATGGCTCCAGCTTCACTACAGCGAGTGAAAAGAATCCTACGCTGACGATTCTGGCTCTTGCCATGCGCTCGACCGACTTTCTGGCAGAAGAGATGAAAAAACAAAACCTTTGATCCGGATTGCTCTTGCGATGCTGCTACTTGGAGCCGCTAGTAGTGGGTTCGCTCAAACTGAAAGAAATCTATCGACTG
>JBIPMY010000677.1:0-3323 GCA_044376335.1 Bryobacter sp.
GGAATTGGCGCAGGCGCTGAAGTGGGGCGCGAACGAAATCGCTATGTCTGTCCGCCGGACTGGAGCCTCTCCGCCGCGGAAGTTCGAGAAGATCGAACTACATTTGGAATGAGAGCCTTAATACAAGACGGTGAAACCAGGAGGCGTCGCGATGGATGAAAACAATCGACATAGAAACCGCAAGCCAAAGCCGGGCTCGTCGCAGCTCATGGGCCGCCGCCATTTTGTGCAAACCGCCGCGGCCCTCAGTAGTTTCTGCGCACTAAGCGCGGCCGACTTCAAACTCACGCCCGAGCATCAAGCCGCGGTAAACCGGCAGCGGCGCGTCTTTTTCCAATATGATCCTGCTGCCGACATCCAGCTCACGGGCGGCTTCGGCTCGGACATGGAGGCATTGATGGGGTACGCCTTCGATTTCGCCGACATGCCCGGCAGCCAGCTCGATGCGATCTGCCTCGACGTCTCGAATGAAGGCGTCGCCCATTATCGCAGCAAGATTCTGCGCCCCATTGAGCATCCGGGCCTGATGAAGTGGCGCGAGCAGGGGCTTGACTACTTCGATGAACTGATCAAGCACGGCCACAAGCGTGGCAAGGAAATCTGGTGGGGCCTGCGCATGAACGAGGTCGAGCGTGGTGACCTCGCCGCGTATGAAATAATCGGCGGGGCGCCAAAGATCGCGAAGGGCGTACAGAATCCGGTGAAGGCCGCGCATCCCGACTGGCTCATCCGCTCCTGGTGGTGGCAGGGCTTTTGGAACTACGCGGTGAAGGAGGTCCGGGACTATCGCCTGTCCGTCGTGCACGAGGTAGTGGAGCAGTATGACTTCGACGGCGTGCATCTCGACTTTCTCCGGCACACACCCTTCCTGCCGCCGGGCAAGCAGTGGGAAAACCGCGAGCACCTCACCAGCTTCCTGCGCGATGTGCGCAAGATGCTGCAGGAAAGCGCTGCCAAACGCGGCCGTCCCTTCCTACTGGCCGCGCGGGTGCCGGATTCGGTCGAGGGCTGTCACACCGATGGTTTCGACATCAAGACCTGGGCCTCGCAGGGACTCGTGGATGTGCTCGTGCTCGGCACGCGCACGATCAAAGTGGATGTGGCTTCCTTCCGCAAGGTAATGGCCAGTGCAACCGTGAAGCTCATCCCAAGCTTCGACTGTTACCATGCCACTGACGGCTACCACGGCGATCAGTCGCTCGATCTGCTCAGGGGTGTCTTTGGCAACTACCTGCACCAGGGCGCGGACGGCGTTGGCATCTTCAATAACCCGGCCGGGTCTGCCGAACAGGCGAGACGACTTGGGTTGCGCCAACAGGCGAAGTACGATCCGGAAATCCTCACCACGATTGGCAGTCTCGCCACCATTGCCGGTAAGCCGCGCTACTACGCGCTGGACCGACGAGGAGGCTACGCTCATGTGGAGGGCCACGGTTCGTCCAACGCCGGCGCCGCGCTGCCGGTCGCGCTCCGGTTCGACGGCACGCCTTCCACGCTCAGCCTGCCAGTATGGGAGCCGGTGAAGCCCGGCACCGGCGCAAGGCTGCGGCTCGTGGTGTTTAACCACGTCGAAGGCGACGCAGTCGCCGTGCAACTCAACGGCGCCATGCTCAAGCGAGAACTCGTGGACCCGCAGTGGAAGGATGCTCGGATTTTCTCTCCGCTGCCACAGCCGGAGACCGTGACGCCTGGAGCACTCGTTAAGAACCTCGAAGCCCAGCACCTCACCCGTATTGAGTTCCTCGTCCCCACCGCGATCCTGAAACGCGGCGAAAACAGCATTGCCATCGCAGTCGACCGGAAAGGCCCGTTCACGCCCTCTAAGGCGGTGAAGGTTGAGAAGGTCGAACTACATCTGAAATGAGAGACGTACTACTAAAAGGTGACACCAGGAGGCGTCGCGATGCATGAAAACCACAAGCCCAAACAGGGTTCATCGGAGCTCATTGGCCGCCGCCATTTTGTTCAAACCGCCACTGCCCTCAGTAGTTTCGGCGCACTGTACGCGGCCAGGTTCAAATTCACGCCAGAGCATCAAGCCGCGGTAAACCGGCAGCGGCGCATCTTTTTCCAATATGATCCGGCTGCGGACATTCAGAAGAAGGGCGGGTTTGGCGCGGACTTGGATGCGGTGATGCGGTACGCGTTCGATTTTGCCGACCTGCCCGGCAGTCAGCTTGATGCAATCTGCATCGATGTCTCGAATGAAGGGGTCGCACATTATCGGAGTAAGATTCTGCGCCCAATCCAGCATCCGGGCCTGGTGAAGTGGCGCGAGCGGGGACTCGATTACTTCGACGAACTGATCAAGCAGGGCCACCGGCGCGGCAAAGAAGTCTGGTGGGGCCTGCGAATCAATGAGGTTGAACGCGGTGACCTCATCTATTACGAAAGGGGCGGCGCAGGATCTATCTCTGACGAGCGCAATCCCGTGAAGGCGGCGCATCCCGAGTGGCTGATCCGTTCCTGGTGGTGGCAGGGTTTCTACAATTACGCGGTCAAGGAAGTGCGCGCGTACCGCCTCTCCATCATCCAGGAAGTCGCCGAGCAGTATGACTTTGATGGTGTGCATCTCGACTTCCTCCGGCACACACCCTTCCTGCCTCCGGGCAAGCAATGGGAGAATCGCGAGCACCTCACCCACTTCCTGCGCGACGTGCGCCAAATGTTGCAGGAGCGCGCCGCCAAACGCGGCCGGCCCTTCCTACTGGCCTGCCGGGTGCCGGATTCGCTCGAGGGATGTCACACGGACGGGATCGATCTTGCCAAGTGGGCGGCCGAGAGGCTCGTCGACGTACTCATCATCGGAACTCGCACCATCAACGTTGATGTGGCGTCTTTCCGCAAAGCCGTGGCCGGAGCACCGGTAAAGCTCATCCCGAGCTTCGATTGTTACCACGCTACCGACGGCTACCACGGCGATCAGTCACTTGATCTGCTTAGCGGCGTCTTTGGCAACTACCTCCACCAGGGCGCAGACGGTGT
This sequence comes from Bryobacter sp., assembly GCA_044376335.1. GTDB lineage: Bacteria > Acidobacteriota > Terriglobia > Bryobacterales > Bryobacteraceae > Bryobacter. The sequence goes on from JBIPMY010000677.1 coordinate 2,986, forward strand.
CGGTATCTTCAACAACCCGGCCGGGTCTGCCGAACACGCGAGTCAACTCGGGTTGGGCCAACAGGCGAACTACGCCCCCGAAATCCTCACCACCATCGGCAGCCTCGCCACCATCAACGGCAAGCCCCGCTACTACCCCGTCGACCGGCGCGGCGGCTACTCCGCCGTGGAGGGTCATGGGTCATCGAACGGCAACGCTCCGCTGCCAGTCACACTTCGGTACGACGGTGCGCCCTCCGTGATCACCCTGTCCGTGTGGGAACCCGTGAAGCCCGGTGCCGCGGCCACACTGCGCATCGTCCTGTTTAATCACGTCGAAGGCGATGAAGTTAGCGTTC
>JBIPMY010000192.1:0-11026 GCA_044376335.1 Bryobacter sp.
ACCTATGATCGTGCCGTTGATCTTGCGCGGCTCTTTGAAGGCTGGATCGTAGACTTCGCCACTTTCCGCCAGACGCTGCCGAGCGTCGACATCATCATCACTTCTACCGGGGCACGCGAGCCGATCCTCACCAAGGAAGACATGAAGCTGGTGATGAAGGCACGTCGCAACAAGCCTGTATTCATCGTCGACATCGCAGTGCCGCGCAATGTGGAACCTTCTGTCAATGAAATCGATAACGTGTTTCTTTACGACATCGACGACCTGCAGAAGGTGGTGGATCGCAATTTACGCGGGCGGGCCGAAGCAGCCGAGCATGCCGCCCGCATCATCGAAGAAGAAGTGCAGTGGCTTGAGAGCCGGATGCGCGAGCGTGAAGTGTCGCCCGCCATTGTCAGCCTGCAAGGCAAGCTGGAAGAAGTACGTGCGGCAGAGCTTGAGCGCTACCGCACCAAGCTTGGCCCACTGAGTACAACACAGGAAGAAGCCCTTGAGGCGATGACTCGAGGCATCATCAACAAGATTGCGCACGGGGCGATCTCGGAGTTGCGCAGGCAAGGCGCGCAGGGCGACCCAACGATCTCGATTGAGATGATTCGCCGCATCTTCCGTCTGGAGTCCAATACATGATCACAATCGGATCGCGCGGCTCGATGCTTGCGCTCTGGCAGGCTAACCATGTGCAGGCACTACTGCACACGCGCGGCATAGAATCGCGCATCGAAGTAATTCACACGACAGGCGACAAAATCACCGACGTACCGCTAGCGAAGCTTGGGGCGCAGACCTCAACCAAGGGCCTCTTTACCAAAGAGCTGGAAGATGCTCTGCTGGACGGCCGGATCGACATCGCAGTTCATAGCCTGAAGGACATGCCAACCGAGTTGCCGGATGGCCTCGAGCTGGTGGCTGTACCTGAGCGGGAAGACCCCTTTGATGCAATCATCGGCAGCACACTCGAAGAGCTACCTCATGGCGCACGCGTAGGCACCAGTGCCTTGCGCCGGCAGGCACAGCTGAAGGTGCTTCGCCCGGATCTTGACATCCAATCGATTCGAGGAAACCTCGATACACGGCTGCGTAAGCTGGATGAAGGCCAGTATCAGGCGATTGTCCTGGCCTGTGCCGGGTTGCGGCGGCTCGGTTGGGCTGGCCGCATCGCAGAGCGGTTTGATGCGTCACGTATCTGCCCTGCGGTGGGGCAAGGAGCCCTCGCTATCGAAGCGCGGGCGGGCGACACAACCGTCAGCGTTCTCACGCACGAACCCACGCTCAGAGCCGTTACGGCAGAGCGAGCCTGCCTGCGGGAGTTTGGCGGCGGATGTCAAATTCCGATGGGGGCATTTGCCACCATCGACGGAGATCGCATCCATCTTGAATCTGTCGTTGCTTCGCCAGACGGGGCGCTCGTAATTCGTTTCGCAGCTGATGGGACCGACCCAATCGCACTGGGCAAAACCGTCGCCGACGGCCTCAAGGCCGGGGGCGCCCACGAGGTGCTGGGGTGAAAGTTTATCTGGTAGGCAGCGGACCCGGCGACCCGGAGCTGCTTACGGTCAAGGCCAGGCGGCTGCTTGAGACTGCAGACGTCGTCCTCTACGACCATCTCTCGAGCCCCGAGGCGTTGCGCCTTGCCACTCATGCCGAGCTGATCTATGTGGGTAAGGTACGAGACAACCACACCGTACCTCAGGAAGAGATCGAAGAGACGCTGATCGCACAGTGGAGGGCAAAGAAGCGGGTAGTGCGGCTGAAGGGCGGCGACCCCTACATCTTTGGACGGGGCGGCGAAGAGTGCGAGGCATTGGCCAAGGCTGGGGTACCGTTTGAGGTGGTGCCTGGAATTTCTTCTGCCGTCGGTGCCAGCGCTTATGCAGGAATTCCGCTGACACATCGCGATTACGCCAGTTGCGTAGCCTTTGTGACAGGTCATCATCCCGAGGCAATCGATTGGCATAAAGTGGCTCAAGTCGATACGATTGCGGTCTTCATGGGAGCCTTTCATTTCCCGGAACTGGCTGCGGCTTTGATTGCCGCAGGCCGTTCTGCAGATACGCCTGCTGCGGCTGTTACCTGGGCAACCAGACCTGAGCAGAGTACGGTGGTGGGGACGATTGCTTCGCTGGCTGAAGCGAAAATCCAGGCACCGGCGATGATCTATATCGGTGGAGTGGCGCAGCTTGGAGCGCACCTCAACTGGCACGAGCGATTGCCGCTGCATGGAGTCAGGATTGCCATCACCCGTGCGCGTAAATCGGCTCCAGAGATGGCGCTGCAACTTGCCACACTTGGCGCCCAAGTGATTGAGTATCCGACGATCGAGATCGCGCCGCCGCTGAGCTTCGAGCCGCTGGATCACGCGATTGCCAATCTTGAAGCCTACGACTGGCTGATCTTTACCAGTGCCAACGCCGTTGAATCGTTTTCGGCCAGGCTCGCTGCATCCAGCAGAGACCTGCGAGGATTGCGGGCGAAGCTGTGTGCGATAGGCCCGGCCACACGCAAAGCTGTTGAGAAGATGCACCTCAAGGTGGATGTTCTGCCGAAAGAATATGTCGCGGAAAGCCTGGTTGAGGCGCTTAAGGGCTACGCGATGCAAGGCATGCGAATCCTGATCCCTCGTGCGGCTGTGGCGCGCGACACCGTGCCTGAGGCTTTGCGAGCCATGGGAGCCATTGTAGAGATTGCCGAGGCTTACCGCACGATTGTTCCTGAGTCAGGGCCTGCCCCGGCTGCTGAATGGATCACGTTTACCAGCTCATCGACGGTCAAGAACTTCCTGGCACTGAACGAGCCTGGGGAAATCCTTCGCTACAAGACTGCATCCATCGGGCCGATCACAACCGAGACCCTGAGAATGCATGGGGTCGAGCCAACTGTTGAAGCCAAACCACACACTACTGAAGGACTGATCGATGCCATCCTCCACCATCACCATTCGTCGCGCTGAGGTGCAGGATGCACCGGCTTTTGTCCGGTTCAACGAGGCCATGGCCTGGGAGACCGAGCAACTGAAGCTCGATCCGGCAAAGCTGCTTGAAGGAGTAGAAGGCCTTTTTGCGCGGCCGCAGTATGGCTTTTATGTCGTTGCAGAGGTGGGCGGAGAAATCGCAGGTGGGCTGATGATCACCTATGAGTGGAGCGACTGGCGCAACAAGGTTTTCTGGTGGATCCAGAGTGTTTATGTCAGGCCGGAATTCCGTGGACAGGGCGTTTACCGCAGTCTTTACGAGGGCGTGAAAACGATGGCGAAGGCGAGTGACTGTTGCGGCTTCCGCCTTTATGTCGAAAACACAAACGAGGCGGCGCAGGCGGTGTACAAGAAGCTCGGCATGGAGCAAAGCCACTACCTGATGTTTGAAGACCAGCAGTTCTAGCGAATCTCAAAGACGGGAGCGCCAAGCACTTCAAAGCGGGGCGTCACGCCGAGGCCTGGAGCCATGGATGCAGCCAGGCGGCCGTTCTGCCGTTGGGGCGCACCTTCGGCATTACTCACGGTCACATAGCTGTTGAAGTCTGTGGCCGTGAAGAGCAGTTCCGGTGGAGTGCTGTGGGCCAGATGGGCAATGGCCGAGGTGATGATGTCGCCACCCCATGTGTCCTCAATCGTCATCGCAATGCCAAGCGAGACGCAAAGATCGCGAATCTGCCTTGCTTTGGTGAGGCCGCCAACCTTCGAGATTTTGAGGTTGATGACATCCATTGCCTGATCGGAGACTCCTCGCAGAACCATCGCCAGATCGTCAATCACTTCATCGAGAACGAAGGGCCGGTCTGTGTGCCGTCTTACGGCAAGACATTCTTCGTAGGACATGCAGGGCTGCTCAATGTAGACGTCGACATCGCGGACGGCATGGGCAATGCGCACGGCTTCATGCTGACGCCAACCGGTGTTGGCATCGGCAACGAGAACGTCGCCTGTTTGCATCTCTGCCGCGACGGCGTGGATACGCTGGATGTCGATATCAGGTTGGCCACCAACCTTCAACTGGAACTTCGTATAGCCCTGAGCGCGGTAACCCGCTACGTTTGAGGCCATCCGCTCGGGTGTGTCCTGCGAGATGGCGCGATAGAGCGGAAAATCGGCTCCATAACGACCGCCGAGCAAAGTGACTACAGGCTGGTTGGCAACCTTTCCCAGAATGTCCCAACAAGCCATATCAATAGCGGACTTCACATAGGGGTGCCCGCGCATCAGTTGATCCATACGGCGGTTCAGCTTACCGAGTTCCGTTGGATTCTGACCGATCAAACCGGGAGCCAATTCGGCAAGCCCGGTACGGGCGCCATTGGCGTAGGCAGCAAGATAAGCAGGCCCAAGCGGGCAAACCTCACCATAGCCTGAGATTCCTGCATCGGTTGAAACCACTACTACTGTGGAATCGAAAACATCTACAGAGTTGCCCCCAGACCATTTGTAGCTTCCTTCGTGAAGAGGAAGTTCAACACGGTATGCGGCAACGCTTGTGATTTTCATAGGGTGAAAAAACAGTATACGGGTGTGCGGACTTCTGCGTCTAACCCAATGAACTGAATACGCGATTAGAATGGAAATCTGAGGAGCAGGATCATGAAGAGAATTTTGGTTGCCTTGTGTGTTGTGGGATGCGCCGGTGCCTGGGGACAGCAGGTGACGGATCGCCGTTCGGCCGAGATCCGCGGCGGCGGCGGAGAAGGCAAGTGCACGATCGAAGTTGAAGTAGATGACGTCGCCGAGGTGGAAATCATTGGGCCTAACGCCGTGATCCGAACCATCAACGGTGCCCCAGCTTCTTTTCGCAGATTCCAGTGCAATCAGACCATGCCCAACCGGCCAGCCGGGTTCCGCTTTAAGGGCATTGACGGCCGTGGCCGGCAGGAGCTGATTCGTTCAGCAGATAACGGCGGCCGTGCCATTATCCGGATCGAAGACAGCAAGGGAGGCCGCGAGGGTTACACATTCGATATCTTCTGGAGCGGTAGTGGCGGTGGATTTGGCGGCGGGTTTGGCGGTGGTAACGGGGGCGGAATCTTTGGTGGCAACAACAATGGCGGCAATGGAAATGGTGGCGGATGGAATAACAGCGGTGGAGGCTGGAATAACGGTTGGGGCAATGGCGGCGGTTGGAACAATAGCGGGAACTTCAACTTCGAAGGCGGCAATCGCGGCAGTGGAAGATACCGGGACCAGAATGGCAATACGCGCCGCCTGGACCGGGTACGCGTCAACATCAGTCGCTCAGGCGATGTTGTGGTGGAGTTTCAGGGCGAAAGAGGCCGCATGGAATTCAGCGGGCCTGTGGATCGCCGTCAGGGTCGTCGAATTTTCTCGAATGTCAGGAACAGCGATATGACCGGCTTGATGGAGATCGAAATGGGATCTGGCAATACGGTCAGCAGAATCACGATTCGCGACATCGACCTAAGCTGGTCCAACTAAGTTGAAATCTTGCGCTCTGGTCATCCCCTGCTACAACGAAGCCGCGCGGCTGCAGGCTGATACCTTTGTTGACTTTGCCCGCAGCAACCCGAATGTCCATTTCGTCTTCGTAAACGACGGCAGCAGGGACAACACCATTTCTGTTCTCAATGCTTTGTCGAATCAGATCCCGGATCAATCTACCGTTCTCGATAACAGGGTGAATCAGGGCAAGGCGGGTGTGGTTCGGCAAGGAGTTCTTTACGCCATCGACAAGCTGCCCGTGGACGTGATTGGGTTCTGGGACGCCGATCTTGCTACGCCTTTGCCAACTTCGATCGACATGCTGAAGGTACTCGAAGCCAACGAGACTCTCTGGATGATCTTTGGTGCGCGGGTACAACTGCTGGGCAGGCATATTGACCGCAAGCCACATCGCCACTATCTGGGCCGTGTGTTTGCCACGTGCGTTTCGATCCTGCTCAAGCTTCCCATCTACGATACGCAGTGTGGTGCGAAGATTTTTCGCCGCACTCCGCCGCTGCGCAGTTTGTTTGAAGAGCCTTTTGTTTCCCGCTGGATCTTCGACGTCGAGATCATTGCCCGGTTTATGCGGCTTCCTGCAGGGTCGACGCCACGCCCGGAAGACGCGATCTACGAGTACGACCTGATGAGCTGGAAAGATGTTGATGGCTCCAAAGTAAAGCCGCTCGATTTCTTCAAAGCACTCGCAGACCTCTACCGCATCTTCACCAAATAAACTCTTTCGCCTGCTCTCGACGCTCATAGCCGTCGAGCACGTGCACGACCCTGAGCTTCTTTAGCCGGGTGGGTGAGAGCTGGCCGATCGGGATGTAGAGGATTTGCCGCCGAAGCTGCGTGGCTATCGATCGGAAAATAGTTCGCGGCGGCTTTGGGGCAACATAGACCACATAGCGCTCAGTTGAATAATCAAGGGCTGCCATCAACAATCGCTCGGCCTTCGTTTCGGCAAACTCATAATCGGGATCGTTCCAGACATCCCAAAGCCGGCGCGAGGGCAACGTCATCAGGAAGCCGCCATACTCTGCGCGGCCAATACCGGGGCCTACCAGATGGGCAAATGGCTCGGTGGAATAGAAGGCCATGTCGGACTCATTCTGATGCTCGCCAAGCCAGGTAGTGAGGTAGCGGTAGCGGTCGTCTGAGTCTTCATCGAAAATCACGACAACGCTGGACACATCGCCGGCAGCCCGCTCCAGGCGCTTCACGAAAATCGAGCCCTGATGCCAGTTGCGCAGGGTCTCGCGCATATCGATTCCATCGAGCAGTGAGGACTGAAATGGCTCGGTGCGGGTGCGTTCTTCGGTAAGGATAGACCGAGCCTTCTTCTGTAGGAAGCGGCCGAAATCTTCGATTACCAGATCTTCTGGCGGATAGGAACAAATCGAATTGCCATTGAGTTCTCGCGCCCATTCTCCGGGCTTGCCCTCCTGCTTACGCTCCTTGAGCGTGCGCGGCTTCATGCGCTGCTTGGGCCGGGGTAAGCGCCTTCGCAGTTTCAACTTGCGCGTACGAAAGAAAACCTCATCGCCAGACAGCCGCATGGTTTCGGGGTGACGGGTTTCTTCCTGGAAATCGTAGCGGCTGCCTGCGGTCCAAACCTCCCACGCATAGTTGTCATCGACGAGAGATCGAGCGGCCAGCGTCAACTCATAAAGAGTCGCTACCAGATAGCCGTTGACGTGCGCCAGATTGCGCGTGAACCTGGCCATGAGACGCCGCTGATAGGGCAACACCTTGTCGCCAGTGCTTTTTTCGTAATCCACTTCGGCGCGTCGCAGGGTGTCGTACTGCGCGGCAGGACGGTCAACAAGACGGGTATCGGACATCTGCTTACGCCAGTATTCGTAGCGCTGCTGTAAGGCAGCATATTCGGTGAGCACCTCGCCGAGAGAATCCGGATGAACGTTGACAAGGTCTACATACTCGATCTGCGACCGTTGCCGTGGCGGATCCTGCGGGGTCTCCATCGCATCGAGCAATGGATCGAGCAGGTTGAGAGAAACCACTACAAAGACCTCACGCAGCGGATCGGACCCTTGCAGCTTCCAGGCCAGACCCGAAGCAAAATCGTTCACCTCATCGTTGCGCTGTTGCGGGAAGAGCCGGTAACGCTCAATGTACTGCTCAAGGCCAATCCGCTGGATCGCTACCGTGTCGGGGTAATCGTCTGGCAGGTGGGGGCGCTCGCCTACGGCAGGGTCAATCAGCACCACCTCAGCACCAATCTCATGGGCCGTCCGGTATGCCTCAACGAAGGCATCGCAGGGTTCCAGCACGCAATAGATGGCTGTGGCCTTCTCGTCGTTTTCGCTCAATCGATCGGGATACACCAGCGCGCTGATTTGAGGAAAGCGTGAGGCCGCTTCATAGAGCCGGGTGCCAAAGAAGGCAGGCAGTTCGAGTGCGACGATTGGAGGACGTTCGCGGAGGAGCGCCTTTCGTACTTCCATCGCAAATTCCATCTTGCCAGGGGCGACAGGGAAATAGCGAAAGCGTCCGCGACGCAGACTGCTGAACTCTTTGAGAAAGTCCTCAGTAGCTCCGGACATAACGCATGGCTTCCACGCCAAGGATGGTCTTGATCGCCAGCGGCAAAGAGATGCGATCGTTTAGTGGAGATTCGCCGACGCTTCGCAACTTCATCGTGTATCGAATGATATTGATCCCGTCGCGGATCGAGAAGCGCTCTTCGGCCTGATGCGCCTGCTGCAGGAAGTCGGTCACATATTCGAGAATCTGCTCGTCGGCGTAGGGCAGATTCTCTTTGAGAATTGCCAGCTCTTCTTCGCGCTCGGGGAAGTCGAGGAGGATCTGCGGCTGCAGACGGCTCTGGATGTATTCCGGCAGATCAAAGGTGCTCGCGTCGTCGTTCATCGTGGCGACGAATCGGAAGAGCGGATGCGCTTTGATCTTGATGCCGGCGATGATCGATTCCACGTAGCGGCGAGTGTCGAGCACCGGGGCCAGACTCGCCCAACTCTTCTCGCTCATGCGGTTGCCTTCGTCCAGAATCGCCACACCGCCGCGAATCATTGCGGTGACAAGCGGTGAAGCAACATAACGCAGCTTGCCTTGTTCTTCGAGAACGGGAGTGACGATCAGGTCTTCCGGACGGGTGTCAACCGTGGCCTGCATGATGTAAACCTGCTGCCCCAGACGCTCTGCAGCAGCCCAAGCGAGCGAGGTCTTCCCTACCCCGGGCTTACCTACAAGCCGCGGATTCATTGGCAAATCATGCTCGTCGAGAACCAGCCAGGCAGCCAGCAGTTGACGCATGGCTTCTTCCTGCCCAACCCAGCTTACGTTGAGCTCGTCGGGGGCTCCGAGGTGGATCTCGACACCGTTGATGCGGACAATATCAATTTTGCGATCCATATTGGCTTGAAAATACAGCTTAACCCCTCCCGTCGCTGGTTACCATTAGAGAAAGCACTCATGTCCAATATTCTTCAATCCTTACCCATCGGCGATAAGGTCGGTATCGCGTTCTCCGGCGGCCTCGATACTTCGGCTGCCATTTACTGGATGCGCCAGAAGGGGGCCATCCCCTATTGCTACACGGCAAACCTCGGCCAACCCGATGAGCCAGACTATGATGCGATCCCGCGCAGGGCTCTCGACTGTGGCGCTGAAGTAGCGAGATTGCTCGACTGCCGTGAGCAACTGGTGCGCGAAGGCATCGCCGCTTTGCAGTGTGGCGCCTTCCACATCACCACTGCCGGGCTGCCCTACTTCAACACGACACCCATTGGCCGCGCCGTTACCGGCACCATGCTTGTGGGGGCGATGAAAGAAGATGACGTCAACATCTGGGGCGATGGCTCTACCTACAAGGGCAACGACATCGAGCGCTTCTATCGCTATGGCCTGATGGTGAACCCGACGTTGAAGGTTTACAAGCCCTGGCTTGACCAGACCTTCAACAACGAACTCGGCGGCCGCAAGGAAATGTCGGAGTTGCTGGAGAAGGCAGGGCTCGGCTACAAGATGTCGAAGGAGAAGGCCTATTCAACCGACTCGAACATCTGGGGTGCCACGCACGAAGCCAAGGACCTCGAAAGCCTCAACACTGGAATCAAGATCGTCGAACCCATCATGGGTGTTGCCTTCTGGCGCGACGATGTTGTGATCAAGGCAGAAGAAGTTACGGTGCGCTTTGAAGAAGGCCGCCCGGTTGCTCTCAATGGCAAGACTTTCGCAAACGACGTCGAACTGGTGCTCGAAGCCAACCGCATCGGTGGCCGTCATGGCCTTGGCATGAGCGATCAAATCGAGAACCGCATCATTGAAGCCAAGAGCCGCGGCATCTACGAAGCTCCGGCTATGAGCCTGCTCTTCCTCGCTTATGAGCGTCTGATCACCGGCATCCACAACGAAGGCTCGATCGAGCAGTATCGCGACATGGGCCGCCGCCTCGGCCGTCTGCTTTATGAAGGCCGCTGGTTTGACCCGCAATCGATGATGCTGCGTGAGACGCTGCAGCGCTGGATCGCCAAGGCTGTTACCGGCGAGGTGACGCTTGAACTGCGCCGCGGCAACGACTACTCGATCCTCAATACGGATTCGCCGAATCTTACCTATGCGCCTGAGCGCCTTTCCATGGAAAAGGTGGAAGGCACCTTCACACCGCTGGACCGCATCGGCCAGTTGCACATGCGCAATCTCGACATTGCCGATTCTCGCGCCAAGCTCTTTATCTATTCCAATGCCGGCGTGCTGCCTCCTTCGACCTTTGAGGGCCTGAAGCTGCTCGAAGCCGACGATAAAGAGTAGCCCCGCCTCAGCCCAATCGCATATGATGCTCACGAGGAAAATCGAAACCCCGTGAGCATCGTCGATCAGGCAGTCGCGACCCAACTGAAGAACATCGAGAAGAAAACCGGCAAATCCTTTGCCGAGCTGAGAAGCATGATCCTGGCGAGCGGACTCGGCAAGGTGGGCCTGATTCGCGACATGCTCAAGAAAGACTTGGGCCTGGGCCATGGTGATGCCAACGCGCTTGCGATTCTGGCGCTGAAGCCTGTCGTCTCGGAGGTGGACCCGGTGGATGAGATCTACGGTGGGCCCAAGGCTGCATTGCGGCCGATCCACGACAAGATCATGGCCGAGATTCACAAGCTGGGCGAGTTTGAAATCGCCCCCAAGAAAGCCTACCTCAGCCTACGCCGAAAGAAGCAGTTTGCGATGGTGGGGCCTGCCACGAACTCGCGCATCGAAGTAGGCCTCAACATGAAGGACGTGCCTGCCACGGATCGTTTGCTGGCCGAGAAGTCGGGCGGGATGTGCCAGTACAAGGTGAAAATTGCGGATTCGAAAGAAGTCGACAAGGAACTGCTCGCATGGGTTCGGCTGGCGTACCAAGCCTCGGCTTGATTTCGTTCACAATGGAGGCATGAAGCGAGTCAACATGCCCGACGCCAAGAAGAACCTGTCGCGCCATATCGCGGAACTTAAGCCTGGAGAGACGATCCAGATTTGTAATCGCAATGAACCCGTCGCCGAGTTACGTGCATTCAGCAAGACACCGAAGCAGGGAGTTCGAATCGGCGTTTTGACGGGTCAAATCGAAATTCCAGATTCGTT
>JBIPMY010000587.1:0-3310 GCA_044376335.1 Bryobacter sp.
GACCCCAAACGCATCGCCGTCGCCGGCAACTCCGGCGGCGGCACTCAAGCCGCCTACCTCGCTCTCTTCGAACCCCGCCTCGCCACTGCCATCTCCAGTTGCTACATGACCAGTTGGCGCGATCTCTGGCCCGGTCCCGGCCCACAGGATTCAGAGCAAATCTGGCCCGGCTTTCTCGCTCGCAATCTCGATTTCGGAGATTTCGCCCTCGCCCAAGCCCCCCGGCCCTACCTCACCACCAGCGCCATCCGAGACTACTTCCCCATCGCCGGTGCCCGAGCCACCCACCGTCAACTCCTGCGCCTCTTCGATCAGCTTGGCCAGGGCAACAACATCGGCTTCTTTGAATACGACGACACCCACGGCTGGTCGCAACCCAGGCGCGAAGCCGCCACCCGCTGGCTCAGCAGACACTTCTATGGCAAAGACGAGCCCACCCCCGAAGCCGCGATCGACACCGAAGAAGAAAGCCAACTCTACGCCACCCCTACCGGCCAACTCGCCACCAGCTTCGGCTCAAGAACCATGCGCGATCTCAGCATCGAAGCCGCCTCATCGCTAGCCAAAAACCGCAAACCCCTCACCCTCGAAATACTAAGAAAGACCATCAACTGGCACGAACCAGCTCCCGCTACAGAGGCCAGGCGATATCCCAATTCGAATTCCATCGAGCTGACCGTCGAGGGCGGCGTAAGAATTCCAGCCGAACACTACCAACCCGCTCAACCCAAAGCGCAACTTATCTATCTCGGTGGAACAGGCAGGCCATCAGATCCAGACCTTGCCGAGCTCGAAAAGGCTGGCTTCGGCGTCTTGCGGCTTCACCCCCGAGGCTCTGGCCCCGGCTACGAACTATCCGGTGCCAGCGGCTATAATCTCGATTACCAACTCGCCGCCCGCACCTGGTTGCTCGGCCGCAATCTCCTGGCCATGCAAGCCGCTGATGTCGTTTCAGCCTATCGTTACCTCAAGCAGGAGTCCCCGTCCATGGAGGTATATCTCGTGGGCAAGGGCAAGTTTGGGCCTGCAGCCTTATTGGCCGCCGCCCTCGAACCAGGCCTCAAGCGAATTTTGCTCGAATCATCTGTGCTCTCATTTACCTCGATCCTTGAGTCTCCCCTACAGTCGGGCAATGAAAACGCAATCGTCCCTGGAATTCTTTCCCACTTCGATTTGCCGGATCTAGTCCCGATGCTTGGCAACCGAAGGCTCTTTCGCATCTCAAACATCAATCTTTCCAGCCCCCAAGCTCGCAACCCGTCTCTCATCCTGCGCGGGGAAGGATGGTCCCTTAAAAGAACTGCGCCACAATTTTATTCTGAAAATAACTTTTAGGTAGTCTTGAAGCCGGGCGATAAGCCTCGTAGTGATTGTCACCACTCCAGAGGCTGAGATGCTTGCTCTTCCATTCACAATCGACTCCTATGGAAATGTTGTCGATTTTGATCTCATCCTCCAATCCGGCATCGGTGGCCTCCTCAATCTGAAGTTTTGGCTCGATTCCTACAATCGATCCTCCATCCAGCCAAACTTCACTCTGTGGTCGGAGAGCCGCGACGGAATTGCTGCTGCCCGTAGCGGTATGGAAACAGCTTTCGGCAACCTTGGAAACGACTTCGAAAACCTGCTGGTTGCAAATAAAGAATGCCTCGAGAAGGCCCGGCAAGGTTCCGCCGCCTGTGTCATGGCCACTTCCGGCAAACCGGGCGAATCTGAAGGTGTCTTCCTGCGAGCCGCAAAACTGTGTGACTCCGCTCTCCGATTCAGCGAGCAGACCCATGAACACGCCGCCCTGATTCGTAATGGTCTGGCCGACCTCGAGAATCTCTCCCGGCAAATCCACTCGATGGAAAATCTGGTTCAAGAACAAATGCGTCCCGCAGAAGTCGTGCAAGTTTTGCTGCGTATCGAGTGTGCAAGGCTGGACGAGACTACCCGCGCTCCGCTCGAAGCTCTTGGCGTTGAAATTAGCCGTGTCTGCGCAATCATGTCCAAGACCCTCTCAGAGGAATTTGCCCTGTTGCATCAGATCCACGCAACGGTTCTTGAGATCGTCGCCTTTGTGCGCAAGCTGGAGGCCAGCAAAGAGCAGGCAGACCGCCGCCGTACCGAGCTATCCAGAGAAATGGACGAGCTCCGCCGCCGCGGCTTCATCCAGGCAGAACGGGATCAGGCTCTAGCTCAGGTTGCCGTAGGTCTCGATCGCACCATCGCCCGCGTCATCAAGGCCATGCAGTTTCAGGACATCGTCGGTCAACGTTGGGAACATGTGCAGCTTGGTTTTTCCAATCTGGCACAGTCTCCTCCCGACAGCCCCGACACCGCCTGGAACTCGATCCTCCAACATGCGCAACTCGTTGAAGCCAACGCGGAGATGTCTAGCGCCCTTGGCCAGATCGAAGACAGCCTTCAGGCAGTCGCCGAGGTTGAGGTCCAAATCCTCGAGCAATTAAAGCAAAGTCAGTCTGACAAGGGCCGAAGTGAGATGAATGCCCACATCAAGGACATATTGACGGAGGTTTGGGAACTCGTCAAAAGCAACGAAAACGAGATGCAGTCGATCGATGCTTTAATCTCGCCTTTGGCCATGGTCGCTGGAAAGATGGGCGGCGACATCGGCAGTGTTTCACACCAGATGCGCCTGATCGCCCTCAATGCCCAGGTCCAGGTTTCCCATTTCGGTGCTGGTACCGGTCTCGAAGTACTCGCTGAAGCCTTGCGCAGGATTGCCGAAGAAATCAGCGACAGCGGCGAAACTCTCACTCGCCATTCCATCAGCATCCAGAATGAGGCCGTCCGTTTGCGGGATTGTTTTGGGATTCTCCGCAAACAGTCGCAAGTCATATCCGAGGAGTGTCACCGGGACTTTAAACCCGCTCTCGTTCTCTTCGAATATCAGGAACAATGCTGCATGGCAATGCTTGGCAAGGCCGTCAATGGGGTAACTGAACTTAGCACTGCTCGTGAGGCCATGCGTCAGCAACTGGAGCGATGCCAGGCCCCTCTTGAGCAACTTTTAGAGATTGCTCACACTTGCGGAAACTTTGTCGATAAGAACTATCGCGAGGATCAACGCTTGATGGCGCAGATTCGAGATAGAAAGCTCACCGACGGAGCACTCAATGGCGAAGCTTCTCGATACACGATGGCCTCTGAAAATGAAGTTCTTCTCCGGGTTGCTGGAAAAACAAGTCCGGATTCCGAAATTCCGAAACAAAATTCGGGCGAGTTAGATTTGTTCTAAAGGAGTTCTGCAAACACGATGTCCAAGCGGATCATAACAGTCGATGACGCGCAAACGATGCGCCGT
>JBIPMY010000200.1:0-10684 GCA_044376335.1 Bryobacter sp.
AAAGAGTTGAAGTCGAAAATCGAGCAATCCGGCATCGGCGAAGAGATCGCCGACTTTGCCGGAGAACTCGCTATTGATGCTGTTGCATCTCTCCTCGATTTCTAGCTGCGGCGCAACCGAACGGGGCTGAAAACTTCTGCATCAAGAGCTAGCTTGATCTCTTCAAAGACAGCATCAGGAGCCTGGTGCGCGTTGACGTGGATCACGTTGCCGGTGCCGCCCAGTTTGTAGAAGCCGAGGACAGGGTCTGTGACAGCCTTGTATGCATCCAGCCGCCGATGAGCCGTCTCTACGGTGTCGTCACTACGCTGCCACAACGGCTCGTTGTCGATGTCGCAATGGCCCTCGCGAAGCGGAGGCTTGCTCTGCAGGTTATAGATTGTGCCGCAGCTTCGGCAGCTCCATCGGGCGCTCAGGCGGCCGATAAGCACAGAATCCGGAACGTCCATATGAACGAGCGTGGGAGCGGCAAAACCCAGGCCTTCGAGGATCTGATGCAGGTGTGAAGCTTGTTCGACAGTGCGAGGATAGCCGTCGATCAGGAAGCCATCTCGGCAATCCGGCTCGGCCAGACGGGCCTCCAGCAGGTGGTTCACCACTTCGTTGGGAACCAGGCAGCCGGCCGCCAGAAGGCAGTCGATCGTTTTGCCGGTATCAGAATGCTTCTCGCTTTCGCGACGCAACATGTCGCCCGTCGAAATCGCGGGAATGCCCAATCTGTCCCTAAGCAGGGGAGATTGGGTTCCTTTGCCGCAACCTGGCGGACCGAATAACAGAAGGACCACTTGTACCTCCATCAAAGAGTAATCCGACTGAAACGTGGCGTCAATGGTAAGTTTCACCCACGGGCTGCCGGTAGAGGTGTTGTGGAAGATGCTTTAATAGTTCGATCATGCCCAGCCAGAATCGCTTCGGACGACGCAATTTCTTTGGTAGCTCCATCGCTGCCGCTGCCGCAGTTGCCGCACCTGCCCAGGACAGCTTCGACTTTGATACTCCCTACAGCCGGATTGGTACAGACTCCACCAAGTGGGATGCGCAAATCAAGCGCTACGGCAAAGATTCGATCCTCGCCGGGATGGGGATTTCCGACACCGATTTCAGGACGGCTCCGGTGATTACCGCTGCGCTCCAGAAGCGGATGCAGCATGAAAATTGGGGCTATCTGACGATGCCCGAGTCTTTCCGTGAGGCGATCCTTCGATGGAACAAGACCCGCTACGGGATCACCATTCACCCAGACCGGCTGCTCCTGGCCACCGGCGTGCATCCGGCCATCATCAGCGCCCTGCGTGCTTTCTCGCCAATTGGCAGCAAGGTTTTGCTGCTAACGCCCACCTACGATGGCTTCTTCGGAGACATTTCTGCAGCCGGTTGCAAGCCGCAGGAGTGTCCGCTCAAGCAGGTGAATGGGCGCTACCAACTGGATCTGGAAGCACTCGATCGCCACATTACGATTGATACGCAGTCGCTGATTCTTTGCAACCCGAACAACCCCACAGGCAATGTCTGGTCGCGTCAGGAATTGACTGCCATTGGTGAGCTTTGTACGAAGCGCCGGGTGGTTGTGCTGGTGGATGAAATCCACTGCGATCTGGTCACCAAAGGGAATCAATACACCCCCTACTCGTTGCTTGAGAATCGCGAAGTGGTTAACAACAGCGTTACCTTCAAATCGGCAAGCAAGTCGTTTAATCTGTCCGCATTCAAGGCGGCCTGGATGTTTTCAGACAATGCCGATTACATGGCTCGCATCGCCGCAACGGGCCACAGTGGGGATATCAACACGCTTGGGGTTGTCGCGGCACAAGCGGCTCTCAATGAAGGCGAGCCCTGGCTGAAGCAACTGATCGACTACGTCGACGGCAATCACGAATTTGTTGCCGAGTATGTGGGTAAGCGCATTCCGTTGCTCAAGTACACGAAGCCACAGGGGACTTATCTTGGGTGGGTGGATGTGTCGGGGTTGATTGAACGGATTGGAGCGAGCGCGCAAGCCGCAAAGCTGAATCAGGGGCGGCCGGCGGGGGCTCGGCCCGTTACGGCAGAGATGGTGGTGCAGGAATTCCTGGTGAAGCAGGCCAGGGTACAGATTAATGCCGGCACCAATTATGGGCAAGCCGGGACGGGGCGGATGAGGATGAATCTGGGCACTTCGCGTAAGACGCTGGAGATGGCGCTCTCGAGTATCGCCTCGGCGCTGCAGAAGGTCTAGGCGACGCGAAGCTCTGCAGGCCCTCGCCTTCTGGGTTTTACGACAATTTCGACATCATGGCCGAGGCTTACTAGAAAGCGCATGAGCCGCTCTACTGAATAGCCCCTGAATTGGCCTGCCAGCATCGCTGAGACCTTGGGCTGATCGATGCCCATGAGCTGGGCTGCGGCAGTCTGAGTCAGTCGGCGTTGGCGAATGGTGCGATCAATCTTCACTACCAGTCCGGCTTTGATCAGGTGTTCGCTTGCATCGGCAAGGCCGAGGTCTGAAAAGACATTGCCAGAGCTTGGTTCCATTTCAAGTGTTTTTCTTTTGAGCATCTTTGACCTCACTGCGCAACTGTTTGAGTCGTTGGCGGACGATTTCGATTTCGGATTGAGGAGTTGCAATCCCCGTTTTTGACTTCTTCTGGAAGGCGTGGATTACGTAAATTGAATCACCGATGGAGACAGTGTATACCGTGCGATAAGTTCCACTTCCATCATTGGCTACGATCTCCATTACGCCACTCCCAAGGCCGTGCAGGGGCTTTGCTTTAGGGCTGAATTCGCCTAATTGTGCCATGTATAGGGCATAGCCAATATCATCCTGGACGCTCGGAGGAAATTGCCTCACTTTGGATCGGGAATCAACGAGCCACGTGAGCGGTTTCATAGGCTGAATTCATGCCAATACTAGCATAAGCTGTACGCGCTGCCAAAATGCTGGCCGTGGCTCTTCACAATATTCTCTGGAACAGTCAACCAGATTTCAGCGTACTGAACACAAGACACCTTCATGTACCCAACAGCGGCATCCACGCAAAATGAAGATCCCGAGCATAGAATAGCCCCTGCAAAGGAGGCATTGAACTCTGTTTTCACTGCTTCGAATGCATTGGGTCTTTTGTTTGATGCGCTAACGCTGGCTTGGAGGTTGATGCACATCATGTTTGAAGGAGCGGCCTGGCTGGCTCAGTTTTAAGTTGCCGTAGAGTAGCTTTCACGCAAAATTCAAAGTGGGCAGGCGATGAGTCGCTACAATAAGAGATCTCATGCGCATCGCTCTCGCGCAAATCAACACCACCGTAGGCGACTTCGACGCAAACTGCAAGAAGATCGTTGACTTCGCACGCCGTGCGGCGGATCGGGCAGCACAGGTTGTGCTCTTTCCTGAACTCTGTCTCACCGGATACCCTCCCCGCGATCTCGTGGAGAAAGCTTCGTTTCTCGCTCGAGCCGAAGCAGAAATCCTGCGGATTGCCGCTGAAACCGCCGATCTGCCGCTTCACATCATCGTCGGCTCGGTTGCTCCTTCTCACCAGACCGTCGGCAAGAAGGTTCTGAATTCAGCCGTAGTGCTGCATCGCGGCCAGGAAGTGTTTCGGCAGACCAAGATGCTGCTGCCCACCTACGACGTTTTTGATGAGGGCCGTTATTTTTACTCTGCTCAATCGCAATCGCTGCTAACGATCGACGGCGTCCCCGTAGCTCTTACAGTCTGCGAGGATACCTGGAACCAGAAGCAGATTTTTGCCCAGCGTCTCTATGAGCGAGACCCGATTTCAGAGTTGAAGGCCCAGGGCGCACAGTTGCTCCTCAGCATCAATGCCAGCCCTTATGAACAGGGCAAGAGGGCATTGCGACGCGAACTCTTTGAGACCATAGCGCAGCAGCACGGGCTGCCTTGCGTTTATGTAAACTCCATCGGCGGCAATGACCACCTAGTATTTGACGGCTCAAGCTTTGCCATGAATGCGCAGGGCCAGGTGATCGCCGAGGGGCCCAGTTTCGCCGAGAGCCTGATTCTTTGCGATGTTGCTACCGGCGAAGGCGAAAAGCAGGCAACCCACGCGGACGAGAACGAGGCCGTCTATGAAGCTCTGGTGCTGGGCACCCGGGACTACGTAACCAAGTGTGGCTTCCGAAAAGTGCTGATCGGTCTTTCGGGCGGTATCGATTCCTCCATTGTGGCCTGCGTTGCCGTGGAGGCCTTTGGCAAAGAGAACGTGATCGGCGTCGGAATGCCCGGGCCCTATTCCTCTGACCATTCCCTGACCGATGCGCGAGCAATGGCAGAGCGCCTCGGTGTGCGCTTTGAGGTCTCCTCGATTCGGCCCGGCTACGAGACGATGATGGCGACGCTCGCGCCCCTGTTTGAAGGCTTCAAGCCCGACGCTACTGAGGAAAACATCCAGAGCCGGTTGCGCGGGCTTACGCTGATGGCATTGTCGAACAAGTTTGGGGCTCTGGTTTTGACGACAGGCAACAAGTCAGAACTCGCAGTTGGCTATTGCACGCTCTATGGCGATATGTGTGGCGGCCTCGCGGTGATCTCCGATGTACCGAAGACGCTGGTATACGACCTGTGCCGCATTGCCAACCGGCGCCTCGCGGATGCCATTCCCGAAAATGTGTTTGTGAAACCGCCCTCGGCGGAGTTGCGGCCCGATCAGACCGATCAGGATTCGTTGCCGCCTTATGATGTCCTCGACCGGATCTTGAAGGGCTACATTGAGCGCTTCGAATCGCCGGTTGAGATTGCGAGCCGGGAAGATCTTCCTCTCGATCTGGTGCGAGAGATTGCGCGGAAGGTAGACCTTAACGAGTACAAACGCCAACAGGCCGCACCGGGCCTGAAGGTGACTTCAAAGGCATTTGGCATTGGCCGCAGATTCCCGATCGCGCAGCGATACCGGGACTAAGTACAAAGAGGTATAAACATGAACCGTTGGAACCCTGTGTTTCCTATTCTGGCGCTGGGAGTGATCGGAGTGTGCGCGTTGTTTTCGCAACCCGAAGGCTTGAAATTGGTTGGCCCTCAAGAGGATGGCAGCGTCTTGTTGCCTACGGGATGGAGAGTGCGGCCGGCGGGGTCTCAGGTTGAGACCGACACGTTTCCGATGGCGAGTGTACTGTCGCCAAACAAGAAGTTTTTGGCCGTGCTGCATGGCGGCTACAACATCCCCTCTGTGGCGCTGCTGGACCCTGCAACCCTCAAGCAGATCTCTCGCGTCGAGTTACCAGACGGCTGGCTGGGCCTGTCGTTTTCCCCTGACGGCAAGAGCCTCTACGTAGGTGGCGGCTCGAAAGCAATGGTTTATGCCCTCAGCGTGGGAGCCAGTGGCGAGCTGACCCGGGCTGGCGATTGGAAGCTCACCGAAGCCGCCCCAACGCACGAGGACTTCACGGGCGACGTAGCTGTGTCCCCCGACGGGCGATTGCTCTACGTGGCCATGCTGCACCGCAACATGATTGCAGTGATCAATCCGCAGTCTGGCCGGGTAATTGAACGATTTCAAACGGGCCGCCGGCCCTACCGGATTCTGGTGCATCCCGACAACCAGAGCTTCTTTGTATCCGCGATGGGCGACGCCGCAGTGTTGCATCACAAGGCTTCCGACGGCGTGATCCTGCAGCGTGTACGAGTAGGCGCAACCCCAATGGATATGGTGTGGCGAGGGGCCAAGACAGTACTTGAAGAAGAAGGCCCGCAGCCATGGGCCGCGCGCATCTTTGTGGCTTCTTCAAACACCAACTCAGTGCACGTGATCTCGGTAGCTGAGTCGAAAGACCTAAACCTCGTCGAGACAATCAACGTATCGATGACGCCTTTGCAGGCTCTTGGATCCACGCCAAGCGCACTCGCCTTAAGCCCGGACGAAAAGAAGCTTTATGTGGTGTGTTCCGATCTGAATGCAGTGGCCTCAGTCGAAGTAGAAGGCAAGCGTTCTTTGGTTGAGGGTTTCATCCCGACGGGCTGGTATCCGATTGCAGCCCGGTCGATGGGTGAAGACCGGCTCCTCATCTTCAACGGCCGCGGCTCCCGCAGCTATCCGAATAACGTCAATGGCCCGAACCCGCTGAAGCGGCCCGCTCCACTGCATTTGGGAGGGGCACCTGTGGCTTATGTCGGACGCTTGCAACGCGGCTCCATCTCGGTTGTAACGGGGCTCGACAAGGAGCGAATGAGCGCCTATACGGCCAGTGTGAAATTGAACTCAAATTATCGCGATGAACAGATGGCGGAGAATTCGCTTTCATCGACCGTGGTGCCGGCAGTAGTGGGGCAGAAGTCGAGCGCGATTGAGCATGTGATTTATGTGCTCAAGGAGAATCGCACTTATGATCAGGTGCTGGGCGATCTGGGCAAGGGCAATGGCGACCCCTCGCTCACCTTGTTTGGGCGAGACATTGCACCCAATCATCACAAGCTGGCTGAAGAGTTTGTGCTCTTCGACAACTTCTACGTAAATGCCGATGTGTCCGCAGACGGCCACAACTGGTCTACCGCTGCGATTGCGCCCGCGTATGTGCAGCGAATGTGGCCGAACTCCTACGCCGGGCGGCGCAAGCATTACGACTATGAAGGCGGCGAGGTGGCAGCCAATGCCCCGGCCGGCCGCATCTGGCATAGCGCGCTGGCGGCTGGCTTGAGCGTTCGCAATTATGGCTGGTGGGGCAAGAACTTACCGAAGCCCGAGGGAACGCGGCAGATTGCACAGATCCTCGACCCACAACTGGCGCCTCACACCGCTATGCAATACCGTGGCTTCGACCTTGATTACCTCGATGTCGACCGCATAAAGGTCTTCCTCGAAGAGCTAAAGCAGTTTGAGGCCACCGGCAAGATGCCCAACTTCATCACGCTCAAGATTGGCAACGACCATACTTCGGGTTTGTCTGCCAACAAGCTCTCACCCAAGGCGCAAGTTGCTGATAACGATCTGGCCCTGGGCATGTTGGTAGAGGCAATGTCGAAGTCAAAGTTCTGGGCCAAAACAGCGATTTTTGTCATCGAAGACGATGCGCAAAATGGCGCAGACCATGTAGATTCCCACCGCTCGCCCGCCTACATCATCAGCCCCTACACACGCCGCGGCACGATCGATTCGACGATGTACAACACCACCTCTGCCCTGCGAACCATGGAGCTCTTGCTGGGCCTGCGGCCAATGACTGTCTATGACGCCAGTTCAACGCCGATGACGCGCGCCTTTGCCAAAGACGCAAAAATGGGTGCCTATACAGCACTCACACCACAACAGCCGATGGATGAGAGAAACCCGGCGGCAGGCACACTGGCAGCGAGAAGTGCTCGTATGGACTGGGATGAAGCCGATGAGATTGATGACAACGAATTGAACCAGATACTGTGGCTGGCCCTGAAGGGCGGAACTCCGCCTGCGCCAGTGCGGTCCCTGTTTGGAGGCCGTTAAGCCGGATGCCGAAGATTTACGTATCGTTTGTGTGGCACATGCACCAGCCCTTTTATAAGGACCTGGTGTCGAATGAGTACAAGCTGCCCTGGACGCGCATGCATGCGCTGAAAGATTACTACGGGATGGTGAAGGTGCTGGAGGATTTCCCTCAGGTGCATCAAACCTTCAACCTGGTGCCTTCGATGCTGGTGCAGTTGGACGAGTATGCGCGCGGGGTGGCCGTAGACCCCTTCCTGCGTTGTGCCAACAAGGATACGTCGAGTTTGTCTGACGGGGAGCGCGAGTTTATCCTGCGCTACTTCTTTCAGGCAAACGTTCAACGCATGATCTATCGCTATCCACGCTATGCAGAATTGTATGAAGCATGGATGGCGGTGGATGAGAACCCGCAGCGAGGGCTTCGTACCTTCAACGACGCAGCGATTCGCGACTTGCAGGTGCTGTCGCAACTGGCCTGGTTTGACGAAGAATTCTTTGCCAGTGACGCTGACTTGAGAGACCTGGTGAAGCGCGAACGAGACTACTCCCCTGGTGATCAGGCCATGCTAGCGGCCAAACAACTGGAGAAGCTTGGGATGGTGGCGCAAGTCTATCGCGACTTCTCAAAAACCGGGCAGATCGAGATTTCCGCAACGCCCTTCTATCACCCGATTCTGCCGCTGGTTTGCGATACCAACATCGCTGAGATCGCTCACCCTTACGTACCGCTGCCGCCGAGGTTTCGATACCCCGGGGATGCAAAGATTCAACTGGAGCGGTCTCGCGATTACATGACGCGCGAGTTCGGGCGTGCCCCGGTAGGGCTTTGGCCAAGCGAGGGCTCGGTGTCGGATGAAGCGCTGCATCTGGCGGCGGAGACCGGCTTCAAGTGGTTCGCCACCGACAACGGTGTTCTGGCCCGCACGGTGAATCAATCTGCCACACCGGACGTTACTTACCGCCCTTATCTGTGGAAGCAGGACGGCCATGAGATGCACGGCCTCTTCCGGGATCATACACTCAGCGACCTGATTGGCTTTGTCTATTCCAGGATGGGCGCCCGCGAGGCGGCAGATCATTTTCTGAACGCGATTCGCGCGAATTGTGCGCCGATTTTGCGCGCCGGGCGGGATGCCCTGGTGCCAATTATTCTCGATGGCGAGAATGCCTGGGAGTACTTTGAACTATCGGGACGGCCCTTCCTGAAAGAGCTCTACGCCCAGATCGAGCAGGACAAAAACATGGAGGCGCTGACGGTATCCGAGGCGCTGACAAAGGTTCCCGCCGAGAAGATCGACAAAATCTTTCCTGCTTCGTGGATCAGTGCGAATTTTGATATCTGGATCGGCGCTGAAGAAGACAACAAGGCCTGGGAGTATCTGCTGCGGGCTCGCGAAACCTATGATCGCGTCAAGGATCAGGTGCGCGAAGAAGACCGTGCGCTCGCCTTCGAGGAGTTGCTCATTGCCGAAGGCAGCGATTGGAACTGGTGGTATGGGCCGGAGCACTCTTCGGCAAACCGGGCAGACTTCGATCGCCTCTACCGGGAGCATTTAGCCAACGTGTACCGGGCGCTCAGCCTGAACCCGCCTGAAGAATTGTCGCGGCCGATCTTGAAGATGGACGTGAAGGCAAATCATCAGACGCCACGCGGCCCCATCCAGCCGGTGATCGATGGAGAAGTCTCCAGCTACTTCGAGTGGATGGGAGCGGGCTCTTATTCGATCGACCAGCGTCAGGGCGCAATGCACGGGCAGAAGTTCCTGATCCAGGAATTGCACTACGGCTCTGATGGAGCATGGTTGTACATTCGCATCGATTTTGTGAAGGGCGCTGAGGATACCTTGCGCGGGGCCGAACTGCGGTTGCAGTTCAACTCTACCGATGTAACGGTGCCGCTCAATGCCGCCTTCGAGAGCGGAGCTCACGAGGCCACCCATCTAAAGTCTGCCTATCATCGCCTCTTTGAGATGCGGATTGCGCAGCGGTCGATTGGGACACAGCAGCCAGTGAAGTTTCAGGTGTCGGTGTGGAAGGCGGGCCTGCCGCTCGACGCTCTGCCGCAGCAGGGAGCGATTGAGCTACAGAGCCACGAGCTCAACGAGTGGCTGGGGTAGGGCCTTGTATACGTTGTGTGACAATGTATACAAATGAGCACAGAGACGCTTTCCATTCGCATTGACTCGGAAACCAAGAAAAAACTTGAGTTGCTGGCAGCGCAGACGCAGCGGTCAAAGTCCTTTCTCGCGGCAGAGGCTCTGGCGGCATTTATTGAGCTCGAGAGCTGGCAGATTGGAGAGATTCAGGCTGGGATTTCCGAACTGGATAAGGGCAAGGGCGTGGCTGGGGATGACGTTAGGAAGATTGCCAGGACATGGAGCAAGAAGGGTCCCCGCAAGGCCTCTCGATGAAGGAGATCTGGTCGCCCAAGGCCTTGTTGCAGCTAGAGGGCTTGTGGAATTTCATTGCTAACGATTCAGAGGCTGCCGCCGATTCTGTTGTTCAGCGGATCTTTGAATCCGTAGACTTATTGAAGACACAGCCAGAGATGGGGCGTCCGGGCAGACTGGCGGGGACTCGCGAATTGGTAGTACCCCGAACACCCTACTTTTTGGTTTACCGGATCAGACGCGGCGGAATCGAATTGATCGCTGTACTTCATGGAAGTCAGCGCTGGCCTTAAGGCCAGCGCCATTTCGCGGCTCTCTAGAACTGGTAGCGCAGCAGCATCACAATGCGGCGGCCACCACCGTTGGTATTCCACTGGTTCAGGAATGCCGCAGCGTTGTAGGTGGCGTTAGGAATGCCGAAGTCGCGCGAGTTCGCCAGGTTGTAGAACTCAGCACGGAAGTTCATCGCATGACCTTCAAAGGGAATGCGAATCTTCTTGTTCAGCACCATGTCGACGTTGGCGATACCGTCAGCGCGCAGGATGTTGCGGCCAGCGTTACCGATCGGATTGGCAACACTGAGAGCACTAAACAGCGTGCTGCGAACGGCGAAGAGATCTTCAACCTTACCCTTGGCGATATCGATATTGGTTGCGACATTGGGGCGAAGAGCGTTGCCGATCAGAGCATCAATACCCGAGAGACGGAAGCCGGGATCGTTGCCAGCCAGCGGCGAGAATGGAGCACCAGACTGGAAGGTGAGGAAGCCACCAAGCTGCCATCCGCCGATGACGTTCGAGATCAGCTTCTTCTGGTCGCGGCCGACAGGCAGCTCCCAGATACCGTTGATGGAGAAGCGGTGAGGACGGTCATAGGTAGAACGCCCCTTCTCGCCACGAC
>JBIPMY010000588.1:0-3298 GCA_044376335.1 Bryobacter sp.
TGCCGACCCGGAAGGGGAACTGGGCGAATGCCATGTGCCGGAAACACATTTGATTCCGCTGACGATCCTTGCAGCAATCAATCAGGGTGAACTGCAGATTTTCGGGTCAGATTATCCAACTCCGGATGGTACAGCGATTCGGGACTATGTACACGTAACGGATCTCGCGGCAGCGCATGTGGAAGCTGTTGGGCGCTTACTGAAAGGGGGGGCTTCCCTGAGTGCCAATCTGGGAACCGGCAGCGGGTACAGCGTCAGTGAAGTGGTGCAGATGGTGGAGCGTATCTCGGGACGAACCGTGCGTACGAAACTGCTCCCACGCAGGCCCGGAGACGCTGCTCAACTCGTTGCCAACCCTGCGCTTGCGCGAGAAATGCTGGCTTGGCAACCACGCTACTCGTCTTTGGAGACAATTGTTACAACTGCCTGGAATTGGCATAGTGCTTTGGAAAAACACAAATAACGGAAATTCTGAATGATCGCTGAGCTTCGCGAAAACCTCTACCCACTGGTTCGCTGGAAAAGGTCTGCCGGCCTGTTGATTCTAGTGCGCTGGAATTTGCTGCGGATGGCGAGCAAGATTGGCTTTTCCGAACCGCCTACATGGAATCTTCAGCCACTAACGGCTCGACTGCGCGGTAGCAGCGACATGCAAGTTTTCGAACAGATCTTTCTTTATGAAGAGTATTCGTGCCTGGATGATTTAGAAGATCCCGTCTGGATACTCGATCTGGGATCAAATGTTGGATACACCTCGGCCTATCTTCTGAGCCATTTCCCTAAGGTACGCGTTATCGCCGTAGAACCAGATGGGCGCAATGTGGCCATCTGCAGGAACAATCTTTCGCCCTACGGAGATCGGGCTCGAATCCTGCATGGCGCGGTTTGGTCCGAATCGACGGAACTTCGATTGATCACCGGTGCTTTTCGCGATGGTCTGGAGTGGTCAACCCAGGTTGGCGAACTTGTTGATTCCGATGCAACGACAGAGACAATTAAAGCCTGGGACGTCGGCAGTCTAATCGATATGAACGGTGGGGCGATGTTGGATCTGTTGAAGGTGGATATCGAAGGAGCTGAGTTGACGGTCTTTGGAGACACCGCTCAGGCCTGGCTACACAGAGTGAAAAACATATGTATCGAATTGCACGGGGATGAGTGCAAAGAAGTATTTTTCCGTGCGCTGGAAGGGTTTGATTATGACCTGCATCACTTTGGCGAGTTGACGATTTGCCGGAATCTGCAAAGCAAAACAGGACCCCGCTAAGAATCAGGCCGTTTACAGGTGCCGATCAAGAGAATGAAATGGACTCTAGGGTTTTGGATCTTTGTCCAGAGGGCGCTTGCGATACCATTCGGCCTGACGGATTGCCGCCAGCGAGGAATCCCTCTGGCCGCGCAACTTTCGCAGCAGAAACAACCGGCCGCGTAACGATTGCATGGCAAAGACCTCTGGATCGCCTTCAGCACCTTTGTTAAGAAGACACTGAATGTAGATTTTCCACTTTGGCAGGATGCTCAGGATTGTAAAGTAATAGGCGACTGGCCAAGTCTGACGCAGACGATCCCGCCAGTGGGTTGGGGCGGGCTCTTCGAGCATTTCATAGAGACTGAGGCACACAGAAGAGGCACCGCCGCCGAAAGCCAGTTTCAAACAATAGTCCCAGGTCATTCGTACGTTTGGCATCCAGTGGTGCATTCGCAGGGATGGTTCGCGCCGCCAGCGCCAACCGGCCATACGAAGAGCGATACAAAGTTCTGTGTCCTCACCCGCCATACTCAGAGCGGTGGTTCTGCCGCTCAACAAATGCTGGAAGCCTTCAGCGTGCAATCGATCCAAAGCAGCGCGCCGCACACAGAGGCCAGCACCGAATGGGACCGGCAGGGTATTGGTGACATCGCCAACTGGCCATCCAGGCTCTGAAACGGCGTAGTTTCCGGCAAAGGATGAGAACCAGGCTGGGCGCACACCCTCAAATGCAGCCTCTGCGATTCCATTGCA
This sequence comes from Bryobacter sp., assembly GCA_044376335.1. Taxonomy (GTDB): domain Bacteria; phylum Acidobacteriota; class Terriglobia; order Bryobacterales; family Bryobacteraceae; genus Bryobacter. The sequence continues at coordinate 2,003 of JBIPMY010000588.1, forward strand.
TAAAGCAGCCTCAGGATGAGCCTGCATAATGGCACAAGCGTTGGCAATCCAATCTGGAGCAAGCCAGTTATCATCATCGACAAAAGCAATCAGGGAGTAGTTTGAGGCAAGAACGCCAGTTTGACGGGCAAAGCTGATGCCGGGACGGTTCTCCCGAAGAATCTGAATGGGTGCGGGTGCATCGCCAGACCAGAACTGGCGGGCATAATCGGCCGTGTTGTCTGTCGAGGCATTATCGACAAGAATCAGCTCCCAGGCCAGATCGGCAGGAGTGGCCTGGGCCTTAAGATGCCGCAAAGTGGGTTCAAGGCGGGAGACAGAGTTATAGCAACACACAACAACACTGATGCCAGGAGACATTAGCAATTCCCTTCTCCCCAGCCAGTGCGGATTTGAGCTGCAACCGAGGCTGGGTGAAAGCGTTCGCGCAAGGCGAGAAGATTGTCTTGAAACCGGGCATGCCGGGCAGGATCAGGAGCAGCCAGCCATGCGGAGATACGCTCGGCCAAAGCAGCCACCGATGGAGCGGAAATGCCAACCGGCAGGGCTTCCGTGTAATGGGCAATAAATGGGTTATCGAGATAAAACAGCGGTTTGCGATATGCCAGACAGTCGAGAAAGGCTCCGCTGGCTGTCAGGCGGTAATCCTGTGGATTCGATAACCAGACCGCCCAGTCCAGACGCAGAGCGCGGCGTGTGAATTCGTCAGGCTCAAGCGGTTGCGTACCCCAACCGGACACCGCAGCAGGGACGGACAAGCCCGAATAATCATAGCCAACCAGCAAGAACTCTGTTTCAGGAAAATGAGGCCGGATGCGGGAAGCCAGGTCGGCAAAGGCGGCAAGGCCGGGCGGCTGCGAACCAAACAAACCGATGACTGGAGCCGAAGGGGGATAAGGTTTGGGTTCGATTGGAGCAAACTGGTAGGGATGCTCGAGCACAAACCAGTCGTCGAGCTGCTGGTGTAACAAGAGCCTCAGGTTATCCAGAATCGAGCCTCCCAGGGCAGCAAAGCGGAGCCGGGGATGAGACGGGCAGGCCAGGGCAGCCTGCATACTGCAAAACCACAGCCAGGGACGACGCAGGGAAATCCGGCGGGTGAGGGAAGACAGAATGGCATGTGGAATCGCCAACACACCGTCAAGACGGCCCAGCTCAGCCCGGAAACGGGTCTTCAACAGGAGGATGAGATGGGGAGTAACGCTGGCAAATACTATACGGCGGGCACCGTGGCTGGCCGCCAGCGAAAAAGCTTCACGCAAGAGCTTGCTGTCAGAAGAAAAACGGGAGAAATTC
>JBIPMY010000193.1:0-10933 GCA_044376335.1 Bryobacter sp.
TCCGCTGGGTAAGGGGCGGATAGCGGGGTCTGCGGTAATTTCGGCATCGGACTGGTTTCAGCAAAACACGGGCCGCGATAACAGGGCAGTGTCGACGCTGTTTGATCAGACGTTCGCTTCGCGGGTGCAATTGCGGGTGAGCTATCTGGGGAGCGATGTGAATAGCGGGCGGGGATCGATTGTGCCGCTGCTCAATGGGCTGCCGTTGTACGGGATTCGACCACAGGACAATTTTGGAATTCCTGGTGCGCGATTTGAGGGGACGCTGCATTCGGTGACGCCTCGGGTGGATTTTGATTTGGGCTCTGGGTTTGTGTTGAGCAATACGTTTAACTTCAACCGCTATCGACGCTTCAGTACGGGTGGGATCACGATTCTGCCGGCGGAGACGGTGAGCAATAAGGGCTACAACGAGAGCACGGCAGTGCAGGATACGAAGTTGAACGATACGATTCTGACGCACCGGATGGACCGGAAGGCGTTTCGGTCGAGTCTGGTGGCGGGGTTTAGCTATGAGGGTGGGAGCCAGGATCAGGACTCGCCGACGTTTGCAAATGCTCCCACGTATCGCGGGCCGAATTACAGCACTCCGGTGGCGGGGGCGAATGCGGGGAATGACCCGAGAGGGATTCGCGGGGCGATCACGAGTTCTTTCTTTACGCAGACGATTACGGCATTCCATCTGCAAGAGCGTTTTGAATTCTGGCGGGTGGGGCTGACGGCAGGGTTTCGGCGTGACAGCTTTGATCAATTGCTGAGGCGGTCTGATACGCCGGTGCGGTCTGGGAATGAGCGATCGCGGACGAGCCCGCGTTTTGGGGTGGACATCAACGCGTTGCGGACCAGTGCGATTGATTTGATTTTGTTTGGCAATTATGTGGAAGGGTTCCGGCCGCAGGTGCCATCGCTATCGACGCTGAACAATGTGATTGTGGCGCAGTTGTTGCGGCCGGAGTTGACCAAGAGCCTCGATACCGGATTTCGATTCCGGCTGCCGAAGGGGACGAGCTTTCAGGGGACTTACTTTCACATGAGAAAGGTGGATGGGCAGAGATCGTTCCGGTCTGGGCCGGATGACTTCTTCTTTGTGAATGCTACGACGCGCGTGAAGGGGTTTGAATCGGAGTTGAAGACGCGGGTGAAGAAGCACTTTATCTGGACGAACTATTCATTTCAGGATTCGCGGCATATCGAATTCCGACCGACGCTTACGACCAATTTCAGCGGCTTTCGTGTGAGGATGGCGCCACGGCATATCGCAGGTATGGGCGGGATTTTGCAGCTGTACCGTTCGCTGACGTTGTCGCCGTACTGGAGCTATGTGGGTCAGCGCCCGTTGCGGGATAACATTGTGAACCCGCAGGTGTTGCCTTCTTATGCGCTGTTTGGGGCGAGCGTGAGCTATGACTACAAGCGGATGCGCTTTATCGTGGCGGCAACCAATGTCGGGGACAAGTACTATATTGCCGATGACTTTTCGGCACAGAATGCCGGAAGCCCTGGTGTGCCGCGCCGTGTGACGCTGCAGATGAAGTATCGTTTCTAGGAGGCGTTTATGCAGACGAAATGGAATCTGAAGCGGGTGAATTACCTGGCGCATTTGTGGCTGGGGTTGATTCTGGGCTTGTACTTTGTCGTGATCGGCATCACGGGAAGTCTGCTGGTGTTTGGCAGAGAGATTGATCTTTGGCTGAACCCACAGCTGCTGACGGTGAAGGTGGAGGGTGAGAAGGTGCCGCTATCGGTGGTGATGGCGAACTTCAAGGCGGCCTATCCGACGCTGAAAGCTTCTTATATCAATTACCCGACACAGGCCGATGGGAGTTATTCGATTCGCATCGGGCCGAATCAGGCATCGCAGCTTTATGTGTATCTGAATCCTTATACAGGTAAGGTGATTGGGGATCGGACTCGGGCCGGGCATCTGTATGGGTTTCTTTGCTATCTGCATTTCTATTTGCTGTTTGGGCAGGCCGGGTGGACGGCGAATGGATATGGGGCGATTCTGGTGACGGTGATGTTGCTGACGGGGCTTTGGCTGTGGTGGCCGAATGCGCGGGCTGGGGCTTCGGTGTGGCAGTCGCGATTCCGGATCAAGGCCGGGATGGGACTTAAGAAATTGCTCTATGACATTCACAATGTGGCGGGCATTTACCCGCTGGCGTTTAGCTTGATTTTTACGCTGACAACGCTTGAGTTTGTTTTTCCGGATGTGACCAAGAAGGTGGTGTATGCGTTGACGGGGGAGGTGGCTGCGCCGAAGGTGGTTGTGAAACCGAAGGGGCAGGCGAAGGATCTGGATGAGCTGGTGCGTATTGGAGATGCGGCACTGGAAGGGAATATCCGGCGGGTGAGTTTTCCGTCGTCTGCTAGTGCGCCACTTACGATGCGCAAGGAGTGGGAAGACTGGAATGTGAACCGGAATCATGCGTCGTTGAGCATTGATCCTTATGAGGGTAAGGTGGTTCAGATTGAAGATACTAGGAATGCGGGGCTGGGGCGGAAGATCATACAGTACTGCATTCCCTTGCATTTTGGCCTCTGGGGTGGAGTGCCGGTAAAGATTTTGTATGTATTGCTGGGGCTGATTCCGCTAGCGTCTTTTGTGACGGGATTCTGGCATTGGCGCTTGCGGGAGCAGGCGGCTAAAGAGGTGGCCGGGAAGATGGCGGCGGCGAAGGAGAGGCTGGCGAGCCGGGCTTATTCGGGGTCTCTGGGGGACTAGCGGATAACGTTAAAGCCCCACCTGATTGAATGCAGGTGGGGTTAGGAGGGAATTGAATTCTTTTGGGTTGCTGTCGCTATGAGAGTCTCCTCTTGAGTTGGATTGCGACGAGGCTTGCGCCGATGAGGGCGTAGGTGGCGGGTTCCGGGACTTGGTCGGCAGTGCCCTGGAGGCCGGTTACGAGGAGTGCGCCGGGGCCGAGGTAGTTGAAGTAGTTGATGCTGAGGGTGTTGGTACCGGGGATGAAGGCGCTTGCGGTGGCGGAGAAGGGGGTTAGGGTGGTGAAGTTGGTACTTGGGCTTGTGCCGTTGCAGGTACCTCCGGTGGTGGCGAGGATGGTTGTGTTGAGGCTGATGACAGCACAGTTGTCCGCAGCAAAAAAGCCGGCGAGGGTTGCGGTGGTGATGTCGAATGGGGTCATATCGAAAGTCTGCTCGAGGAGGTAGGAGGCGTTTTCGCTAGGAAAGGAAGGCACGCCTCCGCCTTGTGCGACTGCAGGTGAGATCCAGCGAGCGTTTAGGCTGGCTTCGCTGTAATAGGGGAGTTGGTAGCGAGTGAGGAAGGTGTTTGCCGCGCCTGTGCCGCTGATGAGACTGAAATGAATTTCGCTAGCACCAGGAGTGGGAAGCTGATTGTTGGAGGCGTCTGTTCCGGTGTTGAAAAGGGGGATGGCAGCAGCGGAGAGGCTGGCGGCCATTGCGAGTGCAAGGATTAGAGGTTTCATATTTGGTTCCTTGCTGGGGAATGCGCAGGTGTTTGGAAAGCGGGGTCAATTTTGTTGGAGGATTATCTCGTCGATGGCACCTTCGACGCTACAAAATCGATTACTTGCTGAAGGATTCAGGGTTGATCGCTTCGATGCCAGGAAAGCGTTTGAAGTCGGATCCGTTGAAGGTGATGATGTGTGAAATAGAGTAGAGACTCATCATTGCTACAAGGCGGGTATCGTGGACTTTGGAGCCGACAACCAGATGGTCAACGACAAGTTTGCGCCAAATACGAAAAGACTGAATTGAGCCGGGGAGAATTGTGAAAAACCGCTCTAGTTGATCGACATATTGATCTGTAATGGAGACGCTCAATCCCAGCCCGTTCACCTGGATTGGCCTGGTACAGACGTTCCAAAACTCAGCTACAATTTGATCGGTGACATAGAGGCGATGATTTTCTCGCTGCAAGGTGATCAGCGCTTGCCTTGCGACCCGGCAGGAAGGATGGCTCTTTTGCACACTGCGGATGAGCAGGTTTGTATCGATCAGATAGTTCATCTACCAGCGATCCGGGTAGAAACTTTCGCGGCTGATTGCTTCATCAGAGAGCGGTGGGGTATCAGGGAAACTATCAGCCCAAGCGAGAAATGCTTTAGCTTTCTCGTCACCACTTAGCATTGGCTCTGATAACGCAGCAGCCTCACGATTTGCGAGTTCTTGTAAGAGGTCGTTGAGAGAAAGCCCCAGTTGCCCTGCTCGTGCCGACAAGGTCTTTTCTGTTTCGGGATTCAGACTCAAAGTGATGCTCATACTGAAGGGATGATCCAGTTTTAACGATACCGGATTTGGCGAGGTTGTGTTTAAGGCAGGAGCGTTATCTCGTCGATTGCACCTTCGAAGTTGTTTAATAGCTGGAGGGTTGGGGTGGGGGCGGTTTCGCTGGTGAGCTGGCCGCTTACGGTGGTGCGGCGGGTGGTTTTGGTTTGCTCGATTGTTACTTGAGCCCACTGGCGGGTTTCGGCGGGCCAGATCCAGAAGCTTAGTTTGTAGACCTTGAGTTGTTTGTTTAGGGTTAGGTTGGCGTTGGCTAGATATAGGGCCTGGCCGGTTTTTCCTGGGACGGCGAAGGCGTGGGGGCCTTCTATTTTCAAGTCTGCATTGGGTTCGAGGTCTTCCATTGGCCAGTGGTTTTTAGGTTGTGTTGTTGGCTTGGGCTTGCTTCCTAACTGGTTGAGTAGAGTGGTTAGGGTAGACAGGATCTTGGGTTCTGCCTGGACTTCGAGGCCGGCACTTCTTGCTGGCCATGTTGTGTAGCCGCCGAGGGTGTGTTGCTCGGGCGGGGGGATGTAGCCTTCGGCTCCGTTGGCTAGTTCGATGTTCATTAGTTTGGGGAAGCTGGTGCGGGTGCGGAGTTTGAGGCCGGAGATTGCGTAAACTTCGTTTGGCCAGGTGGCTATGGCCAGGGTGCCGATTTGAAGGGCCTGGAGCTTGAGGGTTCGCTTTGGTTCTTTGTCGAGGTAGACCGCTTCTCTTGCGTAGACTTCTGGTTGGTTTTTGGGTTTGTTGGTTCCCATTGTTGCGAGGAGTTTGTTGGCCCAGGCGAGGCGGTCTGGTGTGGGGAGGCGGCGGGTTAGGGTTAGCTCTGTCTCGAGCATTTTGAGGGTGGGGCGCTTTTCGTATGCGATTGAGTTGTAGGCTTTGAGGGCGTTGTCGACGATGCCACTGGTGTAGGTTTCGATTGTCAGTGCTTTGTTGACTGGCTTTGAATAATCCATGTACATCAGGTCGCCGCTGGTGCCCTGGCTCATGATGGTGACGAAGTCTTTGGGGGCATTGATGCGTTGCTCGAATTGTTTGGCGAAGACGCCGGGGTAGTCGCTGGAGATGGGCTTGGAGTTGAAGTAGTGCATGGCGTAGTTGGCGAGCATTGCTATCGGCTCGCCTTTCTCGGATTGGATTGCGAGGACGGTTAGGGTTGGATCGACTGGGCCGGTGGGGAGGGTGACGTCGGGGTTTTCGTGGCCGGGGTGCATGTTGGCGCGGACGGTCTTGTTGCCGAAGGGGTCTGTGAGTTCTTTGCCAGCACGATAGATGAAGCTGCGGACGAAGGTGTGATCTCGGTCTGCGATGGCGGCGCTGCCGATGCGGGCCGGGGTGAGGCGTTTGTTGGCTTCGATGATGGCTTCGGCGAGTTTGGCGGGTAGCCATTTGGCGTAGCGCTCGTCGACGCTTGAGCCGAGGCAGGACATGGCGGCGGGGGCGAAGTGGGTGTGGGTGGCGGAGATGAGCTGGCGGTTGGCCGGGATGCCGGTGGCTTTTTCGGCGATGGCTTTGGCTTCGTCGAGGAGTTCGCGGGGCATCATGCAGGAGTCGGCTACCACGATCGCCGTTTTGAGGTTGCCTTGCTGGAGGACGATGGCCTTAGCGAAGAGGGGAGCGGAGACGGAGTTGGCGGTGCGTTCGAGCATGCCGCAATTGATGATGAGGGGGAACCAGGTGGGGGTGATGTCGATCTGGGCGGCACCGGCGAGAAGAGGCTGTGTTTGGGCCTGGAGTGAGAGGGAGAGGAGGAGTGCGGCGAGGAAACGCATTCTTGGATTTTATGTTGTTTGGATTTGAGAGGGTGGTGAGGTGGAGAAGAAAAGCTATGGCTGGATGCCGATTGAGTTGTGGCTATAGCAGGTGGCTACCTGGACTCCTACTTGCTCAACATGTTTTCTAATCTTGCTTTTGTAGTGGAAGGGCATCGCTGAGGATGGAGTCGCGGATGTGTGGACTTAATGACCGCTCGGTGACCACATCAACTCGAATGCCTAGAGCGTCTTCAATGTCCTGTTGGATCGCGACGATATCGAGCAAGGTGCGGCCGGGTTGAAGGTCGATTAACAGATCCAGGTCGCTGTTCTTTTTTTGTGCCCTTGGAGTATGAACCTAATATGCGCAGATGAATAGCCCCGTGGGGGCCATGTGCTGCGTATATCGCTGCTGCTTATCTAGAGCTTCTTGGCGGCGACTTCGGCGTTGGCTCGGTCTACGTAGGCTCGCATCCAGGCGGCGGTGTAGGCTACCGGAACTCGGTTGCCTCCTACCATCGTTGGGAAGTGGTCTCCGATGACGATGCCGTCGAAGTTGACCTCTCTCAGGGTCTTCATGACTGCGTACATGTCGTAGTAGCCGTTGTCGACGAAGGTCTCGACGAAGTGGGGGAGCGGGGCGCTCATGTTGCGGAAGTGGACCTTCCAGATCTTGCCCATCTCTCCGAAATACTTGATCGCCGTGATGACGTCGGCTCCCATCAGGTCACCGCCTTCGAGCCAGGTTCCTACGCAGAAGCAGACGCCGATGTTGGGGGAGTTGGCCATGGCGATCGCTTTGCGATAGCCTTCGAAATTGCCGAAGATGCAGCGGGGGATTCCGGCGAGCATCGGTACTGGCGGGTCGTCGGGGTGGATGCCGATGAAGACGCCGTTTTCTTCCGCTACGGGGGCTATTTTTCTAATGAAGTACTCGTAGTTGTCCCAGAGTTCAGCCTCTGTGTAGAGGCGGCCGTGAGAGAGGGGGCCTTTGAAGATCTTGCCGGCCCAGAGGCCTTCGCCGCCTTTGGCCATGTTGTAGCCACGGGCCGAGGCGCTGCCACGGGTGGTTTCACGCTCTGTGTGCCAGATGCCGTTGCCCATGTGGGCATAGGTGACGTAGCGGATGTTGGCCTTGCCGCAATTCTTGAGGTATTGTTTGTAGGCTTCAATGCGGGCGTCGCGGCCGGGGAGGTTTAAGACGATCTCCTCCTGGTTGCGGTTGCCATCGTGGCCGATGTTCCAGACGCGAAGGCCAGCGGATTCTACCTTGGCCTTGATGCGGAGGAAGTTCTCGACGTTGTCGTCTTTACGGTCGATGGTGACCGAGGTGTAGCGGACGCCGATCTGGTTCATGAACTGAAGATCTTCGTCGCTGGGGTTGGCCCCGAGCTGGATGGCAACTTTGATGCCGGGAGCCCAGGGCGTCTTCTTTTCTGAAGCAGCGACACTTCCTGCTGCCATTAGGAGGCCAAAATTTCTGCGATTCATGTTGTTCCTAAAAAACCAAGCGTAGACCGAATTGTATATTGCGCGGGTTGCCGCCGGAGATGATTTGTCCGAACTGGGCGCTGGCGACATCGGTGGTGGCACCACGGGCGTCGAGGGCCGGAGTGTTTGAGATGTTGAAGAACTCAGCGCGGTACTGGAGATTGAAGCGCTCCTTGATGCGTGTGTTCTTGATGAGTGAGAAGTCGAAATTGACGCGACCCGGGCCACGGAGACGGGGCTGAGAAACGCTGTCGGTACCGAAAGTGAAGGGGGCGGTGCGCTGGAAGGCGGTGGTATCGAACCAATTGTTGAGCGTCTGCTGGCCATCAGGAAGGACGGGGTCTTTGACGCGATTGGCTCTGCCGTTGGTGGAGGAAAAGTTGAAGAGGTTGGTGGTATCGGGTGCAGTGATCAATACCGGACGGCCCTTTTGCAGGACGGTGATGGAGGAGAACTGCCAGCCACCAAGGCCGTAGCTGACGATGGGGTTTGTGGAGTTGAGGAATTTGCGCCCTTTACCGAAGGGGAGGTCGTAGACGTAGCTGAAGACGAGGCGTTGGGGGATGTCGTTAGCTTCGATGCCACGATTGTCGCGGGCGTTGTAGAGACTGTTGGAGGGGCCGACGACCCAGGTGTTGGACTGCATGGTGTTGGCGATGGTCTTGGACGCTGTGTAGGAAGCGCTTAAGGTCATGCCGTGGGAATACTGTTTCTCCAGACGCATGTACCAGCTTTGGTAGCTCATGTCACCGTAGGGATCGCGCTGGATGAGAAGGTCGAGGAACTGGGGATAGGGGCGCATGGCCTGACGGGCCTGGATGGTGGCACCGCTGAGTGCTCCGCTTCGGATCTTGCCGAAGAATGGATTTGGGACTGGCTGCAAGAGAGCGCTGCCCATGGCGAGTTGCGAGGGGTCACTCTGATTGCGCTGGCGGTTCCAGTAGAGGTGAGTCGTTTTAGCACCGACATAAGCTACCTCAAACATGGTGTTGGAACTGAGCATGTGCTGGATGGAGAAGGTCCAGTTGGCGACGTAGGCGTTGGGACGATTGCGGATGTCACCACGTACGTTTTGGCCGGCGAAGTTGGTGTTGCGATCGGGAACGATGATGCCGCCGGCGAAGGGGTTGGACCAGGAACTGCCCACGGGTGGGGTGTTGGGAAGTGGGTTGGGCTGACCGAGGAAGAGTGCGTTGGAGAGGAAGCTGCCGTTGCCGAAATCGGTGGCTGCGGCGTTGACACCGACATAGGTGGCATAGAAAATTGCGGCACCAGAGCGGATGACGGTTTTGGAATTTAGCTGGTAGGCCAAGCCGACTCGGGGTGAGAAGTTCTTTTTGTTGGGATCAGCGGTGTAGCCACCCGGCTCGATGAGTTTGAAGTTGCCTTTGAGGCCGGTGACTGGCTCGATGGCTTCAAAGTCGATGTAGCCGATCTGGCCGAATTTCTCGGCGTAGGGGGTTGTGTATTCCCAGCGCAGGCCGAGGTTGAGGGTGAGCTTGTTGGTGACTCGCCAATCGTCCTGGATGTAGACGCCGTAGTATCGCTGGTAGAGGAAGAGCGGGCGGGTGATGGTGATGGCACCGGCCTGGGGGACGCCCAGGAGGAAGCTGGCGAAGCCGTGGCCAGAATTGAGAGCGGTGGTGTTAGGGTTTGGCCCCTGACTGTAAACACGGTCGAAGATGTACTGACCGGAGGACTGTTGGGAATTGAAGGCGTTGAGCCGAATGAGCTGGGTTTCGTAGCCCATCTTGATCTTGTGGCGAGTCTTGACGAGAGTGCCGTGGAACTGAGCGTGATAAGTATCCTGCGGAACCAGGTTGCGACCGACGCCACCGAGTTGATCGAATTCATTGGGAGCTGCACCGGTGACGGCGAGGCCTGCGCCCTGGGCATAAGTCTGAATCGAGATCTGCGGAAATTGCTGGAAGAGAATGTTGTCGGTGACACTTCTGGGGAAGCCGAGGGAGGCAACGTCGAAGCCTTCGCTCAAGGGGCGTGAATCGAACTGGAGACGGGTGTAGCTGATGCGACCTTCGGTGATGAAGTTGGGCGACCAGATGGATGTGAAGGTGATGAGGGCGCTGTTGGCCGGATTCGAGCTAAGCTGGCGCGGCGGGAAGGCGGGGTTGAGGGCAACCTGAGTAGTGTTTTTGAGTTCGCGACCGCCGTAGCGGCCGTAAACGCGATGGCGCTCGCTGATCATGTGGTCGATGCGGCCAAACCAGGTGTTAGCGTTGCTGATGGCTTTGCCGACGCGGAAGTAGTTATTGAGCAGCGCTGCGCCTTCGCCCTGGCGGTTTGGTTCGCCCCAGAAGGGAATGACTCTGGTTGAGATGGGGTGGATGCGCTGGGCGGGGATGCGGTTGCCGGGGAAGGGGTCGCGGATGGCGTTTCCGTCGGGACCAATACGAGTGGTGGTGTAGTCGTAAACGCTAACCTGATTGCCGAAGCGGTCTAAGGTTTGTGAGAAGTCGCCTTGTTTTTGAAGGGCTGAAGGGACAGTGAGGAGAGCCTGGTCTGGGCTGCCCTGGCGAGTGCCTTCGTAGATGGCATACCAGAAGGTGCGGTCGCGGATGATTTTGCCTCCGCCGCCGATGCCAAATTCGTTGCGCTGGAAGAGGCCCTTGGGGACGCGGTTGCGATTGTTCTGCCAACTGTTGGCGTTGAGATGATCGTTGCGGAGGAATTCGAATGCGACGCCGTGGAGTTGGTTGGTGCCGGACTTGGTGGAGACGTTGACGATGCCACCGGCGGCGCGGCCGAATTCTGCCGAGTAAGTGGAAGTTTCTACTTTGAATTCACCTACAGCTTCAATAGGGACGGTGTAGGCGTTGCCGGATTCTGTGGAGCCGCGGGACTCACCGCCGTCGATGAGTACGCCGTTTTGCTGGGCGAGGCCGCCGTTGATTTGAGAAGTGGTGGAGACACCGATGATGTCCTGGCCGGTGCCGCGCTGGCCGCTGGTGGGGAGGACGCCTGGAGCGGTAGCGGCAAGAGAGAGGGGGTTGCGACCGAGGAGGGGGAGTTCGACTACGCGGCGTTGCTCGACGACTTTGCCGAGGCCGGAGGTTTGGGCTTCGAGCTGGACCGAGGAGGCGCTGACTTCAAGGGCCTGGGTGACAGTGCCGACCTCCAAGGTGATGGCAACGGTTGCAGTGAGGCCTACGGTGAGGCGGAGGTTGGAAACGCGGGAGGGTCGGAAACCTGTTTTTTCAGCGTTGACGTCATAGGCGCCGGGGGAAAGCGCCGGGATGTAGAAGAGGCCGGCAGTATTGGTAGTAGTGCGGGAGGTGACGTTGGTTTCGATGTTGCGGATAGTGATGGCGACGGCGGGGACGATAGCGCCGGAAGGGTCAGTGACGGTTCCAGTGACGGTGGCTCGTTCGCCTTGGGCCAGGGCATTGGTGGAGAGGAGGCACAACAGCAGGGAG
>JBIPMY010000589.1:0-3285 GCA_044376335.1 Bryobacter sp.
CACCATAGTAATCAGAACAACGCCTAAGAAGTTCGCTAGGCGTAGATACAGAAACGTCCCAGATTGTGGCTTCGTCCCCAATAAACAGTGGCTCTTCGTCGTATAGAACTTGCTCGAATAGTTCCTGAACGAGACCAGAGATCTTAGTAATTTCAATGTCAGAGCTAAACTCCATGGAACCTCCCTACTTCACGATAAAACGACCTGACGCAATGCTGTTGTTGATGTTCCGAGCTTGGATGATGCCTGCAGAGATAATCCGCTGTCCAGAGGGATCTGTAGTGATTCTTACAAGCTTCTCCCCGACCTGTTGAACAACGTTGATGTTCCCCCCGTTTGCCGTATCGATCAGCCTCTGTGCGGTTGGACTGCCAACGATTTGGCCCGCCTCATAAATAGAGATGCCCAGCTTTTGTAGCTTATCGATAGCGCTTGTAACGACAGGCAAGGTATAAATTGCAAGTTGTGTCAAGGCTGTGCCACCAGCAACCGCACCGTAGGCCGCCCCCGCAGCTGGTCCGCCAATCCCAAGAGCGAGTCCAATAGCGGCCAACTTCACTCCCGGTTCAGCAAGCTGTGTTCCTTTCTGTAAAGCCAAAATTCCAGGGTCCGGCCCAAGACCATAGGAAGCAGAAGTCTTGTTTGTCCCTTCGATCGTTCCAGTCAAGACTAAAGACCCATGGGCGAACCGAGCATTGGTTACAGTTCCATCAACCCAATACCCACCTGACGTTCCACACTGAGGTGCAGCGATTTGATTGTCAACACTACCAACCCCTTTTCCGCCACTATTGGTATAAACGCAATCGTTGCCGGTTGGATCTGTGAAAATCAGCGGATTGTTTCGAACGTAGCTGTAAAGATTCCAGCTTTGCGGATCAGCAGAGGTTTGATCTAGGAGCGGCTCATCCGGTGACGTAAACCGCCCTTGCGCCGCCGACATGTACCTTGCCTCAAAGAAGTCCAGCCCCGTCTCAGCATCCCTCTCCTTCGAAGTAAATCGCTGCGACACCCGCGGTTTCCCTACCGACTCTCCATACTCGGCCCCCCGGCCAAAACTCCCGCTCTCGATCTCCTCACCAAACGGAGCATACTCATACCGCCGCAAGCTCCCGTCCGGCCTCATCGCAAGGCGTGTACTCCCCAACGCATCCCCAACCAGATACGTCGTCTCCATCGCGCCGCTGCCCACCCCAACCTCATACTCCGCCGCAAGCCCGCCAAACGCATCATAAACGAATCGCGTCGTCTTCCCGCCAGCGATCACCTCCACCCGGCGGCCCTCTCCGTCATAGCGGTACTGCCCCTGCGTCACCCCTTGCGTCTTGGCCTCCACCATCCGGTTCTCTGCGTCGAACGTATACGCCCTACCACCAACCTGCGTCAACTGGTTCCCCCGCAAGTCATATTGGAAGGCCGTATAAGCCCCAAGCGGCGGCAACTCTACCTGCGCATTCAATTGATTTTTGCCCGCGTTGTAAGCCGCCAGCGCCGCCACCGTCATCCCGGAATACGGCCGGTACCCGGAAGTCAGCGCACGATTGCCCCAACGGTCATAATCAAAGACCTGCTCAAAGCTGTTGGCTGCATCCACCGCCCGCTTCAAACGGTTCAGCGAATCGTATTCATAACCCATCAGTGCGTTCAACCCGCTATGCACCACCCGCTGCGAAATCACATTCCCGTTGTTCGTATTGCAAGCATCGGCTTCCAGCGGGCAATACCGGTACTGCAACTCCAGCAAGTTCGTTGCGCCTTGCATTGCCTTCACGGTCCTTGCTTGCCATCGCGAATTGTAGTCCCGCGTCTCAATCACTCCATTGCCCAGTGTCGCCTGCTTCACAGCGCCATTCACTTCATACTGCAGCCCACTCACCCAGGCTGCATTGGTGGCACCGTTCTTTACTTCCTTCGCCTGCCCAGATCCATCAAAGCAGCTTGCCACGCGCTTACCCGAAGGATACTGAATCTCCGAGACTCCGCCAGCCTGCGTGTACTGATATCCAAAAACCAGATCCGGGTCGGCCGCGAACTTCTGCGCGCTCTGCGTCACGCGGCCCAAAGCGTCATAAGCCAGCATCTTGGTGCGGTAAACTCCACTCACCACCATCGTCGCCCGGCCCAACAAGTTTGCGCCTGTCGGGGCACCCGCGCAGTTCCCTGCCGTGTTGCCGTCATAACAAAAACTTACACTATTGGTCACGACCGCCGCTCCGCTATAGCTCTTGGCCTCCAGCCGGTTCAGCCGGTCGTAGCTCAGCGTAGTCACGACGCTGCCAGGCTCTGTCTTCTGCTTCAAGCTCCCGCTATCAAAGTATCCATACAGCACTTGACCGCTGGCCCCACTCCCCATCTCGGGATTGCTGGCCGAGGATAGACGCCCCACAGAGTCATACACAAAATCTCTTACCTGCACGCCCTGCGTTACCTTCGTCAAATTCCCCCGCCCGTCGTGCAAATAGCTTGTCTCGAGTGTTGGACTGGTTCCCGTATTGGAAAATCCCGCAATCGGGCCAGCGCCGGAGGCAACCACCGGGTCTTCCACCACGCTCACCATCCGCCCCAGCGCATCCATCTTCGTGATCTTCCACTTGCCCTGTGCATCCCGGCTCCAGCTTTCATCCAACTGATAGCCCATGCGGGTTGTGCTTCCATCAGCCGTCGTCCTCACCAGCACCGGCCGGCCCAGGCCATCCCATTCCGTCTCGGTTCCATTTCCTTCGGTGCTCCCACGAAACGGATCGCCCTGCCAATACGCGCGGCCCAGGCCGTCGTATTCCCGCCGCTTCTCAATACTGCCTACATCGTCATTGCGCTTCTCTGCAATTACCCGGCCAAAACCGTCGAAAAAGGTCTCGGTTACGATGTTGTTTGCGCCGCAGGAATTTTGCGTCTTGGTTACCGTCAGCTTCAGCGAACCAGGGCTATCGACATAGCTATAGCTGGTGGAGCCCAGACCTTCCGGGCTGACAACAGATGTGATCCGGTCCAGCGGATCACTGTAAGCCATCGTCGTCACCTTGGAATTTACGTCCGTGAAGGAGGTCATTTGCCCGGTGCGGCAATTGTACACAAAGCTGGAATTCCGCCCTAGCGCGTCGGTAATCGTCGCAGGATAGCTGTAGTTGCACGCCGGCGTGAATTGAAATGTCGAGCTTCGCTCAAAGCTTTCGCTGGCGTCTTTCGGCTGCCACGTCTGCACGATGTTGCCAAGAACATCGTACTTGCTCTCACTGACGAGCCAGCGGCTTCCCTGCGCGAACCATTGCCCGACCCTCGCCACGT
>JBIPMY010000194.1:0-10899 GCA_044376335.1 Bryobacter sp.
TCTCTGGCTCCGAAGGTCTGGCAGTGCAAGCAAGCTTCGTCAACAATAGTGGAATTGCTGAAGCCTCCGCTCGACAGGAAGCCGGGCCTGGGGGAGGTACACTGACTATCAATGTCAGCGTGCCTGTCTCTGTAGTCAAAGGCAAAGTGTTGCTAGACGATGGCATTACTCCGATTCCCGGCGCTCAGGTAAGCCTTCAAACTGCTGCACAGGCCGTATTGGTTACGGCTACGTCTGGGAGTGATGGATCGTTTACTTTCTTCCGCGTTCTGACCCCCGGCCAAACTTATCGTGTCCAGGCCACTTTGCTGGGAGTCGCCAATGCTCTTACATTTGATGCGGCTCCGCTGACTACGGTGAATAACACCGATCTGAAGTTGCCACTTGGACTCGTCAGGGGAAGAGTGCGATTTGCCGATGGGGTAGCAGTTCCAAACCCAACGATCTCCATCGTGAAGCCTGGGTCTAATTTGCCCGTCATTACGGGTGGATCCGATGGCACTTACCAGGCTTTTTTGGCTTCCACCGGCCAGTTCAATGTCAACGCTCAGGATCCCGCTAGTGGCCTCCAGGCTAGCCCCACTGCGAATCTGGGCAGCCTGTCAGAAACGATCAACTTGGATATCAATTTACAGGGTGATGCGAATTTGACCGGAACCATCCGGGACGCCCAGGGGGCTGTCGTACCAAATGCGCAAGTCACCATTGTTTCTACTGGCCGATCTGACCTGAACCGCTTCGCCTCGGCCAACGCACAAGGGGTCTATCAGGTCAGCCGGATCGCTCTCGGCACAGTTACTGCCAGGGCTCGTGCGCCAATCTTCAACGGGGAGGGCAACGCCACAATCGTTCTCGGAACACAGTCTTCAACCACTACACTTGACATTACGATTCCACCAACCGGCTCCATTCGTGGAACCGTCCTTGGCCCTCAAGGGAATCCATTGAGCGGCGCGTCGTTGTTGATAAGCACTTCGGGGTTGAGTCGCAATGTGGTATCCGCTGGAGATGGTACGTATTCAGTATCCAATTGGCCTGCCGGTGTGGTTACAGTCACAATCCAGAGTGTGAACTCCGGTTTCGCCACGGGCACTGTGGTTGGGAATCAGGAATTGGTGTTGAACATTACAAGTGGAACCTCACTCAATTTCAACTTCTCACCCTTTGTTTATCTGCTCACTTCGCAGGATTCTTTTGTTTATAAGTTAGATACCTACGGAGCCTTGGATAACTCTCACTGGATACCCGAACCCAATGGGACTTTGCTGACTGGAATCATTTACGGACCTTATCTTTCCATTGCGGGTCAGTATTTCTCCTCCTCAACGGCCACTTTGGGAATTCTGGGCCGGGAAATCAATTACACGCCGGTAAGTCTTTCCGGTCTGCAAACCAGTCGCTCTGTCTACGTTCCGCCTCAGGGCGGGTTCGTTCGATATCTTGACAGCTTTACCAACTCAACCGCCTTCCCGGTGGTGGCCGAGTTGAAGTTGGAAGAATATGCGGGTGATCAATTCCTAAGCCTGGTTCCGCCAACAGCCAGTGCCAATACGTATGTAGTGCTTAGCCATACCATCTACCCCTCGTTGCACGGCCATCTCTACTCAAGCCCCGCGCCCCCCATTCCCGCTTCCGTCATCACTGATGCGTTTATTGCCACATATACTTGGCAAGTGACGATTCCTCCTGGCGCTACGCGTCGAATACTGAACTACGTGTTTCTGCGCAAAAATGCGGATGCTGGCCAACTCCTGCAAAGCGTACTGCCCGCCGCTTCTTTGCTGGCGGATCCTGCATTGACGGTTGGCTTGACCACTCAACAGAAATCTGAAATCGTAAACTTCCGGGTTCCATAATGACGCCAATATCTCAAGTTATTTTTGTGGCTTTCCTGGTTTGCAGTGGAGCAGCTTCGCTGGCCGCCCCTTCGGACACGCTGCTCATGCTTCGGCCCGTGGCTGATTCCGAACAGCCGAAATTACTGATCGAAAAGAAGGGACGCACCATTGTTTTCTTCCTGGAGGACCGTTCTGTTCCTTCAAACCGCATCCTGCAACTCCTAAGGTCAACCCCAGTGAGTAGTAACAACTTGCTGCTTGTCGTTCGTGGGCCGGTTCCTGCTCTGGATCGCCTGCGCAAGCTCAACTCGCGTATTGAAAATGCCGAATGGCATGCAGAAGCCGAAATCCTGAACCTTGAGTCGCTGGATCTGGCTTCCTGGCCAGCGGTGGTTGCTTTCGAGAATGGCAGTATCGCCTGGCGCTGGCTCGGAGTCACCGATTCGCCAAAGGATCTCAAAAACATGATTGATTCTTGGTTGGCTGCTCCATGAGTAAGCTGGGACACTATGTCGTCTTGGTTGCTTCGACTCTTGTCGTGATCTGGGGTGCAGATTCCATTGGGCCAGACTTTCGTGATGTAGCGCCGCGGGCTGGCTTAACATTTGCCAATACTTACGGTGAAATCAATTCAAGCGACTATATCTTGGAGTCGACCGGTAACGGCGCATTAATTTTTGACTTCGACCGTGATGGCTTGAACGATATTCTCATTACCAATGGCACACGCTTGGGGCGCGAAACTCAGACCAGGTCAACATTCCTTTACCGTAACCTTGGCTCTCTGCAATTTGAGGAAATTGGCCGGCAATCTGGCTTGAGCCGAATCGGGTGGTCCCAGGGCGCTTGCGCCGGCGATTTCGACAACGATGGGGACGACGATGTCTTCATCACCTTCTGGGGGCAAAATGCCCTTTATGAGAACTTGGGTAAACGTTTTGAAGAAATTAGTTCACGTGCCCGCCTTCGTCAGAACGGGCAACCTTGGAACTCGGGCTGCACTTTTCTCGATTACGATAATGATGGTTATCTGGATCTATTCGTCGCCAACTATGTCCGTTTTGATCTGAATACCGTGCGGCCTAAAGGTCCAGCCTCTGGTTGTAATTGGAAAGGGTTGTTTTATTTTTGTGGACCAACTGGACTGCCACAAAGTACAAACTTTCTCTATCGTAATAATCGCGACGGAACGTTTAGCGATGCCTCCCTATCGGCCGGTCTGCACAAGGTTGGAGGACGCTTTGGATTTCAGCCAGTTGCTGCGGATTTTGACAACGATGGCCGAATCGACATTTACCTTGCATGCGATTTGGGCCCAAGCCTCCTTTTCTGGAATCGAGGCAATGGGACTTTTGAGGAGGGTGGTGAAGCGGCAGGGGTGGCATACGGAGCAAGTGGAAATACCCAAGCTGGCATGGGCGCAACGTCTGGGGACTACAACGGAGACGGCTTGCTTGATATCGCAAAAACCAATTTTTCCGGCGACTTGCCGTCCCTCTACCTAAACAAAGGAGGCCGCCACTTCGAAGATATGGCGGAGGCTGCTCATTTAGGCGTAAATCGCTTGCTCGGCTGGGGCATCCAGTTCCTCGATTTCGACGAAGATGGCCACCCGGATTTGTTCCTTTACAACGGACATGTGTATCCGGAACTTCGCCAATCGCGGGGCACTGAAAGTTATCTGCAGAAAACCCTTGTCTACCGCAATCGCGGTGATGCTTCCTTTGAAGACTTAACCACTGCGGCTGGACCTGCGTTCTCGGTTTCCCGTCCAGCGCGCGGCTTGGCCTCGGGTGACCTCGATGGCGATGGACTGCCGGAGATTGTAATTGTGAATCTGAATCAGCCTCCCTCTTTGCTCAAAGCCCAGGTTTCCGGCCATCACGCGATTCTTCTCCGGCTGATGGGTCGGCGATCCAATCGAAGCGGCATCGGTGCCAGGGTTTCCCTGGTCGCGGATGGCCATCGGCAAACTCAAACTGTACTGGGCGGAGCAAGCTTTTATTCTCAAAGTGACCTGACTCTGCATTTTGGCTTAGGCACTGCTCCATTTATTGAGAAGCTGGAAGTGACTTGGCCCAGTGGACTCATTCAAACATTTGAACAATTGGCCGGCGATCAATTGATTGTAATTAGTGAAGGTACTCCTCAACTCCTTCAATCGCCATTGCGGGACCGTTACGCTCACCAAATGCGTCCCCGGAAAGGTTCTCAGTAATATGAAACGCCGTTCGTTCTTCGCTGGTACCCCAGCTTTGTTGTTGCCGGCTTCGGGATTCGCAGCACCTGTCGAACCCGATTTACGCGCAGCTGAGGCTTTCAATCTGCGTTTGCGCCTGGCCTCAAGGCAACGCGACCTGGGTCTGATGCCTGGGCAGCCGAATTTGGACGAAACAGCCATTCCGGGCTATGCGGCTTGTTTTACGAAAGGCCTGCCGCACGACTCAATCGGCCAGGTGATTCCCAGCGCTTATCAGCAATACCTCGCAAGTTTGGCTCAAGGCCGCTTGGAAGATCTCTCAAGGATCCCTATGGGTGGTAGTGCTCGTCTCGTAAATCCAATGGCTTCTTTCACCTTCAATCTGGAAGGTGCTGATTCACACAGTTTGTCCATGAATCCAGCGCCCGCGTTTTCCGGTTCAGCGACTGCAGCAGAGATGGTGGAACTGTATTGGATGGCAATTTGCCGGGATGTTCCTTTTGCGGATTATTCGCGATCTCCGCTAATACGTCAGGCCGCACAGGAACTGAGCGGCCTCGCTGCCTATCCGGCGGCGCGTGAGCGGGGAGAAATTTCTCCCAATACGATCTTCCGGCCTGCGAAGAGTCATTGTATCGCCGGTCCTTATATTTCACAGTTACTTCTCAAGCCGTTTCCGGTTAGCGACAACTATCTGCCGCAAATGTGGCGTTTTGCCATGCCGGGTCGCGACTTCATGACACAAACTGCTTCTTGGCTCGCGGTTCAGAATGGGAGTAACGCCGACGCATTGCCGCTGGAGCAATCGCGGCGCTTCATTAGGAATGGCCGCGATCTTGCGAGCTATGTGCATAAAGACTACAGCTTTCAGATATTCTTGCATGCCGCCTTGATACTTCTGGATTCTTTTCCCGGTGCGATGCTTCCCACCTCTCCCTATAGGAATGTGGTCCAAAATCAAGCTGGCTTCTCAACATTCGGCGGTCCATTTGTTTGTGACCTTGTGGCCAAAGCCGCCAATGCGGCATTGAAAGCGGCTTGGTTCCAGAAATGGCTTCTTCATCGCCGCCTTCGACCGGAGGAAATGGCAGGTCGCGTCCACTTTGCTCGTTCGGGGGCTGCACAGTATCCAATTCATCCCTCACTTCTTTCCAGTAAAGCCGTCGATGCTACTTTTGAGCGCCACGGAAGTTACCTGTTGCCTCAAGCATACCCGGAAGGTTCCCCGCTTCATCCGTCTTATCCTTCTGGGCATGGCGCTGTGGCCGGCGCTTGCGCGACAGTGCTCAAAGCTCTCTGCCATGGGGAAGCGATTTTCGCCAGCCCTGTTGAACCGAGTCCGGACGGTTATACGCTCAATTCTCATGTTGGCGTGCCGCTAACACTCGGAGGAGAGATCGACAAATTGGCTTACAACGTGGCGTTTGGGCGGAATTGGGCCGGGATACATTATTGGTCCGACGCAATTGATGGACTGCTGCTTGGCGAGCAAGTCGCCATCCATTTACTTCAGGATTCCCTAAGCTGTTGCCAGGAAGCGACCTTGCCTTTTGCTTTTACAGGCTTCAACGGAAATCAAATTAGTATTGCGAAGAGTTGACGCCGATATCTCAAATTGACGCCGGCCTTCATGTTGCTATCTCATCTTCCTCGGCCGTGGTGGATTGCGGCATCCTGCGACATTTGAATTAGAAGCCGATCGCACTACCAAATCAGACCCTATCAAAACCGGATCAAAACTCCATCTGGAGCAAACATATAGGCTTAAGCAATCGGCTCTAATCAGGTGGCCTAACTTGTTGAAAAACCAGAAAAACATATGGAGCCAATAGAACGTAATCGTCCGGTGATCGCCGTCTGGACTTCAGCCCGGTAATCCCCAAGGTTTATGGGATGGCCTCATGCCTCAACCAGCCACTTTGCTCCGCTTCACCCAAAGCCCGCCGCCAATCCATTCCAAATTTCAACTCCCAGCCCAAGCTCTACCTCACCCGGCCCAACCAGGCACCCGTCTCCGCCTCTTTCCTCGAATGGAATCAATGTAGTAACATATTGATATTGAAGGTTTTGCGATCCATGCCAATCACAACTATTTCTAGTCGCGAATTCAATCAGGATCTGGGCAGAGCCAAAAATGCAGCCCGCCTGGGACCCGTCATGATTACAGATCGTGGAAAGCCAGCTCATGTCTTGTTGAGCATCGAAGACTTTCGGCGTCTATCTGCCACCCAAGTCCGCATTGCCGATCTGCTGGCAATGCCCACGGTCGAAGAAATCGAACTGGACATCACAAAATCTCGTGATCTTCCTTCGCCTGTGGATTTGTCTTGATGTATCTGCTCGACACGAATCTCATCTCAGAGCTTCGAAAGCTGCGCCGAAGAACAGCAAATCCGGGTGTGGTCGCATGGGCCGATTCGGTTTCCCCTCAGGACCTCTACCTCTCCGCGATCACCATTGAAGAGTTGGAGCGCGGCGTTTTACTGGCTGCCCACCGCGATCAGCCGAAAGGGCTTGCCCTGCGCTCCTGGCTCGAACATCAAGTCCTTCCCGCATTCGAGGGTCGAATTCTTCCCGTAGATACAGTAGTGGCTCGGCGCAGCGCCAAACTTCAGGTCCCCGATCCTTTTCCCTTTCGAGATAGCCTGATCGCCGCGACGGCCCTTGTCCACAATATGGTGGTAGTAACTCGCAATACTGCTGTCTTCGAGCGCTCCGGTGCAACCTTGTTGAACCCATGGACCAGCGAACCATCCTCTGTCGCCAACCCCTAGCATCGCTTTCTGCCATCCAACCGATCTGAATGTGACCTTTCACGCAAAACAAAGATATTTTATCTCGCACATTCTAAAGTACTTCCACCCCGCCCCAGGCCCATCCGCTACCACCACCCGTGCTAATGTATCTCCCGGACGCACTCTTGTGCGATCCACGCCCAATTCCCATGCTGAGGTCCCCTCATGCTCAATTCACAACCAACTCCCGTCAAGGGCAGCTCACGCCGCTTCACTACCGACAAACAGCGCGAAGCCGCCCGTCGCAATGGCGCAAAATCCAAAGGCCCTGTCACGGCTGCGGGCAAAGCCCGATCCTCGCGCAATAACTTCAAGCACGGCATTTACTCGAAAACTGTCGACCTCACCTCCGAGGAAGGCTACTACACCAAATTCCGCAACTATCTCAACGATTTCCCCGGCGAAAGCCTCGAACTCTTCGAGCTCATCGAACGCATCGTCACAGCCTCGCTCCGCCGTCGCCAACTCGGCCAAATCCACGCCGGCGTCTGGAACGACTATCTCGTCACCCAACCCGAGAACACCCCTCTCCACGAAGCCTACGGCGTGCTTATGGATTCACTCCTGCCCCTCGAAGCGGCAGAAAACCGTGAATTCTACCGCTTCCATCGAATCGCTCGCATTTTGAAAAACTTGAAATACGGCCGTCCAAACCCGACAAGCCCCAAAGCCAAATTCCTTCAATACTTTAGAGAGCAAAACGCCGCGACGGACGCCTAAGTTTTCCACAATTTGGCACCTAAATCGAGTCCAGCCAGGCATAAGCCATCTGCCGGATCTCCGGCGGAAAATCATGTTCGCAATCCGGGTGCTCCACTCGAATTTTGGAGTGCCCGGAATCCCGAACCGCATCATCCACGCCGCTTGCATCAAAATTTGCATCTCGCAAGGGCGCATTTACAAACACCGGCCGCGGCCCAATCGCCGCCAGCACATCCTTGAAGTCAAAAGGCATCGCTTCCGGCTTCCTTGCCGCAATCTTCGGCATGTAGCCCTTGTGGGACCAGCCCGTCAAATTGCCGCCGTAATACTTGGCAAAACTCGTAAATCCGCAACTCGTGATCACTGCCTCAATCCGTGGGTCAAAGGCTGCTACAAACAGCGAATTATGCCCACCAAGGGAGTGCCCGCAGGCTGCAATACGACTGGCCCCAATTTTTTTCAGTACGCTCACCGCACGCATGTGGTTTACGATCCCCTTCATCGTTGCACTCACGTAGCCATGCTCATAAGGGTCGTAGCGATACTCGCCAAAGTTTGCATAGTCTGGCGCCAGCGTCATGTATCCGCGCAGGGCCAGCTCCCGCGCATAGTGCAGGTTCGGCTTGCCGCCGAGGCCTGCCGGTTCATCCTTGCCAATCTTTGTTGTCTGGTGCAGGCAAAGCACTCCGCGCAGCTTGCGGCGCTCTGGATTGGGTGGCAGCAGCAGCCACGCCGGCACCTCACCATCGATCGTGATGTGCCGCCGCAACAGGCCGCCATCCAGCGTTTCTGCGTCAACGCTGAACTTCGCCTGGGCCTGCGCCAGCTTCGGCAGCGGCCCCATGATTTCCTCTAGCCGGGCAAGAATCATATCCTATTAGTTTGGACTTATTCTTTTCCCGGCGCATACCAAACCTGACCAAAGTCGTACTGGTCGAAAGCGGGCCGAGGCCGCTCTATGATGACTTCATTGCCGATCTCTATGAACTGCACGGGCAGGGAATTGAGATCGACCTTGTCACCTGCTATACCGGCAAGCCCCGTGGCTTTCGCGAGTCCAATGGCAAGATCTACCGTATCCAGGATTACCGTGGCTGGGATGGTGCCAAACGCCTCGCTCTCGAGTTGCGCAGTAAAGGGCCGTCCGTGCTGGGCATCATCTGCGCCGGTGTACCGATCATGGCCAAATGGAAGTGGCTGCTTTTTGCCGCTCTCCGGTCAAAAGTTTTTGTCATGAACGAAAACGGAGATTACTTCTGGGTCGACTACTCGAACTCAAATTTGATCCTCCACTTCATGGCCTTTCGCGCCGGTATGTCGGGCGACAACAGTATCTGGCTGCCGTTGCGCATGCTGGTTTATCCCTTTGGGATGGCTTATTTCGCCGCCTACGCGGCATGGCTGCATGGAAGAAAATGGATAAGGAACATATGAAAGCAATTCAGGTATTTGAAACCGGCGGCGCCGACAAGCTGGTCTACAGCGACAGGGAAGTCCCCCAACCCGCCAAAGGCCAGGCCCTCGTCAAGCTTGCTGCCAGCGGTGTGAACTATATCGATGTCTACCATCGCACCGGCCTCTACCCGCAGCCCATGCCCTTCACTCCCGGCATGGAAGGCGCAGGCGTCGTAGAAGCTCTCGGTGAAGGTGTCACCGGCCTTGAGATCGGCCAGAAGGTCGCCTATGCCATGGCCATCGGTTCTTACGCCGACTACGCCGTTGTGCCCGCCTGGCAGCTGGTCCCTGTGCCGGAAAGCCTGAGTCTTGAAACCGCAGCCGCCGTGATGCTGCAAGGCATGACGGCCCACTACCTCGCCCACTCCACCTTCAACCTCGAGCCCGGCATGACTTGTGTCGTCCACGCCTGCGGCGGTGGTGTTGGCCTTCTGCTCTCCCAGATCGCGAAGAAACGCGGAGCGATGGTCATCGGCACCACCAGTGCCGCCCCCGGCTCAGCCAAGTACGAACTCGCCCTCAAGGCTGGTGTCGACATCATCTCGAACTACGAAGACTTCAACGCCAAAGGTGTCCATGTCGTTTATGACAGCGTCGGTGCCACCACCTTCGAGGCCAGCCTCAATGCCCTGCGTCCCCGAGGCATGATGGTCACCTACGGCAACGCAAGCGGCCCTGTCCCGGAGCTGAGCCCGCTCAAGCTCGCCCAGAAGGGAAGCATCTTCCTCACCCGGCCCACCCTGGCCCATTACGCTGCCACGCGCGACGAAATCATCTGGCGCAGCGGCGATCTCTTTGAGTGGCTAGGGGACGGCTCGCTCTGGCTCCATGTCGAGAAGACCTACCCAATGTCCGACGCAGCCGAAGCGCACCGCGATCTCGAAAGCCGCAAAACCAGCGGCAAGCTTCTGCTAAAGAATTAGCATGCAGTCGCCGTAGCTGAAGAAGCGATAGCGCTCAGCTACGGCATGCCGGTAAGCCCGCATCGTAAGGTCGTAGCCCGCAAAGGCTGCCACCAGCATGATCAGGCTCGACTCAGGCAGGTGGAAGTTCGTCAGCATCGCCCCGACGGCCTTGAATTGATAGCCCGGGGTGATAAAGATGTTGGTCTCCCCCATGCCGGGCTCCATCGTGGTCTCAACCGTGCGAACGCTGGTTGTACCGATACAGACCCGTCGTTTGGCCGCTTGTATCTTGGCCGAAGCCTCCGGGCTGATCTCATAGAATTCGTGGTGCAAGGTAAGCGTCTTCAGGTTCTCCTCAGTCAGAGGCTTGAAGGTGCCAAGGCCCACATGCAAAGTCACCTCGGCGATCTCGGCGGTCACCGCGGCCAGGATCTCCGGTGTGAAGTGCAGACCCGCAGTAGGTGCCGCCGCGGCGCCTGCCGTTTTGGCAAAGACAGTCTGATAGCGTTCCTTATCGCTCTCCTCATCGGGGCGGTCGATATAGGGCGGCAGTGGGACGTGGCCGATCGATTCGATTGAGCCGCTACCCTCGAATTCCACCTCGCGCTCGCCGTTGTCCAGGTGAGCCGTAATGGTGGCTGTCAGGTCTGGTGCCAGTACAACCTTCTGGCCCACCAGCAGCTTCTTGCCGGGCCGCACCAGTGCACGCCAGCGCGTCGCCTCCACGTTGAGCGCCCGCAGCAGGAAGATCTCGATCTTGCCCGTAGTGCCAGGCCGATGGCCAAAGAGCCGGGCAGGGATCACCCGGGTGTTGTTGAGCACCATGCAGTCCCCCGGCTGGAGGTAGCTGGGGAAATTACAAAACATGTCGTCGCGAAAGGTCTGAGAGGCGCGATCGAGCACCAGCATCCGCGAGTCGGATCGGCCAGGCAGTGGCCGGCGGGCGATCAGTTCATCAGGTAAGTCGTAGTGGAAGTCTTCAATTCGGATAGGCACGGTTAAAC
>JBIPMY010000590.1:0-3266 GCA_044376335.1 Bryobacter sp.
TGATCAATGGTGTCGCGATGACAGTGGTGGGTGTGGCGCCGGAGGGGTTTAAGGGTACAACTTTGGGTTCGCCGGTGTCGGTGTTTGTTCCGATCAGCATGCGGGAAGCGCTCACCCCCGGCTGGAAGGGCCTTGGGGAACGCAAGAGCTATTGGGCCTATCTGTTTGCGAGACGCAAACCGGGCGTAAGTATTGAAGCCGCTGAGGCATCGATTCACAGCACCTACATCTCCATCATCCGTGACGTGGAATTACAGTTGCAAAAAGGGATGAGCGAGCGAACGAAGAAGCAATTTGTTGAGCAACAAATGAAGTTGAGCCCCGGCGAGAAAGGGCAGAGCGGCTTCTTCAATACGGGCAAAGCTCCGATGGTGATTCTGAGCTGCATCGCCGCATTTGTGCTCTTGATTGCTTGTGCGAATATCGCCAACCTATTGCTTGCGCGATCAGCAAACCGGGCGAAGGAGTTTTCAATCCGCCTGTCGTTAGGAGCAAGCAGGAGCCAAGTTATGGTGCAGTTGCTCTGCGAGTCACTGGTGCTGGCGCTGCTTGCTGGGATTGCCGGCGTTTTCGTCGCTTATGGCACCGGGATGGCGATTCTGACATTTCTGCCCACCGGGTCAGATCAAATCTTTGAACCAGGTGTGAGACCGATCACGATTCTGTTCTCGCTTGGCGTTTCGATTCTTTCCGGATTTCTCTTCGGACTCTTTCCTGCCGTGCACTTCACCAAGATGGATCTGGCCACTGCCATGAAAGATCAGGCTGGAAACGTTTCTTCTACGGGTTCAGCATCCAGATTCAGGAGGGTGCTGGTTACGGCTCAGATCGCGCTCTCGCTCTTGTTACTCGTATCGGCTGGCATGTTCCTGAAGAGCCTGGTCAACATCATGAAGGTGGATATTGGGATTCGCACAGAGAACATGATCGTGTTTGGGTTGTCTCCCGAATTGAATCAGTATTCTCCTGAGAGATCGCGAGCACTGTTTGAGCAATTGGAAGCAAAGGCAAGTGCTATCCCTGGAGTTCAGGGTGCCAACGTTTCAATGGTGCAGTTGATCGCAAACAATAACTGGGGTTCTGATGTTAGTGTCGATGGCTTTGAAAAGGGCCCCGATACAGACTCCCATTCCATGTACAACGAGGTGGGCGCGGGATTCCTCAAGCTGATGCAGGTTCCGTTGATCAAAGGACGAGAGTTTGAACTGAGAGATTCACTCAGCGCACCCAAGGTTGCGATCGTCAACGAGGCCTTTGAACGCAAGTTTGGCAATGGCAAGAGTTTGCTTGGAAGACGGATGCAGCAAGGGAGTGGTGGAAAGAACGAAATCGAAATTATTGGCGTGGCTAAGGACGTCAAGTACAGCGAAGTGAAGGATGCTGTTCCGCCCTTGTTCTACATTCCCTACCGGCAGGACGCCAAACTGGGATCTGCGGCATTCTACGTGGCAACTGCGATTCCGGTGGATCAGGTTTTGCCTGCGTTGCGCAAGGTGGTTGCAGAACTAGACCCCAACCTTCCCATGGAAGACGTAAAGACTCTCGAGTCTCAGGTGCAGGAGAACATCGGTCTTGACCGGATGATCTCCACGCTAGCTGGAGCATTCGCCGGGCTTGCCACCTTGCTGGCTGCCGTAGGTCTTTACGGTGTTCTTGCGTTCACGGTCGCCAGACGTACCCGCGAAATCGGGATCCGGCTGGCCATTGGAGCTGATGCTAACAAGATCAGAAATATGGTCTTGCGCGAGGTTTCCTGGATGGTGGGGATTGGGGTTGTACTCGGCTTACCGGCAGCACTTGTTTTGACCAAGTACGCCGAATCTCTGCTTTATGAAATCAAGAGCAACGATCCGTCTGTGCTGGCTTCAGGGGTGGTGCTGATTTGCCTGGTCTCCTTTCTGGCCGGCTACATTCCCGCTAGAAATGCCATGAAGATCGAGCCCCTGGAGGCGTTGCGCTATGAATAGTACCAATGGGGATTGAAGAACTCTTCGCTCTGGACGGACTGAGAAAATACCAGTTTCAGGATAAAGAAGTGCTCCTGCATGAGGATCATCGCTGGGTGCTCCCACTGGTTGCCGATGCGCAGGATCGAGGGTTGCTTCCAAGGCCGGTGCGAGTAGTATTGTTTGACCGGCATACGGATGCCGCAGAGCCGGGGGAACTGAGCTGCGATCTGAGTGTCGCTGGCGTTATCGATGCCTGCAAGCATCAGTTGAGTCATCACGATGACGATTGGATTGTGGCTGGCATTCGCATGGGCTTGCTGGCAGATGTATTCATTTTTGGCGTGGATGACCGCATGGGGGACCTGCCGAAAGCTGTTGGTGAGTACGGAATCTTTGGACGCTACGAGATGCCCGGGAAGCTGGGTGAAGTGGGTGTGCGGGCGCGGGAGGTTTTGGATTGGACCGAATCCCCGATCTTGCTCGACATTGACCTCGATTGTTTTGCCTATGCTTATCGAGACCGGGTAATGGCCTGGGATGAGAGCGTGTTTGAGAGTGAGTTTGGCCCCAGTTTTGATTTGTTTCAAACCTTCGTAAAGCGGGCGGGGTTGATCACGGTTTGCCGTGAGGCGGGTTGCTGCGGTGGGGAATTGAATGCGGATCAAATCTGGCAGCTCTTTGTCGCGCGTCTTCTCGATGTGAAGACTTGACAGCATCGGCCTGAATCGCGTAGCTTCGTACCCATGACCTCGAAGAAAAGGCGGCGTTTGCTCGCTTTGTGCGCAAGCTTTGGACTGGCCTCCTGTGCCAAGCAGGAAAGCGTTGCACCCAAGAGTCCTGGTGCTGGATTGTCGATGCGGCCCTATGGGGATCGTAGCCCCTTTGAGAAGACTTTGCGCGGTGCGAGAGAGTCTACCAAGTCGATCGGAGTGGGGTCCAGCCGTACGCCACTTCACGAACTCTATGGCACGATCACGCCGTCGTCGCTCCACTTCGAGCGGCATCACGCCGGGGTGCCAGCTATCAACCCTGCTGAGCATCGACTGCTGATCCATGGAATGGTGGATGCGCCGGTGAGTTTTTCGATGGACGATTTGCGTAGATTGCCTTCGATTACGCGGCCTTACTTCATCGAGTGTTCGGGTAATGGAGGAGGCGAGTTGGCTGGCAATGCGGGTGCTGATGCCAGCCGGTCTCATGGATTGCTGTCGAACTCGGAATGGACTGGGGTTAAGTTGTCTACGCTTCTGAGCGCGGCGAAAATGCAGTCTGGTGCATCGTGGGTGATTGCCGAGGGCGCGGATGCCTGCCGTATGG
>JBIPMY010000591.1:0-3263 GCA_044376335.1 Bryobacter sp.
GGCTGGGGATTCCAAACGACCCACCCCCGCCACCACCCCCGCAGCGATGTCGCCAGGCCTCCTTTGCCACCGATGCCCCTGGGCCAAAGTGTTACCCATGTCCCCGGACCGCCCCTCCGCCGAGCCCCATGCGTAAGCGTGGGGACCCCAAACGACCCAAACGACCCTACCCAGCCAACCAACGCCCTCGACACATCCCCCACCCTCTTAGGATCATTTCGTGTTCACCCTCAAGTCCACCCGAGAACCCGCTCGGCGCCCGTCGTCTACCATTCAGCTGATAACTCGGATGCGCAATAGCGGCAACGGCAGCACGATGCGTCGATCCGCCACCCAACTCGAATCGGGCTCCAGAAAAAAACGGCGCTGCATCGAGATCCCTCAGGTATAGTCTTCGATCGCATCCGAGACGTTTATTTTTCCCCGCCCATGCCTCCAGATCCGGCGACGCAGCCGCCAGCAGCGGCGGTACATGCAGCCCGAGCGTCAGAATGAACCGGGGGCGCTGAGTCGCGATCTGCGCCTTCAAAAACCGCAAGCATGCCGCCCGGAAATCCGGGTTGTCTCGGCCGAGATATTTCTTGTTGTCGTCTCCCACGCACAGCCCCATAAAAGCGTTCGTGAAAAAGCACGCTTCAACTGGAATCTTTGCGTGTTTTAGCAACTCCAAGAGCGCCCCCCAGGTGCCCTTGTTAACATCTTCTCGTCCCCGCGCGAACGACGCTTGGAACCCGGCTTCCGAATCAAAATTATGTCCGAGGATCATCGCGCCACCGAACGGAAACTCCTCCACGGCTGGATCACGCAAATCGAGGCCGCTACCACCGGGGAAGAAGGCCGTCCCCGGGATGCGGCCAGGAATTGGGCGAACATGAGCCCGCTCGTAGAGAGCATTCGGAACTAACTCGTCCATTGTTTTGAACAAGTGATCCACCACCTCTAGCAACGGCGCCGACATGCTTAGGAATGTAGCAGGATTCCAAACCGGACACCCCAGCCCGCTTCACTCCAATTGCGCTGTACTAAAGTGATTCTTCCGGTTTGGCCTTGCTCTCGCTCAACGGTGCCACCGATTATGTTCGCATGGACAAGCAACAAACCAAGATA
Organism: Bryobacter sp.; assembly: GCA_044376335.1. Taxonomy (GTDB): domain Bacteria; phylum Acidobacteriota; class Terriglobia; order Bryobacterales; family Bryobacteraceae; genus Bryobacter. The sequence goes on from JBIPMY010000591.1 coordinate 1,108, forward strand.
GTCGAGCTTCTTCGGGAAGTACATCTGATCGCCATCAAGGAAATCGAACGACTCAATTTGCGAGTGGCCGAACTGGAGAATCTTGCGCCCAGGCAAAATGGTGCCCCGGAAAAAACGACAATACTCAATCTGGCGAATGCCGATTCTTCCGTTGGCAACCCCGAGATCATGAATGAACATCAGGTCGCCGATTACATTGGAATGAGTGTAGCCAGCGTGCGACGGTGGCGAACGATTCGCAATGGGCCGAAGTTCTTGAAGATCGGTTCGGCGGTTCGATACAAGCGAGAAGAGGTCGAAGGGTGGCTCAATTCATGTCCAGGGCTGCGGTGAACTTTCTGAGCCACGTTGGAATTGAATCGCAACTTGGAGCGCTGCCTCCACCCACGGCGTCCACTTCTTATAACTCCATCCGAACGACGACGGGTGAGCGATTCCGAAGATAAATGAGTAACCAGCGTCGTTGAAATAAAGGCGGCTCTCTTTCGCTTGTCCGTCGGGCAGCGTGACCAACGGTCCCGGTATCAGGGTAACAGGGAGGTTCGACCAAAGTTCTTTCCCGAGAACAAGAACGAACCTCGGCTGTAAGTGGATCAGAACCTCCTCGAATGCTGGTGCGGCTTTAGCCCACATTTCCTGCGTTGGCCGGATTCGGGATTGAGCGCCAACTGTCTCCTGGATGTAGTTGTAAAAGATTGAGGACGACCAGAAACGAGTTCTTGTCTCCTTAGGGCACCAACCTCCATGGAATACCCCGACTGTCCGGTTGAAGAAGTTCATCCAGCGCTTCGATGGCCCTCCAAGCATCTCCCGGACTACTTCCCTGGTGAACTCGCTGCAAAGAGTTTCATCAGAGTAGTGCGATTCACCGAGGATCATAATTTCCAGACCCCAAAGTGTTTCCCGCTGATAATTATGCCCAACGAAAGGCAGGACCTTGACGGAATTCATGTTCCGTCTCATAGGTTGTCGAAGTAGTCCTGATCCAGCCGCTTCAACGTATAGCTTCTCGTCGGCGAGACCCCGACATCGTGCTCGATCATCAGAGACGCAAGCAGCTTGCCGTCGATCAGCACGATTTTCTGCGGCATGGCTTCCACGAACTCAGACGCATCTTTCGTAAATGTTGACGTTGTGATGAACACGCCACGGTTGGCGTGTCGCTTGGTCAGGCTCCCAGAGAACTTCATGACTTCAGGACTTCCAACGACATCCTTCCATCGCTTCGCCTGGACGTAAATGGCATCCAACCCCAACTTGTCCTGCTTGATGATGCCATCAATTCCGCCATCACCGGACTTGCCCACTACCTTTCCTGCATCTTCAACAGAACCGCCGTAGCCCATTGCCACCAGGAGGTCCACGACGATCTGCTCAAAGGCGGCGGGTGTGCCGTTCTTGATGGATTCCAGCAAATCGTGTGCTAGGGCATCACGGAGAATTTGGTAGCTGCTCTCCAGAGATTCTTCCGGCGTGGCCTTGCTCTCGTTCAACGGGGTAGGCGAAGTGATCGACGCTTCCGACTCCGCTCCCTTTCCCTCGAACTCTGCAAATTCCGGGTACTGCCGCAACGTCTTCACCGTGATCTCGGAAGGTTGAGACTTGAGCAATGACGCTCCCCTGTCGGTGATCTGATACACGCCACGACGTACCGCTCGAATAGCAGCAGCCGACTTCAGATACTGCACGGCCCACCCAATGCGGTTCGCAAAGACCGTCTGTGAATCACTCGCCAGCCGTTCGGCCAACTCGTCATCGGACAGATTCAATTCGACGGCGATGCGCTGACGCATCTCAGAAACTGTGTGTTCCTTGCGATCTTCAGCAACCCGTAGGACTGGGAGCATAAGCGATTGATAGTCGGGGATTGGCATTCAAATTCTCTCCAAGTTCACTTCTTTGCCTCAGACGTTGCCAGTAGGAAGGAAGACACGCTCCCGGCCATGTTGACGGCAAGTTCCGGATGGCGAGGGAGTGGTTTCACCGGGCGCTTGCTTTGGCCGTGTGCATTATCGAGCGGCTGCGGCGTGTCACCAGGAGGTCGCCTCTTCACCGTCACGATTTTCCGCATAGGAGCTTATTGAGTAGGGAGCCTACAAGAGAGTTGACTGCCTCCTCTGATTCATGCCTGACCTTCGAGATCACATTTACAGCTT
>JBIPMY010000195.1:0-10873 GCA_044376335.1 Bryobacter sp.
CTGGATGGGAAGCAATGGGGAAGAATAGCCACTGGGTTTGGAAAGACGGTTATCTGGTGAATGAGAGCAAGGGGGCGAATCTGAAGTCGGTTGCGAAGTTTGAAGACTTCAAGTTGCATTTTGAGGTGAATTATCCGGATCACGCGAATAGTGGTTTTTATCTGCGGGGGCGGTATGAGATCCAGCTTGAGAGCGAGCCGCTGACGTCGAACCCGCCGGAGCGGCGGATTGGGTCTGTTTATGGACGGATTGCGCCGAAGGGGGATTTACCTCGCAAGAATGATGTTTGGGATACGTTTGACATCACGCTGGTGGGGAGGACGCTGACGGTGGTTCGTAATGGAGTTACTACGATTGACGCTCAGGAGATTGAGGGGATTACGGGTGGGGCACTGGATGCGAATGAGGGCGAGCCGGGGCCGTTCTATATCCAGGGAGATCACACCGGTGGCTTGAAGTTTCGGAACGTTATGGTTTCTGTGCCGAAGAAGTAGCCAGGCGTGCGATCAGCCAGCGGCCTGAAGCTGGGCGGACCCAATTGATGGTGTATTGACCCGTGAGTTGGACCGTGTTGCCCTGGGGCGTTTTGAGCTGTTGCTGGTAGAGGATGGTTTGCACGGCGGTGTCGCCGGTGATGACGGGCTTTGAGGGGTCGAGGGCAAACTCGACTACCTTGAGGCCCGTTGTTGTTTGAGTGAGATGTTGCTGGATGGCTTTGGTGCCACGGATGTTGGGTTCGAGGACGCCGTCGTCGGTGAAGAGAGAGGCGATGCCGAAGTGGTTGGCAGAGCGGACGTAGTTGGTGTAAAGATCGAGCTGCTTTTCGATCTGCTTTGCGTCGTCGGGTTTGCTGCAGGCGGCGAGGACCAAAGCGAGCACTAAGAGGAATTTGGACACTAGGCGTACTTGTGACGAATGGCTGTGAAGTTGGCCTGGCCGTATTCGCCGAGGTTGACGGTACCGCTGAGTTTGCCTGCGTCGATGGTGGCGGTGAAGTCGAAGCTCAAGCGCGAGCCGATGGTGGCGATGTTGCTGCGGAAGCGGAGTTGATTGCCGGAGATGGTGCCGGTGAGGTTGCCGCCGTCGAATTCCCCGCGATGAGTGCCGAGGAGTTTGTTGCCTTCCTGCTCTAGGACGAGAGTGTGGATGGCAGAGCCGCGGCCGAAGTCGAGGTGGAGATCCCACTGGCCGGCTACCGAGGTAGATGGAGGTAACTGGGCTGGGGTGGCTGGCATAGCCGGAGGAGCAGTGAGGAGGCCGTGGAGTTTGGTTGCAATGATCTTTTCGTCGCCGGGCATCAGCATGTAGGCAACGATGTTGATGGAGTTGGCGGAGGGGTTGGCGACGACAATGCGGGGCTCAGTGTCGAGCATGAGTTTGGCGAGCTGGGTGCCGGAGAGGTTGAGCTTGTTTGTGTCCCATTCGACGCGGAGGTGGGGCGTGCGATTGGAGAGGTCTTCGGGGGGCTGGACGATTTTGGAGGTGACGGCGGGGACGCCTGAGATTTTACCTGCGATGTGGGTGAGCTTGGCTTCGAATTCGCGCCACTCGGCTTTGTGGTCTCGCTTGACCCAGGCTTCGATGGCGGCGAGCATGCCCATGATTTCTTCTTTGCCGACTTTCATGGAGCGGCCGAAGGCGTGGTGGGGAGCGCTGTTGGTCCAGGCGGCCTGGAGGAGGGCTTTGTCGCCGAGGAGGAAGCCAGCGGCCTGAGGCCCGCGGATGCACTTGCCACCGCTGTAGGCGACGGCTGTGGCGCCACGGCCGAGGTGGACGTTGGGGATGGTGAGAATTTCGGCGGCGGCATCAACGAGGACTGGGATGTTGTGTTTCTTCGCGATGGCGGAGATAGCGGCTGTGCCGAGGGGGCCGTCGTCTTTGGGGCCGGCGAGGATGTAGATCATGGCCGTGCGGCTGTTGATGGCGGGCTCGAGTTGAGCGATGTCGCTGATCTCGACGATCTTGACGCCAAGCATGCGGATGCTGTGATCGTACTGATTGCGGGAGTAGGTGGGGATGATGACTTCGTTGCGGAGGCCGGTAAGATCGGGGAGGCGCTGCATGCGCTCCGGGTTGAAGCCGGCAATGGCGGCGGCGGTGAAGTGGGAGAGGCCGGCGCTGCAGCCGTTGGTGATGATGGCCCAGGGGGCCTGGGTGATTTCGGCGATGCGGCGGCCAGCACCTTCCATGAGTTCGTCGAGGTGGACGTAATGGCGGGAGGCTTCGGCCATTGCCTGCTTTACTTCTGGAAGGGACTGCGAGCCGGTGATGATGGTGAAGGTGCCCCGGGCGTTGATGACGGGGCGGACACCGATGGATTCATAGAGGGTGGTGCCGAGTTCGAGTGGGGCGGCTTTGGTTGCCTGGGAGGCGGCGAAGAGGCCACCGGTGCGGAAGAGGTTGCGACGCGAGGTGAAGGGATTCCAGAAAGCCATATTCACTAGTTTATGCAAGTGGAGAACTATGATGAAGGTGCAGGGGGGTAAATACAGCATGGACTGGTATCGATTTGAAGATTCGGATGTGCTGGCCAAGCTGAATAGCAGCTTTGAAGGATTGAGTGCGGGCGAGGCAGCAGAGCGGATCGGGAAGATAGGCAGAAACGAATTGAGCGAAGCCGGAAAGCGTGGCCCCTGGCAGATTTTCTGGGAGCAGCTGAAGGCCTTTATGGTGCTGGTGCTGATTGCGGCAGCTGTGATATCTGCAGCTACTGGGGATTTCAAGGACGCAATTGCGATTGGGGCGATTGTTGTCCTGAATGCGGTGTTGGGGTTTATCCAAGAGTACCGGGCGGAGAAGGCAATGGCGGCACTGCAGCAAATGGCCGTGCCGATTGCTCGTGTGCGGCGAGGGGGACAGACTGAGGATATTTCTTCTGCGGAGCTGGTGCCCGGCGATATTTTGTTTATTGAAGCAGGCAGCTTTGTGGGTGCGGATTGCAGGCTGATCGAGACTTCGCATTTGCAGGTGCAGGAGGCAGCGCTGACGGGGGAATCTGAGCCGGTTCGCAAGCAGGCGGGACGGTTGGAGGGAGAGGGGTTGCCGCTGGGGGACCGTCTGAATATGGCGTACCGGGGCACTTTTGTGGCAGCGGGAAGAGGGACGGCGGTAGTGACGGAAACGGGTATGCGTACGGAGTTGGGAAAGATCGCAACCCTGATTCAGGCGGTGAAACATGAGCAGACGCCGATGCAGAAGCGTCTGGATGAAGTTGGCAAGGGATTGGCTTTGGTGGCGCTGGCGATTGTCGCAGTGATTTTTGCCTTGGGATTGTTGCGCGGAGAAGACCTAAAGCTGATGTTGCTTACTGCAGTGAGCATTGGAGTGGCGGCAGTACCAGAGGGGTTGCCGGCGGTGGTGACAATTGCGCTGACGCTTGGGGCGCAACGGATGTTGAAGCGTAATGTGCTGGTGAGGCGGCTGGCGGCGGTGGAGACGTTGGGTTCAGTGACGGTGATTTGTTCGGATAAGACAGGCACCTTGACGCAGAACCGAATGGAGGTGCGAAGGCTGGACTGGGCTGATGCGGCAATCGCGCTCGAGCCGCTGGCAGCGGGGAGGGAGTTATCACCGGGGGGACGGCTGTTGATATTGGGTGGAGCGCTTTGCAATGACTCGGTGGTGTCGGAAGCTAGACTGGGCGACCCGACTGAAATTGCACTGGCGGCGGCAGCCGGGCAGTTTGGGATGGAGCGGCTAGAGCTTGAGCAGAAGTTACCTCGGGTGGAGGAATTTCCCTTTGATGCCGAACGGAAGCGAATGACAACGATACACGAGATTGCGGGGGACAGCGGGGTGCTGCCTGAGTTGATGAAGCAATGGGATAGGGTTGCATTTGTCAAAGGGTCGGTGGACGGACTGCTTGAGATCTCTTCGCAGGTATGGCACGAAGAAACGATAGAGGGAATGAATGCTGCATGGGTGGAGCGGATTGAGCGGGCGCACCAGGAATTGGCGAGCAAAGGGATGCGTGTGCTGGGAGTGGCTATGCGCGAATTGACAGCAGGGAGAGGGCTGTTGATACAGCAGGTGGAGCGTGAGCTGACCTTTGTAGGGATGGTTGGCATTATGGATCCCCCAAGGAAGGAGGCCATACCAGCGATGGCTACCTGCAGGAGCGCGGGGATTCTGGGAGTGATGATTACGGGGGATCATCCGTTAACGGCACATTATGTTGCGGGGGAGTTGGGCATGACAAGTGCAGGAGGAGTGCTGAGCGGAAAGGAACTGGAGGGGATGCCGATCGAGGAATTGGAAGAGAGATCGGGATCCACTGCGGTGTATGCGCGGGTTACGCCGGAGCACAAGTTGAAGATCGTAGAGGCTTTGCAGCGAAGAGGCAATATCGTAGCGATGACTGGAGACGGCGTAAATGATGCGCCGGCACTGAAGAAAGCGGACATCGGCATTGCGATGGGGATTACAGGGACGGACGTAGCCAAGGAAGCTGCGGATATGGTGCTGCTGGACGATAACTTTGCCAGCATAGTGGCGGCGGTGGAAGAAGGCCGGGTGATCTATGACAATGTGCGGAAGTTTTTGAAGTATATTCTGGCAACCAATACTGGTGAGATTTGCCTGATGGTTGCAGCGCCCCTTGCAGGCATGCCGTTGCCGCTGCTGCCCTTGCAGATTCTATGGCTGAATCTGGTAACTGACGGGTTACCGGCGCTGGCGCTAGGTGTTGAGCCGGCAGAAAAGAACGTGATGTCGAGACCGCCACACCATCCCGAGGAAAGTGTGTTTGCCAGGGGCCTCGGATTGCATGTGGTGTGGGTAGGAGTTTTGATGGGTCTGCTATGCCTGGGGGTTGGCTATTGGTATTGGAGTGCAGGCAAAGAACAATGGCAGACAGCTTTGTTTACTACGCTCGCATTTACACAGATGGCACATGTAATGGCGATCCGGTCTGAGGAGCAATCGCTGTTCCAGCTTGGATTGCTGTCGAATCCTATGTTGCTTGGTGCGGTGGTTTTAACAATCACGCTTCAACTAGGGCTGATTTTTGTACCGTTTTTGCAATCGTTTTTCCATACACAGGCCTTGAGTGGGTTAGATCTGCTGGTGACGGTGGCGGCGAGTCTGATTTTGTTTGCTGCAGTCGAGTTTGAGAAGTGGTTGCGGCGACGCAAGCTTGCGGCTTAGTTGACAGGACCGAGCGGGCTGTCGGGGCAGTTGGTGGTTTGGATGGTGTAGATGAGGGTGGCGATGCGCCAGCCTTCGGGGGTCTTGACGAGGTTGACCTGGTCGATGCCGCAATGGGTGCGTTTGCCGTCACGGTGGAAATCGTAGGGTGCCCAGAGGCTGGCGAGGCGGCCGCTGATGCTGACCTGAGGAGCCCACATGCGCTCGATGAGTTTGTATTTGGCTGCACCGATGCGGGTGGCGAAATCGGTGATGGCAGTTGAGGTGGATTCGCCGGATTCACGGATGGCAACGAGGCGCGCGTCTTTGAGGAAAAGAGCTTCGATGCCGGGGCCGTCGTGGGCGGCCATGCGGTCGAAGGTTTTCTGTACTACTGAGATGACATCGTCCTGATCGGTGGCGGAGAGTGAGAAGCACAAAAGGAGTAGAAGAAGAAGCCGGTTCACTCCATCAGGCTATCAGGCTCGGGGGCCTGCCATTGCCCGAAGGGATCTTCCCAGTTGGCCCAGGCGGCAGGGCCGAGTTGCATTTCCTCGTCTGTCAGGAGACAGCCATTGAGAGTGGCTTCGATTTCGGCCTGAGCCATGTCGATGCCGATGAAGACCATTTCCTGCATGCGGTCGCCGTAGGGTTCGAGCCATAGGTTGGCGAGTGCGCTGAGGCTGGCTTCGTCTTCGGGCCATTGGTCTTTGGGGAGGGCGGCATACCAGAGGCGCTGCGGCTCAGTGTTGACGCAATTGCCGGCCTGGGAGTAGACGCCGATGATGTCGTGTTTGGTGGCGAGCCAGAAGAAGCCTTTGGCGCGGAGAACGCCGGGGAAGACTTCGTTTAAAGCATCCCAGAGGCGTTGGGGGTGGAAGGGGCGGCGCGAACGATAGATGAAGCTGGTGATGCCGTATTCTTCGGTTTCGGGAGTGTGGAAGCCCTGGAGCTCTTTGAGCCAGCCGGGCATGACGGCGGCCTTTTCTTCATCGTAGAGGCCTGTGTTGAGGATGAGGGAGGGGGAGATGCGGGAATGATCTGTTTTGAAGACCCTGGCATCGGGGTTGATCTTGAGGAGGAGTTTTTCGAGACGAATAACGTCTTCTGCGCTCATACGATCCACCTTGTTGACGATCAGGATATTAGCGAATTCAACTTGATCGATCAGGAGGTCTGCGACGTTGCGGGTATCTTCGTCACTGAGGCCGAGGTGTCGATCGAGGAGGTCGTCGTAGGAATCCATATCCTCAAGGAATTTCTCGCCATCGATTACGGTAACCATTGTGTCGAGGCGAGCGAGGTCTGAAAGGGAATGTCCGTCTTCGCTCGCAAAGCTGAAGGTTGCGGCGACGGGCATGGGCTCGGAGATGCCGGTGGATTCAATGAGGAGATAGTCGTAGCGTTTTTCGGCTGCGAGGAGAGCCACTTGTTCGAGCAGGTCTTCACGTAGTGTGCAGCAGATGCAGCCGTTGGACATTTCGACCAATTTTTCGTTGGAGCGAACCAGAGCGGCATCGATATTGACTTCGCTCATGTCGTTGACGATGACAGCGACCTTGAGGCCTTCGCGGTTGTTGAGGACGTGGTTGAGGAGGGTAGTTTTGCCTGCACCGAGGAAGCCGGAAAGAACGGTAACGGGAAGTCTTTCAGTATTGAGCATTCATTATCACTATTGCATAATGGCGGGTAAAAATAAATTTGTGGGCCGAAAGTGTTTCCACTGAGCATCTTGAGAGTATCGATCTGTAATACGCGTTTGACGCAGGGGATAGAGAGGATTAGGCTGGAGGGAAGAGCAAAATTGAGATGACCCGGTTTGCGCCATCGAAACATTTCGTCTATATGGGAATCGTTGCGGTTCTGCTGGGCCTCATGTCGGCCTGGGTGGCGTGGCAGTGGAGCCCTGCAGTTGTACCGGCAGCTTTGTTTTTTGCCAGTGCGCTTCTTTTGTTCTGGCTTAGCATGCATCCGGTGATTGAAGTGACCGACCGGGAACTGGCAATCGGAAACAAAATCATTCCCTGGAGTTCCATTACACGGATCGAAACAACCGGCTGGCTTACGCCGTTGGTGATGAAGCTTACGGTGGACAAGGGACGCAAGGTGTTGGTTATCTTTGCTGGTGATCTGGAATCGTCGGGGCGACTGAGGGAGATGGTTTGCAATTGCGCGCCACACGCGCTGCTGGACGGAGCCCCACAAAGGCAAAGGCAGGCAATCATTGCGGTGCGTAATGGTGCGACATCGGAGCTGGAACGGCATCCGATCCTGACACTGGAAGATGAAGCCGAAGTTGAGAGAATGTTTCAGCGCTTGCGTGAGGTTGGGCATTTGGACCAGAGCAACGGTGATGTGCGTAGATCTCCTGAGGACCTCTAGAACTTGCGCAAGCTAAAGCTCGTTTTGGCCCTGGCCATCCTGGCTGGCAGTTTGTGGGTTGGCCGAAACTACATGCTGACCTCGGTCGGTTCCTATCTCGTGGAAGTGCAGGAACCACAGAAGGCAGATCTGATCGTGGTGCTTGGTGGGGATACGAGCGGAAGCAGAGCCATGAAGGGGTGCGAATTACTGAAAAGCGGGTTTGCCGATCGGCTCTGGCTCAGCGGTTCCATGGAGGTTTTTGGCAAAACGGAATCGACTCTGGCAGCCGAATTCCTGACAAGCCAGGGGTGCACAGTAGACAAAGTCACACCTTTACAGAACCGCGTTGACTCTACCAGGGACGAGTCGATTGTGATCGGAAAGTTGATGCGTGAGCAGGGAATCCGAAAGTATTTGCTGGTGACTTCCAACTACCACACCAGACGATCGGGAAAGGTATTTCGGGAGATGTCGCCGGAACTCGAAGCAGTGGTGGTTTCTGCAGACAACAGCGATTTTCCGGTGGGCCAATGGTGGAAGTTTCGCCATTCGAGAAGAACCGCATTCTATGAGTGGCTCAAGACAATCAGTTATTGGATTGGGCTCTAGGTAGTGGCTGGAACGTTTCGAACGACGGTAGACATTGCCTGGCCTTACTTGCGGCGTTATCGCAAGGGAATGGCAGCAGGGTTGGGTTGCCTTGTAGGCAAGGTAGTCTTTGCGACATTAAATCCGCTGATCATCCGGGATGCCTTTGACGCTCTACTGGCCGGATTTGCACTTGAGAAGCTACTAAGTTTTGGGGCAATTCTGCTGCTGTTTGGGTGCCTGAGGGGGGTTATGCAGTTCTACATGCGGCTGATCCTGGTTGGGATTTCGCGCGATGTGGAATTTGACATGAGGAATGACATCTTCAGGCATATGGTGGGTCTGAGTGGAGACTTCTATCAGAAGATGCGCACGGGCGACATCATGGCACGAGCAACGAACGACTTGAACCAGGTGAGGATGATGCTTGGGCCGGGGGTTATGTACTGGCTGGAGACGACGCTCACTACTGTTCTGGCCATCAGTGTGATGGCGAGTGTGGATTGGCAAATGACGCTGATTGCGCTGATTCCGGCTCCTCTGATCAGTCTGGTTGTGGTTTACTTTGGGCAGAAGATTCACAAGCGGTTTGAGAAGATTCAGGGTGAGTTCAGCGATATTTCGAGCCGTGTGCAAGAGAACCTGAATGGGGCGCGGATCGTAAGGGCGTTTGCGCAGGAAGAAGCGGAACTGAAGAAGTTTGAAGTTCTCAATCAGAGCTACATTCGGTCGAATCTTGGACTTGCGAGGGATACGGGGATTTTTTATCCGCTGTTGCAGGCCCTTGTAGGTTGTACGTTTCTGTTGGTGATGTGGGCAGGGGGCTGGAGGCTTGCTACGGGCCAGATTAGTCTTGGATCGTTTGTGATGTTTCAGACTTATATGGGGCTGTTGATCTGGCCCATGATTGCGTTTGGCTGGGTGGTGAATCTAACGCAGAGGGGAACGGCAAGCCTGAAGCGCATTCGCGAAATTCTTGATGCAGTGCCCAGTATTTCGGCACCGGAAAAACCGACCCAATTGAAGGATGTTCGGGGGGAGCTTGTTTTCGAGAATGTCTCGGTGCAATTCGGGGATGTTAGTGCGCTGGCTGGAATCAATTTGAAAATCGAAGCGGGACAAACGGCGGCAATCGTTGGCAAGACGGGGTCGGGAAAGTCGACGCTTTTAAATCTGGTGCCGAGAATGCTGGACCCGACAAGCGGGAGGGTGCTTTTGGACGGGGTGGATTTGCGGTTGCTCGACCCGATGGAGTTGCGGAAGAGCATTGGATTTGTGCCGCAAGAGACGTTTTTGTTCAGCACTACGCTCGAAGAGAATATTGCGCTGGGAGTGCCTGAAGCAAGCAGAGACCAAGTGGAAGCAGCGGCTCAAAAAAGTGGATTGAGCGAGGACATCGCGAAGTTTCCAGACGGTTATGAAACGATCATCGGCGAACGTGGGATTACGCTTTCAGGTGGGCAGAAGCAAAGGACGGCTATTGCTCGCGCGATTATCCGAGAGCCGGCTATGCTGATTCTGGACGATTCGCTGTCGAGCGTCGATACCGTTACCGAGGAGAAGATACTGCACCATTTGCGGGAAGTGATGGTGGGGCGGACGGCGTTGTTTGTGTCGCACCGGGTTTCGACGGTGAAGGATGCGGATGTGATCTTTGTGCTGGACAAGGGGAAGGTGGTTGAGCAAGGCAATCACGCGCAGCTGATTGAGCAGGGCGGCTACTATGCTGAGTTGTATCAACGGCAGGCGCTTGAGGAAGAACTGGAGCAGGCGAGCTAGCGGAGTTTTGTTGTAACGGGGACGGAGGTGTGCTTCTCTTGAGCATATGCGCGTCTTGCTCATTCTTGTTGGGGGGCTATCGCTGTGGGGTGCGAGCGTTGCCGACAATGCGGTGGCGCATCAGATGAGGAGCTGGGATCCGGATGTTTATCACGTGCGCGTACTAAAGCGTGAGGCGATTGATGGGGAGATGGATCTGGTGGTGGCATTCGGACGCCCGAAACAGCGCGTAGATGGCAAGACCGGCTGGGTGTCATGGGACGAGCAAACGCGGATTGGCTTGTTCTTGCAACGGCAAGATGAGGCGGGAACGGTCTATCGGATTGCGATTGAGAAGGGAATGGCCGATGGGCAGTGCCTTGCCCACCTTGAGAGGGTATCAACCACTGACGTTGTAATCGGCTGCAAGCCTGAGAAGCCAAGCCCCGGGATGCATCGAAAATTCGTTTTTGATTTGCGGGCGAAGCGGCTGGTGAAGTTTTTCGAGTATGTACCGTTTTCGGTGGAACGAGTTCGTGTTGCCGAAGATCGCGTGATTTGGACGGGCAGGAATGACTCGCGACGAGTGGAGATGATTCTTCATTCGGATGGAGCTTGGGACGTGAAATCGCTGGGAGCTGCAGAGCAGAAATCGTGGGCGAAGAAGGTATTGCGTTTTGGGGCGACTGGGGAATTTCAGGTGACCGAGGATACGGCTGAAGTGGTGGAGCACAAGAACGGGAGAAAGTTTCGATTGAAGCAGGTGGTGGGTGAGGAGCACATTGGGCCCTGGCAAGTGGAGAGTACGAAGCTCTGGTTTGGTAAGACTTTCTACGATGGAGAAGGCATGACGGGGAAAGGCGGGTTTGGGTATTTTGATGCTGAAAAGCGCGGTTTTCAGATGTTTTCGCCTGATGCAATGAAGCGAGCGTCGGTTTCGTCAATATTGGTGGAAGCAGTGCGAATCTGGTTTGGACTTGTACATAACGGCGAATACGGGCCCAGCAGTATGGGCATGATTGAATACGACAGGTCCACA